>CAZKNH010000020.1:0-41064 GCA_964553875.1 uncultured Gammaproteobacteria bacterium | reverse complement strand
TCCAGGTCTACACGACGCAGGACGACGGCTTCGAGATGTTCGGCGGCGCCGTCAATCTCGATCACATCGTCGCCGTCAACGTCGGCGACGACTCGATCGACTATTCCGAAGGCTACACGGGCAATATCCAGTATGCCGTCGTCGTGCAGACGTCAGGCAGCAACCGCTGCATCGAGGGGGACAATACGGGGACGAATCGCTCCGACGGCGGTACGCCGCCGACGCTGCTGCGGATCTCCAACCTGACGTGCGTGACGTCGAACGTCTCGATGAACGCAGGCACGAATCCGAGCTCGAAGGGCGACGCGGAGGGGCTTCTGTTCCGCGAGGGCGCACGGTTCGAGCTCTACAACTCGATCGTCACGTCGAACGACCTGGCGATGGCGAGCCACGAGTGCCTCGAGCTCGAGGACACGGAGGGCCCGGAGACGATCGATGCCGCGCAGGCGGGTATCAGCATCGCGAAGAGCAACGTCATCGCCTGCTCGGAACCGCTGAAGGTCGCTCCCGACTCCATGAACGCCGGCTTCGACCTGGCCGCCTGGCTGGCGGGCGGCGGCACGGCCGACGTGCCGGCTAACGACAACTCGAACAACGTCGTCGTCGACACGAACCTTCCCGCGATGCTCCTCGACGGCGGCGTCGGCACGCGCGCCTATCGGACGCTCGATCTGCTGACCGACTCGACGGGCGCGCAGATCTTCGACCAGAGCGGCACCACGTCGCCCGGCGGCACGGGCCAGCTCTTCGACGTCTCGACGGTCGCGCCGTTCTTCGAGACGCCTTCGTTCCTCGGCGGCACCTCCGTTGCCGACGACTGGCTCGAGGGCTGGACCGTCGGCCTGACCGAGCCGCTCATGCCCTGAGCAGTCCTCCGTCGCCGCGGGTCGACAGGCGTCGCCGCGACCCGCGCCTCGGCAATCGCATTCCCAGAGCCCAACCATGGATACCCAAAGCAAACCGAAGCGCCTTCGTTCGCTACCGTATTCCGTCGCCGCCGTCCTGGCCGGCGCGTCCGCGCACGGCCAAAACGACTTCGGCAGTCTCCCACCGCCGCAGCTGCCGCCGATGGAGGAGGTGTTCGCCGTCGGCCGGCTGCAGAGCGCAGCTGAATCGCTGGCCGAGGAGAGGCTTCGTTTGCCGGTGTCGGCCGACTTCCTTGGCGCAGACGTGATCGCACGGGCCGGCGACCCGGACATCGGCGCGGCGCTGCGCCGTGTCCCGGGCCTCACGTTGCTCGACGGGAAGTTCGTGTACGTCAGAGGACTCGGGGAACGCTACTCGACGGTGCTCGTGAACGGCGCAGCGGTGCCGTCACCGGAGCTCACGAGAAGCGTAATCCCGCTCGACCTCTTTCCGACATCGATCGTCGACTCCGTGAAAATCCAGAAATCTCCGTCGCCCGACGTGCCGGCCGCGTTCGGCGGAGGCACGATCGACATCCGGACGACCAGCATTCCGAACGACGTCGTCGCGAAGCTCGAGATCGGCATGGGCTTCAACGGAATCAGCGACGGGGACGGGCTCGTATTCGATGCGACGGGGTCGAATTTGCCTCGGCCGATTGCCGACGCGATCGCGACCTATCGGGGCGACATCAGCATCTCGAACATCTTCCGGACGCTGCGCAGCCCCGCGTCTTCCACGGCAACGATCGACGACGCGCGGAGGATCCATCAGGGCCTGCTCGACAGTCTCGACACGCGCGTCACCCCGCGTCGACGGTCGCTCGATCCGGACTTCGGCGGGAAGCTCGCCCTGGGGAATGCCTGGGAGCTCGGCGAAGTCTGGCGTTTCGGCGTGCTGCTCAACGCGAACTACGGCGACCGATACCGAAACCAGGACCAGTATCGCGAAGGCGTGGGCAACCCGGCCGTCAACTTCGTCGAGATCGAGCGCACGAGCTACGAGGAGCGCACCGTCGGATCGATCAACATCGGCCTCGATTACGCGATGGAGCACTCGCTGCGGCTCGATCACTACGTGCTCCGAACCGACGAGGAGATCGCAGCGATCAGCCGCGGCTTCGATACGAACATCCAGTTTCCGGATCAGCGCGTTCAGTACTCGACGCGCCTCGAGGAGCGCGAGCTCGTCCTGACCCAGCTTTCGGGCGAGCACACGTTTGCCGACACGCCCCTCGTCTCGAAGGTGCTTTCCGACACGCTGCTCGAGAATCTCTCGTTCGACTGGTTCTATTCCGAAAGCGAAGCGACGACCGACATTCCGAATCAGGCGCGCTTCCAGGCGACGGCCCTGCTCGACGACGCGGGCCTACCGGTCTCGACGCAGCTTTTCGCGTCGACCTCGGCCGGCCAATTCTCGTTCCTCGAGCTCGACGACGAGCAGACGAGCTGGGGCGGCAATGTGCGGCTCCCGGTCTCGCTTCCGCGGATGGAGCTCACCGTATCGGCCGGCTGGTGGGGCAGCGAGAAGGCGAGGGACTACCGCCAGCACTACGTGAACCTGAACTCGGTCGGCGTGCGGTCCGAGCACCTCCGGGGCACACCGGCCGACGTGCTGGATCCGCGGAACCTCCGCGTCGAGCATGGGTTCAACCTGTCGCTCGGCTCACAGTTCGGCACCGAAAGCTACATCGCGGCCCAGACCGTCGATGCCATGTACGCGATGGTCGACATGGAGCTCGATCGCTGGCGGCTGATGGTTGGCGCGCGCGCCGAGCAGTACAAGCAGGCGGTTCTGCCGGTCGATCTGCTCGACTACACAGGAACTTGGGTCAGAAACCTGCAGAATGATATCAACAATCCCGAGCGTCGACTCGCGATCGACGAGGACGACATATTCCCGTCGCTCGCGCTCACCTTCGACGGCACCGGGCTGCTCGGCTCGGCCGACTATCAGATTCGGATCGGCTACGGCGAGACGGTCGTTCGGCCCGATCTGCGCGAGGTCGCCGGAGTCGTCTATATCGACCCGGAGCTCGAGATGCGCGTGCAAGGGAATCCGTTGCTCGAGTCGTCGCCGATCGCCCACTTCGAGATCCGCTCCGAGTTCTACTACGAGCGCGGCGACAACTTCACGATCTCGCTCTTTCATAAGGACATCGACGCGCCGATAGAGCAGATCCGATCCGCCGGAACGGACGACGACGTCGTGCTCGGCTTTGCGAACGCCGAGTCGGGCAAGGTCTACGGCGTCGAGCTCGAAGGCTTGAAGTCGTTGCCGCTCGGTATGTTCCTCGCGGGGAACCTGACGGTCAGCGATTCCGAGCTCACGTTCGGTACGAGGCTCGCGACCGATCTCACGAACCGGACGCGCCGGCTCGCCGGACATTCGAAATGGATCGCGAACGCGACGCTCGGCTATGACTCCGCGAACGGCCGGCACAGCGCGTATCTGAACTACAACGCGTTCGGCGAGCGCATCTTCTATGCCGGCACCGGCGGCAATCAGGACGCTTTCGAGCAGCCGTTCGATTCGCTTGGCATCGTCTACAAATACTTCCCGAGCGACAGGCTCGAGCTCGAGGTCGAGCTCGACAACCTCCTCGACGAGGAGCGAGTCTTCGAGCAGGTCGGTAGCAGCGGCCGAACGGCGACCGTGCTGCGGCAGAAGGTCGGCCGAAGCTTCGGCGTCGGCGTTCAGTGGAGCTTTTGAGCGGAGCGCCGCCGGGATGACGGGGCGGCGCATCGCCGCCTCGTTTCCTCATCTCCGAATCCCGTATCATTCGCCCCGCGTCTCGAACGGCCGAATGCCGCACGGGGCTCGAACGTATGCCGCCCCGATTCGATCCGCTTGAACCGGCTGTCGCTCGATGGTGGGTCGAGACGAGATTTAACTTGAAGTTCGTTATATAAACGTCTGTAATAAAGAGGGCATAGTGATCGAAAGCGGGCCGCTCATGCCGGCCGATCAGCGCGGCACCGCCACCGACCAGCCCGGGCTCGATGCGCACGGACTTGCGATCTGGCGCGGCGAGCACTGCCTGTTCGAAGGCCTCGATTTCTCCGTCCGGCACGGCCAGATCGCACTCGTCGTCGGTCCGAACGGCGCCGGCAAGACGACGCTGTTGCGCATCCTCGCCGGCCTCGCGCTGCCGACGGCCGGCACGGTGAAGTGGTGCGGCGAAGACGTTCGGACCCTGCCTGCCGAGCGGCGCGGTGAGATCGCTTATCGGGGACATGCAGACGGCCTGAAGCGCGAGCTCACGGTCCGCGAGAACCTCGACTTTTGCGGCCGCGTTTGGAACGCGGCCGCGAGCACGGACGCGACCGCAGAGGAGCTCAGGCTCGACGCGCGGCTCGACGTGCTCGCGCGGAATCTCTCGGCGGGGCAGCGGCGCCGGCTCGGGCTCGCGTGCCTCAAGCTCGCCGGCGCACGCCTATGGATTCTCGACGAGCCGACGACGCATCTCGATGCGGCGGGCCGCGATCTCGTGCTCGACTGGATCCGCCGGCACGCGGACGACGGCGGTTGCGCCGTCGTCGCGACCCACGAGCCCAAAGAGCTGACCCGCCCGGGCACGCTCGTGATCGAGCTCTGACGGGCAACGCAGATATGAGCGCATTCGCCGCGATCGTCGCCCGCGACCTGAAGCTCGCGTTCCGCAGACCGAGCGAGGTGCTGAATCCGCTCTTTTTCTTCGTGATCGTCACGTCGTTGTTTCCGCTCGCGCTCGAGCCCGACGACGCGTCGCTCAGGACGATCGGCATCGGCGTGCTGTGGGTGTCGGCGCTCCTCGCGCAGCTCCTCGGCCTCGACGGGCTGTTCCGCCACGATGCCGACGACGGCAGCCTCGAGCAGCTGCTCCTGTCGCCCGTGCCGCACGGCATCCTCGTGCTCGCGAAGATCAGCGCGCACTGGATCGTCAGCAGTCTGCCGCTGATCGCGCTCGCGCCGCTCGTCGCGATCGCGTTCAGGCTTCCCGACGGCGCGCTGCCGACGCTCGTCGCGGCGCTTTTGCTCGCGACGCCCGCGTTGAGCGTGCTGTCCGCCGTCGGCGCGGCGTTGACGCTCGGCATCAGGCACAGCGGGCCGATCATCGGCCTGTTGGTGCTGCCGCTCGCGACTCCGCTCCTGATATTCGGCGCACGCGCGACGGATCTTGCGGCCTACGGTGAGCCGACCGCGGGTCCGCTTTACCTGCTCGCCGCGCTCGCGGTGCTCGCGCTCTCGGTGGGCCCGGTCGCCGTGGCCGCGGCGCTTCGCGTCGGCATCGAGTAGCGCGGCTTGCTGGCAAAGAAGCGTTTCACCTACAATGTAGGGCAAATGAGCCGCAACGCGAATCTCGGCGAGTTCGAGCAGATCGTTCTGCTCGCGATCATGCGTCTCGGCGACGACGCTTACGGCGTCACGATTCGCGAAGAGATTCAGAAGCGGACCGGACGGAGCACCACGCCCGGCGCGCTCTACACGACGCTCGATCGGCTCGAGCACAAAGGGCTCGTCGAATCGAGGCTCGGCGAGCCGACGCCCGAGCGAGGCGGGCGCGCGAAGCGGTATTACTCGGTGAGCGCCGAGGGCGTCGAGGCGGTCGAGCGTGCCCAGCGCTCGTATCAAAGCCTGCTCGAGGGACTTCACATCCTGCGGAAGAAGCATGCATAAGGCGCTGATTGCTCAGGGTATCTTGTCTCTCACATCACCGCCCGACCGTGCGGAGACGATCGCGGGCGACCTCGTCGAGGAGGCGCGCACGCGCGGCGGTCGGTGGTTCGCGGGCGCGCTCGCCGGGGTCAGCGTCGCAATGTTCTTCCATGCGTTCGGCACGGCTCGCGTGCGCACGTTGACGTGGCTTGGAGTCGGCCTCGCGGTATGGCTCGCCGCGTACGTCGCCGCCCGGGTCGGCGGAACACTGCTCGGGCTTCAGCCGCTCGTTATCGACGCACGAAGCATCCCGGAGCTGCCGTTCGGCACGCTGCTCTATCTCGGCGGCGTGCTGGCGCTGTCGAATTTCGTGACCGGGCTCGTGCTCGGCCGCGGGTCTGCCTGCGGCGGCATGAATCCCGTGATGCCGCTCGCGGCGTTCTGGGCGTCGGCGGCCGTGGTCGGCTTCTGCGCGGACCTTTCATCCGGGGCCGCGACCTGGTACTGCACGCTGATCTACGTCGCCGGCATGCCGGCGCTCTACATCGCGCCGCTCCTGTTCGGCGGAATGCTCGCGGCCAGAACGGCGCCGTCGTTCCGCGTCGGGGTATCGCGATGACATTGCGGCTTACCGTAACGCTTCGCCCGGAACTCGCGCGCGCCCGCGGCGTCTTGGATTGACCATGGCTCTATTACCCGTCTGGTTCCATCGTCTCGGCTCGCCGCCGCACGTCTATCGGCTCGCGGAGCGCCTTCGGCCGTGGTTCGGCTGGGCGGCGATCGTCACGATCGCCGTCGGCGCGTTCTGGGGGCTCGTGATCGCGCCGCCGGACTACCTGCAAGGTGAGGTCGTCAGGATCATCTATATCCATGTCCCGAGCGCGTATCTCAGCATGCTCGGCTACACGCTGATGGCGGTTGCGGCCGCGATCGGCTTCGTCTGGCGGATCAAGCTCGCACACGCGGCCGCGGTCAGCATCGCACCGATCGGCGCGTCGTTCACGTTCCTCGCGCTCGTCACGGGCGGGATCTGGGGCCGCCCCACATGGGGCACGTACTGGGAGTGGGGCGATGCGCGGCTGATGTTCGAGCTGCTTCTGCTCTTTCTCTATCTCGGGTATCTGGCGCTCCGCGCATCGTTCGAGGATCGAGACAAGGCTGACCGTGTCAGCGCGATCCTCGCCGTCGTGGGCGTCGTGAACGTGCCGATCATCCATTACTCCGTCGAGTGGTGGAGCACGCTTCACCAAGGGCCGACGTTGACGAAGTTCGACAATCCGTCGATCACGCTCGACATGCTGTTGCCGCTCCTCGTGATGATTCTCGGCTTCACGCTCTGCTTCGGCTGGCTCGTGTTGAACCGCCTGCAAGGCCAGATTGTCGAACGGGAACACGACGCGCGCTGGCTCCAGCAGTTCGCTGCGGAGGCGGCAAGATGAGCGAATTCCTCGCGATGGGCGGGTACGCGCCCTATGTGTGGTCCGCCTACGGCATTACACTCGTCGTGATTCTGCTGAACATCTGGACCGCGCGGCGCGCGCGGGTCCGCGCGCTCGAGCGCATCGCGAGGACGACAGACGAGCCGCGGGCGCGGCGACAACCGACCGTGAGGCAAGTGGAATGACGGCGAGACAGAGGCGAATGGCGCTGGTCGCGGCCGTGCTCGGAGGGGTCGTCGTCTCCGCGGCACTCGCGCTGCGCGCGTTCGAGCAGAACCTGCTCTATTTCTTCAGCCCGACCGAAGTCGTGACCGGGCAGGTGCCGACCGACCGAACGTTCCGGCTCGGTGGCATGGTGCAGGAGGGGAGCGTGGAGCGCGAGCCCGGCAGTCTCACGGTTCGCTTCGTCGTCACGGACTACGCGAACTCGATCCCGGTGAGCTACACCGGCGTCCTGCCCGATCTGTTCAAGGAGGGTCAGGGCGTCGTCGCGCGCGGCCGTCTCGATCCGAACGGGCAATTCGCGGCCGAGGAGGTCCTCGCGAAGCACGACGAGAACTACATGCCGCCGGAGGTCGCCGAAGCGCTCGAGAAGGGGCGCGCGGCTAGCGGCCAATGATTCCGGAGCTCGGTCACTTCGCGCTGATCCTTGCGCTCTGTCTCGCGCTCGCACAAGCCGTGCTGCCGCTCGCCGGAGCGAGCATCGGCAACCGTCACTGGATGGTGCTCGCGCGCTCGGCGGCCGCCGGGCAGTTCGTGTTTTGCGCGATCGCGTTCGCCGCGCTCGCGTACGCGTTCCTGACGGACGATTTCAGCGTTCGCTTCGTCGCGCTGCACTCGAACACGCAGCTCCCGACGTTCTACAAGTTCGCGGCGGTCTGGGGCGGACACGAGGGCTCGCTGCTCTTCTGGACGACGGTCCTCGCCGTGTGGACGCTCGGCGTCGCCGTCGCAGGCCGCAACCAGCCGCTCGAGTTCTCGAGCCGCGTGCTCGGCGTGCTCGGCATCGTCAGCGCCGGCATGCTGCTCTTCACGCTGCTCACGTCGAACCCGTTCGACCGGCTCGCGTCCGTGCCGTTCGACGGCAACGACCTGAACCCGCTGCTCCAGGATCCGGCGATGGTGCTGCATCCGCCGATGCTCTACATCGGCTACGTCGGCCTCGCCGTGCCGTTCGCGTTCGCGGTGACGGCGCTGCTCACCGGGCGGCTCGATCGGGACTGGGCACGCTGGACGCGTCCGTGGGTCTCGGGCCCGTGGATCTTTCTGACGCTCGGCATCGCGCTCGGCAGCTGGTGGGCGTACTACGAGCTCGGGTGGGGCGGATGGTGGTTCTGGGATCCGGTGGAAAACGCATCGTTCATGCCGTGGCTCGTCGCGACCGCGCTGATGCATTCGCTCGCGGTGACGGAGAAGCGCGGGCTCTTCAAGAGCTGGACGATCCTGCTCGCGATCGCCGCGTTCTCGCTCAGCTTCCTCGGCACGTTCCTGACGCGCTCCGGCATCCTGATCTCGGTGCACGCGTTCGCATCGGATCCGGCTCGCGGGCTCTTCATCCTCGGATTGCTGCTCGCGATCAGCGGCGGCGCGCTCGTGCTCTACGCGGTCCGCGCGAAGGATCTGACCGCGGACGGCGGCTTCACGGCGCTGTCGCGCGATGCGCTGCTCCTTGCGAACAACATCCTGCTCACCGTCTCGGCGGGCGCGGTCCTGCTCGGTACGCTGTACCCGCTTTTCGTCGACGCGCTCGGCTTCGGCCAGATCTCCGTCGGGCCGCCGTGGTTCGACACGACGTTCCTGATGACGATGCTGCCCCTCGCGGCGCTCCTCGGCATCGGCATGCACGCGGCGTGGCGCAAGACTCCGTCGGCGCTCCTGTGGAGCAAGCTCAAATGGCCCGCCGTGTTCGCGGCAGTCGCAGGCATCACGGCGCCGTGGCTCTTCTTCGGGACCGCAACCGTGCTGTCGACGATAGGCATCGTCGTCGGGCTCTGGGTCGTCGCCACGTCGCTCGTCGATCCCATCACGCGCTCGCTCCGACGCGGCGGCACGAGCGCGCCGCTGACGCGTGCGACGTGGGGAATGTGTCTCGCGCATCTCGGGGTCGGGCTCTTCATTCTCGGCGCGACCGTGACGTCGGCCTTCGACACCGAGCTCGACCGCGGCGTGCGTCCCGGCGATACGTGGGAGGCAGGCGGCTATGCGTTCACGTTCCGCGGCGTTCGCGACGTCGAGGGTCCGAACTACGACGCGGTCGAAGGCGAGTTCGAGGTGCGGCGTAACGGCGAGCTCGTGACGGTTCTGAGGCCGCAGCAGCGCGTCTATCGCGTGCAGCGCAATCCGATGACGGAAGCGGCGATCGACTCTGCTCTGCATCGCGACGTGTTCATCGCGCTCGGCCAATCGCTCGGCGACAACGCGTGGAGCGTCCGCGTTCGCGTGAAGCCGCTGATCAGCTTCCTGTGGCTCGGCGCGCTCGTGATGGCGTTCGGCGGGCTCGTCGCCGTCACCGACAAACGGTACCGGCTGCAGCAGGCGGAGCGCGTCGCCCGTACGCCCGAGGCCGCTCCGGGCACGGTGCGCGTGCAGCCGGCGGAGGGACGCTGAAGATGTGGCGCTACGCAATACCGGTCATCGTCGTCGCGGTCCTCGGTGTCTTCCTTTACCGGGGCCTCTATCTCAATCCGGGCTACATTCCGTCGCCGCTCGTCGGTAAGCCCGCGCCCGAGTTCAGCCTGCCTGATCTCGAGAATCTCGAGCAGCAGGTCGGCAGCGACGACTTCGCGGGGAAAGTCGCGCTGCTGAACGTCTGGGCGACGTGGTGCATCGGCTGCCGGCAGGAGCACGCCTTCCTGCTCGAGCTCGCGCGCACGAGCGGCGTCCCGATCTATGGGCTCAACTGGAAGGACGACCGCGACGCGGCGCTGAAGTGGCTCGCGACGCTCGGCGATCCGTACGTCGCGACGGCGTACGATCCGCTCGGCGACGTTGCGATTGACTGGGGAGTCTACGGCGCGCCGGAGACGTTTCTGATCGGACGCGACGGCACCGTCCTGCACAAGCACATCGCGCCGCTGACGCCCGAGATCTGGCAACGGGACTTCCTGCCGAGGATCGCCGAGGAGTGCGGCAGCCTGCCGTGCCCGCTCGTCGAAGGAGAGTGAGCGATGGTCAAGCTGATCGCATGGCTCATGCTGTTGTGCGCGGCGCCGCTCGCGTTCGCAATCGAGGCCGAGTACGGCTTCGACGATCCGGTCATGAACGAGCGCTACCGCGCGTTGCTGCGCGAGATCCGCTGTCCGAAGTGCTTGAACACGAGCATCGCGGACTCCGATGCGCCGATCGCCGCGGACCTGCGCCGCGAGGTGCATCAGAAGATGGCGGAAGGGTACGGAGACGAGGAAATCATCGAGTTCCTCGTCTCGCGGTACGGCGAGTTCGTCGTCTACCGTCCGCCGTTGCAGCCGTCCACGTGGGCGCTCTGGGGCGGGCCGATCGCGCTGCTCGCGATCGGGGGATTCGCGTTCGCGCGGATACTGAAGGATAGGGCTCAGCGGCCGCTCGACGAGGATTCGATCACGTGACAGGCTTTTGGATCGGCGCGGCCGCGTTGACCGCGTTCGCGCTCGCGTTCCTGCTCGTTCCGCTGTGGCGCGAGCGCCGCGCGAGCGGGAAATGGTCGGTAACGGGGCTCGCCGCCGCGTTCCTCGTCGTGCCGATCGCGTTCGGCCTCTACGGGGCCGTGCGCACGTGGCAGCCGGAGCTTCTCGCCCGTCAGTCGCACGAAACCGCCCTCGTCGCGGAGCTCGCGCGGCGCATGGCCGAGAATCCCGACGACGTTACGGGCTGGCGTCTCCTCGGCCGCAGCTACGTCGCCCTGGGCGATTATGCGCGCGCGCGGCTCGCGTTCGAGGAAGCGTGGCGCCGGACCGATGCCCCCGACAACGATTTGAAGCTCTCGCTCGCGGAAGCTTATGTGCTCGAGGATCAGACGACGATCGTCGGTCCGGTCGGCGACCTGATCGAGGAGGTGCTCGCCGAAGAGCCGAACAATCCGAAGGCGCTCTGGTACGGCGGACAGCGTGCGCTCGGCCTTGGTGATAACGCCGCGGCCCGCGCACGCCTCACCCGTCTGCTCGGCCTCGGGATCGTTCCGGACGATCTCGCGCGGATCATCGAGGCGCAGCTCGCGCAGCTTCCGGCAGGCGAGGGCAACGGCGCGGGTCCCGCCGCTTCCGGCGGCATCGAGATCTCGGTCGCCGTACGGCTCGGCGACAACGTATCGACCGGCGGGCTCGGCGCGGATGCGGCGCTCTTCATATTCGCCCGCGCGCCGGGCGGCGGGCCGCCGGTCGCGGTGTTGCGCGCGCCTGCGTCGGCCGTGCCGGGCGAGTTCGTGCTGAGCGATCGCGACGCGATGCTGCCTGGCCGATCGCTCGCCGATTTCCCGGAGCTGACCCTCGTCGCGCGGCTGTCGGCGAGCGGCCAGCCGCTCGAAGCCGCGGGCGACCTCTACGGCGAGACGACCTACCGGCCGAGCGACGGCGCGAGCGTCGAGCTCGTGATCGACAAGGTCGTGCAATGAGCGGATGCCGGAGCTGCCGGACATCACGGTCTACGTCGACGCGCTTCGCGAGCGCATCGTCGGCCGCCGGATCACCGCCGTCCGACTGACGAGCCCGTTCCTGCTGCGCACGGCCGAGCCGCCGATCGACGCGGTCGTGGGACTTCGCGTCGGCGGCGTCTCGCGTCTCGGCAAGCGGATCGTGATCGAGCTCGAGCAAGAGCTCGCGCTCGTCCTGCACCTGATGATCGCCGGTCGTCTCCAGTGGCGCGACACGCCGGCCGAGTCGAGCTCGCGTCAGACCGCCGCACGAATCCGCTTCGAGTCGGGCGAGCTCTCCGTGACCGAGGCCGGCACGAAAAAGCGCGCGTCGCTCCACGTCGTCCGCGGCGCGGATGCGCTCGCCGCGTTCGACCGCGGCGGCCTCGAGGTCGACGCCGCCGATTTCGATTCGTTCAAGCGGGCGCTGACGCGCGAGAATCACACGTTGAAGCGCGCGCTGACCGACCCGCGGATCCTGAGCGGAATCGGCAACGCGTACTCGGACGAGATCCTGCACCGCGCGAGGCTCTCTCCGGTGAAGCTCACGTCGCGGCTCTCGGACGCCGAGATCGCACGTTTGCTCGACGCCGCACAGCAGACGCTCGAGGAGTGGACCGAGCGGCTCCGTCGCCAGCACGCAGGCACGTTCCCGACGAAGGTCACCGCGTTTCGTCCCGAGATGAGCGTGCATGGCCGCTACGGCCAACCGTGTCCCGTCTGCGGCACCGCGGTGCAGCGGATCCGTTACGCGGCGAACGAGACGAACTACTGCCCGCGCTGCCAGACGGACGGAAGGCTGCTCGCCGACCGGGCACTGTCGCGGCTCCTGAAGCAGGACTGGCCGCGCTCGATCGACGAGATCGACGACATGTTTCCCGCGCCGATCCGTGCGGCCAAGCCGGGCGGCCGCACGGGCGACGATGCCGCGCCCGCTGCGCCCGGCGAAGATGCGGGCCGCCGACGTGCGGGCTCGCGCCGGCCCGGCACCCGATGAGCAGCATCCCGGCGCGCTGGCCGCGCACGATCGTCCACGCCGACATGGACGCGTTCTACGCAGCCATCGAGCAGCTCGACGATCCGTCGCTGCGCGGCAAGCCGATCCTCGTCGGCCCGCGGAGCCCGCGCGCCGTGGTGCTGACCGCGAGCTACGAAGCGCGCCCGTACGGCGTCGGCAGCGCGATGCCGATGGTCGAGGCGCGACGCCGCTGTCCCGTCGCGATCGTCGTGCCGCCGCGCTTCGAGCGCTATCAGGCCGTGTCCCGCATCGTGATGAACGTGTTCCGCGAATTCTCGCCCGCCGTCGAGGCGCTGAGCCTCGACGAGGCTTTCCTCGACATGACCGGCAGCGAGCGGCTTCTCGGTTCGCCTGCGCACTTCGGCCGACGATTGAAGGAAGCGGTGCGCGAAGCGACGGGCGGGCTCACGGTATCCGTCGGCATCTCGGGCACGAAGTTCGTCGCGAAGGTTGCGAGCGGACACGCGAAGCCCGACGGGCTTACGATCGTGCCGCCCGACGACGCCCGCGCGTGGCTCGCGCCGCAACCCGTGTCGAGACTGTGGGGTGCGGGACCGAAGACCACTGCACGCCTCGAGGCGCTCGGTTTCGCGACGATCGGCGACGTCGCGGCCGCCGATCCGGACGTGCTCGCCGCGGCACTCGGCGCCCTCGGCCGTCGCCTCGCTGCGCTCGCGCGTGCGGAGGATCCCCGCGAGGTCACGCCTTCGCGCGCCGCGAAGAGCTTGGGCTCCGAGATCACGCTCGACGAGGACACGCGCTCGCGGGAGACGATCGCGTTTCATCTCAGACGCGAAGCGGACAAAGTTGCTCGACGGCTGCGCAAAGCCGGCCTCCGCGCGCGCGGCGTCCGTGTGAAGCTCAAGCGCCACGACTTCGCGCTGCTCACGAGGCAGCGCGCCGTCGCCGAGCCGACGGATGTGGCCGACGACCTCTACCGCGCGGCGCTCGCGCTGCTCGACGCGTTCGGGCCGCTGCCGCCGGTCCGGCTCGTCGGCCTCGCGGCATTCGATCTCGAGCCCGCGGAAACGGAGAGCCAACCCGATCTCCTCACGCCGCGCAAGCGCATGCGCGATCTCGAAATCACGCTCGACAAGCTCGTCGAGCGCTTCGGCGAGAACGTCGTGAAGCGGGCGTCCGCGCTGCGCGAAACGCGTGCCCCGGGCGGACCGAATCTGGATTTTCTGCGGGACGACGAAACCGACTGATGCCGCGTCGACGAGGGCAGAGGGCTGCCGCAGAGGGCGGATCGCCCCCTGCAGGTTACGGCTCGCGCGCGTTCGCGAGCCGTTCCGCCTCCTGCTCGAGCTCGGCCCAGCGCTCGACGGCCGCATCGAGTCGCGCCCTGGTCTCGTCGAGCTCATGGAGCACCGCCTCGATCTCGTCGCGCGGCCTTCGATAGAAGTCGGGCTCCGCGACGCGCTGCTCGAGCGCCGCAACCGCCTGCTCGAGGCGCTCGATCTCGTCCGGCAGCGCGTCGAGCTCCCGCTGCAGCTTGTACGAGAGCTTCTGCGGCGACGCGGTCCGTTTCTTTCGTTCGGTCTCGGCGGCCTGCGACGGGCGTGACCGCGCCGGCGCTTCGTCCTCGCCGGCCGCGAGCCGGCGCTCCTTCGCGGCCCAGTCGCTGTAACCGCCGGCGTGACGGCGAACGACGCCGTCCTCTTCGAAGACGAGCGTGCTCGTCACGACCGCGTCGAGGAAGTGGCGGTCGTGGCTCACGACGAGCAGCGTCCCTCCGTAGGTCGCGAGACGCTTCTCGAGCGCCTCGAGCGTTTCGACGTCGAGATCGTTCGTCGGCTCGTCGAGCACGAGCAGGTTCGACGGACGCGTGAAGAGCTTCGCGAGGATCACGCGATTGCGCTCGCCGCCCGATAGCGCCGCGATACGCGTCATCGCCTGCTTCGGCGTGAACAGGAAGTCGGTCAGATAGCCGACCACGTGCTTCCTTCGTCCGTCGATCGTAATGTACTCCCGTCCTTCGCCGATGAGCTCCATGACCGTCTTCGACTCGTCGATGTCGCGGCGCAGCTGGTCGAAGTACGCGATCTCGAGATTCGTGCCGAGCTTGACGCTCCCTTCGTCCGGCGCGAGCTCGCCGATCAGGATGCGCAACAGCGTCGTCTTGCCGACGCCGTTGTTGCCGATGATCCCGATGCGGTCACCGCGCATGATCCTGAGCGAGAAGTCGTCCAGCAGCTTCTTGCCCCGGAACGAATGCGTGACGTTCCGTGCCTCGATGACTTTGCGTCCCGAGAGCTCGTCCGCCTCGTTGAGCAAAATGCGCGCGGTGCGCTCCCGCTTGATGCGCTTCGCGCGTTCCTCACGCATCGCCTCGAGCGCCCGGACACGGCCTTCGTTACGATGCTCGCGTGCCTTGACCCCTTGCCGGATCCACGCTTCCTCCTCGGCGAGCTTCTTGTCGAAGAGGGCGTTCCGGCGATCCTCCTCGGCATCGGCGAGCGCTTTCTGCGCGAGATAGTCGCGATAGCCGCCCGGCCAGCTGCGGAGCTTCCCGCGGTCGAGGTCGACGATCCGCGTCGCGACACGCTCGACGAACGCGCGGTCGTGCGTGACGAAGAGCACCGCGCCCGGAAAGCGCGCGATCTGGTCCTCGAGCCACTCGATCGTGCTGATGTCGAGGTGGTTCGTCGGCTCGTCGAGCAGCAATAGATCCGGATCGGCGATCAGCGCACGCGCGAGCGCGGCGCGCCGCCGCCAGCCTCCCGACAACTCGTCGAGGCGGGCGTCCGCCGGAAGCGAAAGCTCGGTCAGCATCGCATCGACACGCGCGTCGATGGACCATCCTCCTAGAGCTACGATCTCACGCTCGAGTGCTTCCATCTCTCGCAATAGACCGGGGGTCGGCGTCTCCGCGCTGAGCCGCTCGTAGGCAGCGATGCGCTCGATCTGATCGGCAAGCCCTTCGCGGACGAAATCCCGCACGGTCTGCGTCGACGCGTCGACGAGCGCCTGGCTCAACGAAGCGAGCCGCAGCCGCGCGGGCATCTCGATCTTCCCGTCGTCCGGCTGAAGGTCCCCGGCGATCAGCTTCAACGTCGTAGATTTGCCCGCGCCGTTACGGCCGAGCAAGCAGACGCGCTCGCCTTCCTCGAGCGAGAAGTCCGCGTCGATCAGGATGCGGCGATCGGCAAACGACAACGATACGTGATCGAAGCGCAGCAGCGGGCTCATTTCCTCAACTTATAAACGATGACGAGAAATTTCCGGATAGTGGTAGACATTCGATCTCAGCGCGTTAGTATGTAGCCCCTCAACGCCCGCGTGCCCTCTCGTGCGCGCACTCGTCTCGGGCGGTCATCCACATCCGTCTTTAACAATAAGGGAGCCGATGAACGCAGCAAGAGCAGACGTACAAGGGTTTGGGGACGATCCGTTGAGTATTCGCGAATCCGACCATTACAGGGAGGAGTACGCGAAAGCCTTCGTCGAGAAGTGGGACGAGCTGATCGACTGGGACGCCAGGGCTCGCGCCGAAGGGGAGTTCTTCATCGAGCAGCTGCGTGCCCACGGCGCGAAGAAAGTGCTCGACGTCGCGACGGGCACGGGCTATCACTCGGTGCAGCTGCTGAAAGCCGGTTTCGAGGTCACGAGCGTCGACGGCAGCGCGGCGATGCTCGCGAAAGCGTTCGAGAACGCCCATAAGCGCGGTTACATCCTCCGCACGATCCAAGCGGATTGGCGCTGGCTGAGGCGGGACGTCCATGATCTCTACGATGCCGTGATCTGTCTCGGCAATTCCTTCACCCATCTGCACAACGAGAACGATCGCCGCAAGGCGCTCGCGGAGTACTACGCGACGCTGCGCCACGACGGCATCCTGATCCTCGATCAGCGCAACTACGACGCGATTCTCGACAAGCAGGTCGAGCCTTCGCATCGTTACTACTATTGCGGCGAGAACGTGTCGGCGACACCCGAGCACGTCGACGAGACGCTCGCGCGGTTCCGTTACAGCTTCTCGGACGGCTCGGTATTCCACCTGAACATGTTCCCGCTGCGCAAGGCGTACGTGCAGCGTCTGATGAAGGAGGTCGGGTTCCAGCGAGTCACGACGTACGGCGACTTCCAGGAGACGTACCGCGACAAGGAGCCGGACTTCTTCATCCATGTAGCCGAGAAGAAGTACGTCGGCACCGAGGAGGGTGCGGCATGAGGGCTCGCTACTCGGCGGCCGTGCAGACGGCCCGCGATTACTACAACAGCGACGACGCCGATAACTTCTACTTCCACGTATGGGGCGGCGAGGACATCCATATCGGCATTTACGAGGCGGAGAACGAGCCGATCGCCACGGCGTCCGAGCGCACCGTGGCGACGATGGCCGCGCGCCTCACGGGCATCGGGCCCGATAGCCGCGTGATCGACGCGGGCGCCGGCTATGGCGGGGCCGCCCGCTGGCTCGCGCGGCGTACCGGCGCGCGCGTCGCGTGTGTGAACCTGAGCGAGACGCAGAACGCGAGAAACCGCGAGCTCACGCGCGCGGCCGGGCTCGACGGGCTCGTCAGTGTCCATGATGCGAGCTTCGAGGAGATCCCGTTCGAAGCGGCACGATTCGACTACGCCTGGTCGCAGGATGCGATGCTTCACTCCGGCGATCGCGCGCGTGTGCTTGCCGAGATCGACCGCGTGCTGAAGCCCGGCGGCGAGTTCATCTTCACGGACCCGATGCAGGCGGACGACTGTCCCCCGGGCGTCCTCGAGCCCGTGCTCGCACGCATCCACCTCGATTCGCTGGGCTCGCCTGCGTTCTACCGCGAGGCAGCGCGCCGGCTCGGCTGGCAAGAGCTCGGCTTCACCGAGCTGACGGGCCAGCTCGTGCGTCACTACGGCCGCGTCCGCGAAGAGCTCGAAGCGCGCCGCGGAGAGCTGCGGGCAATCGTCTCCGACGGGTACATCACGCGGATGATCGAGGGCCTCGGCCACTGGGTCGAAGCCGGACGCCGAGGATACCTGGTCTGGGGCATCCTCCACTTCCGCAAGCCGGCGTAGGGCAGAGCGGCGGACCGCCGCCGCTCGATCTCGTGTAGAATGCCGCTCCCTCCGCTTGGAGCGGTTTTCCTCCGTTGCTGCTTTGATCGATCAGCGTACCCGCTGGGGCTACATTGCGCTCCTGCTCGCGGCAGGCGTCGCCGCCGCGATGCAGGTCGGCAAGGTACCCCCGGCGATCTCGAGCTTGCGCGAAGACCTTCGCCTCGGCATCGTCGCCGCGGCGTGGGTGCTCTCGTTGTTCAGCGCGATCGGCGCCGTGCTCGGTTGCGTCGCGGGGTCGATCGCCAATCGATTCGGGGCCCGCGCGGTGACGGTCGTTGCGTTGCTCGTCATGGCGGCCGCGAGCGCGCTGGGCGCACGTGCCGACGGCGCCCCGCTGCTCTTGTTCAGCCGTGCGCTCGAAGGGACCGCGTTCGTCGCCGCCGTCGTCGCGATCCCGAGCCTGCTCGTCGCAAGCGCGAGCGCCGACGATCGGCGCTTCGTGACGGGCGTGTGGGGCACCTACATGCCGACCGGCATGGCGATCGCTTTGACGGTCGCGCCGTGGGTGCTGGTCGCCTTCGGCTGGCGCCCGCTATGGGACTGGAACGCGGTGCTGCTGCTCGTCGTCGGCTTCGCGCTTCTCGCCGCGCGGGAACCGGGCGGCGCCGGGGGCAACGCCGGAGTCGCGCTCGAGGCGGTGCTCCGCACCGTGCGTCGACGCGAGACCTGGCTCCTCGCGCTGATCTTCATGTGCTACACGTTCCAGTTCCTGGCGGTGTTCGGCTTCCTTCCGACGATCCTCGAGCAGCAGGGCGTAGCGCCGCAAACGGCCGGAAGACAGACCGCGATCGCCGTGATCGCGAACGCCGGCGGGAACCTCGCCGCGAGCTGGCTCGTCGCGCGCCGGGTCGCGCCGACGGCGCTGATGGCCTTCGCGCTGGTGGTCATGGTCGCGTGCGAGCTCGGCATCTACTCGCAAGGGCTGTCACCCGACGCGCGCTACGGGCTTGCGATCGCGTTTTCAGCGTTCGGCGGGCTCCTGCCGGCGTCCGTTTTCGCGACGATCCCCGCGATTGCGAGCCGAGCGGCTTCCGGGGCCGTCGTGATGGGCATCGTCGTCCAGGCGTCGCACATCGGTCTGTTGACCGGGCCGCCGGTGGTCGCCGCGATCTCCGACGCGACGGGCGACTGGTCGGCGTCGCCGCTCGCGCTCGCGCCCGTCGCCGCGATCGGTTTCGCTGCCGCCTTCGCTCTCAAGCGCACGCTGCGCTCCGCAGACGTGGGCAAGCCTTCCTAGCTCGGCGACCGGCGGTCTCACGCGTGGCCGTACGGGCAAATCACCTCGATTCCAGACCGGCGTTGATCTCTATCGTCACGCCGGCCGGATCGGTGATCAGCGCCGCGGCGCCGCCGAACAGCATCTCGCAGACGACGCCTTGCGCGGCGATCTGATTGCAGAACGCTTCGACATCGCGCACACCGATGCCCGTGTGGTCGAGCGTGCGTCCGCGCGTCGGGGCCGGCGGCGTATCCGCGCGCGTGAAGAACAGGCGCGCGCCCGGGATCGTGCTGACGGTCAGCTCGCCTTCCTGAACCGTCCTCGCGCCGAGAACGTTCTCCCACCATTCGCGCTGCGCGTCGGGGTCGGTCGAAACGAACGCGACCGCGCGATGCGCGATCGGCGTCTCGAGCGAAGGGTCGGCGAAGAAATGCACGTCGATTCCGCCGGGAAGCATCGCGTCGAAGCGCGAGTCGCTCGCGTTCGAGATCGGGATGTTCTCCGCTTCGAGCTTCCGGCGAAGATCTTCGAGTTCCCGGACATTGAAGGCGATGTGATCGAGCGCCGACCCGTGCGTGCCCTCCGTGCCGTTGCCGTTCGAAAGGATCACGAACACGCCAGGGAACTTGACGAACAAGAGAGGCGGATTGCCGGACGGCTCGCCGCCGAGCAGATCGACCCAGACCCGACGCTGCACGTCGACGTCGGGGACCATCAGATGATGGTGTCCCATCGTGACGCCGGCATCGTTGAACGGAAGCACCTGAGCGTGGGCCGTCGCCCCGAAACCGACGACGAGCCCGAGAACGACCAGCCTTTTCATGGCGCGAAGGCTATCACATCGGCCATCGACGGCGAATGGCCTGCCACGATTACCTGCTGCCGTGTAGGCGACCGACGGGTGGCACGCGTCTTGCCTCGAGTTCCTCTCGTGCGGCGTCACTCGCGACGCCTCGCCCCGATCCGCTTCGACGGAATCCCGAGGAGGGGCTGCCGTCCGTGACGAGGCAAGCAAAAAGACTAGCGTGAGGAGGCGGTCATGATCGACCCAGAAGACGGGCGCGCGTTGTCATCGGAATTGTGGCCCGCACTGCCACTCGACGAATGGGCGGACACCTACGCGACGTTGCACATGTGGACGCAGGTCGTCGGCAAGATCCGACTCGCGCGAGCGCCGATGGTCAATCATTGGTGGCAAGTCACGCTGTACGTCACGTCCCGCGGATTGACCACCGGGCCGATCCCGGACGGGCAGCGAACCTTCCAGATCGACTTCGACCTCATCGATCATCGGCTGATCATCGAGACCAGCACGGGTGAACGCCGGGAGTTGCCGCTCGAATCCCGGACCGTCGCCGAATTCTATCGCGACGTCTTCGCGGCGCTCGCTTCACTCGGCATCGACGTGCGCATCTGGACGCGTCCCGTCGAAGTCGAGCAGTCGATCCCGTTCGAGCAGGACAGGCAGCACGCCACGTACGACGCCGCCCACGCGGCGCGGTTCTTCGCGGCGCTGGTGCAGGCGGACCGTGTCATGAAGCGTGCCCGTTCCGGATTCACGGGAAAGTGCAGCCCGGTGCACTTTTTCTGGGGGGCCTTCGATCTCGCACTGACTCGCTTCTCCGGTCGACGCGCGCCGCTGCACCCTGGCGGCATACCGAACGTCGCCGACCGGGTCATGCACGAAGCGTACTCGCACGAGTGCGCGAGCTGCGGCTTCTGGCCGGGCGGGGGTGCCGTGAAAGAACCGGCGTTCTATGCGTACGCCTATCCCGAGCCGGCTGGCTTCGCGGAGTTTCCGATCCGGCCCGAGCAGGCCTACTACAGCACGGAAATGCGCGAGTTCGTGTTGCCCTACGAGCGGGCTCGCGAATCCGCGGATCCCGACCGAACGCTGCTAGAGTTCATCCAGAGCACTTATGAAGCGGCGGCCGAGCTCGGGGGATGGAATCGGAGCGAGCTCGAGGCGCGGCGCGACTAAGCGATCTCGATCAGGTTGCATCGGAGTGGCCGTAAGGTAAGATGCTCCGCCACGCCCCTTCAGTTCTATGAAGCAGATATCGGCGGTCATCATAGCGGGCGATGCGAGCAGGACGATCGCGCGAACGCTGCAGAGCCTCGAAACGTTCCCCGAGGTCGTGGTCTATGCGAACGGCTCGCACGACAACACGGCCGAGATCGCGGAGACGTTCCCGAATACCCGCGTCGTGAGAGGGGACTTCATCGGCTTCGGCCCGACGAAGAACCGCGCCGCCGAGCACGCTTCCAACGACTGGATCTTCTCCATCGATGCCGACGAGTATGTCGACCGCGAGCTCGTCGATGCTCTGTCGGCGGTCGACCTCGACGATCCCGACGTCGCCTACGCCGTCGAGCGCCGTAATCTCTTCATGGGGAAGCTCGTCACGCGCGGAGGGTGGGGGAACGACTGGCTAGTTCGGCTCTACAACCGTAAGCGTTGCCGCTTCAACGACGCGGTCGTTCACGAGCAAGTCGACATACCCCGCGGATGCCGGACGGTGCGCCTTCCGGGCGGCCTTTGGCACGAAGCCGTGACGGAGCTCGATCAGATCCTGCAGAAGATCAGCCGCTACAGCGAGCTTCGCCGAAGAGACCACGCGAGGACGGCGCACTCGCCGCCGGTCATTCTGCTGCGGACTTTCTGGGCGTTCTTCCGCAGCTACGTGCTCGAAGCCGGGTTTCTCGAAGGATGGCGTGGCGTCGTCATTGCGTTCGGCAACGCGACGGGCACCTTCTTCAGGCACATGAAACGCTACGCGGACAAGGCCGTTGCGGCCGAGAAGGCCGCTGAATCCGCTTCGACGGATGCAGTGCTTCGTCCCGGACCTCGGTAATCGCGAACGCAGTGGGCATCGATTCAGTAAGCGCGCTGCTCGTCACATCGTTCAGCGATCGCCCGGAGGCCGAGACGATCATCGGCCTCCATGAGCTCGGCTTTCGCATCCGCGTCATGAGCTCGCCGCGTGCCGCGCATTACGAGCGGATGAGGCGGGCCGGCGTCCCGGTCGTGCCGCTCGAGTTTCGCGGGAAGCTCGATCTCGCGGCCGTCCGTGCGATCAGGCGCGAGCTCGAGTCGGGTGGATACGACATCCTGCATTTGTTCAACAACAAGGCCACGGTGAACGGCCTCATCGCCGCGCGCGGCGTGCCCGTCCGCATCGTCGTATACCGGGGCATCGTCGGCAACGAGAGCTTCGCGAATCCCTTCTCGTGGATGCGTTCCTTGAACCCGCGAGTCGACCGCATCGTCTGCGTCGCAGAGGCCGTCCGCGAGTATTTCCTGACGCTGAAGCTGCTCGGTCTACGGGTGCCGCCCGAGAAGGTCGTGACGATCTACAAGGGCCACGATCTTGCGTGGTACGACCAGCCGCCCGTCGCACGCTCGACGCTCGGCGTTCCGCCGGATGCGTTCGTCGCATGCTGCGTCGCGAACTGGCGGCCACGCAAGGGCATCGAGGTGCTCCTCGACGCGTTCGAGCGCCTGCCGGACCACGTGAACGCGCACCTGCTGCTCGTCGGACACATGGAGAGCGAAGCGCTCCAGAAGCGCCTGCGTACGAATCGACGTGCCGCGGACATCCATCTCTTGGGGTATCGACGAGACGCGGCCGCGGTCGTCGCCGCTGCCGATGTCGCCGTGCTGCCGTCGCTGCGCCGCGAGGGGCTTCCGAAGACGGTCATCGAGGCGATGGCGTACGGTGTCGCGCCGATCGTGACCGCGGTCGGAGGCAGCCCCGAGCTCGTCGAGCACGGCGTCAGCGGGCTCGTCGTTCCGCCCGGGGATGCGGCTGCGCTCGCCGACGCGCTCCTTCGGCTCTACGACGATCGCGAGCTGACGCGCGCGCTCGGCGCCGCTGCTCGGCAGCGCATCGGGAGCCGCTTCACGATCGGGCGTACGATCGCCGAGACCGCGAAGCTCTATCGCGAGCTCGCAAGCGATCGGTCAGCCCGACGGCAACGGCTTGCGACCAACGAGCGTTAGTCGACCGTGAGCAGCAAAGCGACGTCCAGCCTGAGCGCGACGTGGATCGCTTTCCTCCTCGTCCTATCGGCAAATCACGCCGACGCCGACGAGATCAGAATCGCAGTCGCTACGAACTTTGCGGCGACGATGAGCGCACTGATCGAAAGATTCGAGGAGCTCACCGGGCACAGAGTCGTTGCCAGCACCGCCTCGACCGGCAGCCACTACGCGCAGATCCGAAACGGCGCCCCGTTCGATGCCTTCTTTGCTGCGGATGACGAGCGCCCTCGACTGTTGGAGGAACAAGGGCTCGCGGTGCCGGGCTCTCGATTTCTCTACGCGGTAGGACGGCTGGTGCTCTGGAGCACGCGACCCGGCTACGTCGACGACGACGGCCGGGTGCTCGATACGGGAAACTTTCGCTTTCTCGCCATCGCCCATCCGGACATCGCACCCTACGGCGCGGCTGCGCGCGACGTGCTCGCGGCGAGAGGCCTATGGGAGTCTTTGCAGCCGCGGATCGTACGCGGCCAGGACATCGGGCAAGCATATCAGTTCGTGGCCACCGGCAATGCGGAGCTCGGCTTCGTCGCGTGGGCGCAGCTTGCGCGCCCGGAACGCGAGGTCGAGGGTTCCTATTGGCTCGTGCCCGAATCGCTTCACGAGCCGATTGCGCAGGAAGCGGTACTGCTTCGGGATGTGCCTGCGGCCCGGGCATTCATCGCGTTCATGCAAGGGCCCGAAGCCCGTGACATCATCCGAAGCTATGGGTACGGCCCTTGACGACGTGGCCTGGATATCCGCCTCCCGCACACGGAAGCCGGGCTCGATCAGTGCGGAGAAGCACGATCGCACCGGTCTCATCGAGGAGAGGATACGCCGCTCCGGCACCACCCGAGCATCGCTGACCGCCGAAAACGACTGCGGCCGGTACGAATGGGGCAGGGCGATTCCGGTGCTATATTGGATTTGGTTCAAGCCGGAGAGCAAGCCATGGCGTGGAGCAAGATTCTGGTCGTGGTCTCGAGAACCGACACGCTCGAGCAGCCCGCGCTTCAGCGGGCGCTGTCTCTGTGCGACGGCACCGAGCTCGAGCTATTCCGCTGTGTCTACGAGCCGAATCTCGAAAGTTCGCCTCTGGTTACGCGGGACGAGGACTACGTGGACGTACGCGACGCGTTGGTGCACGAAGCGGCGAACGGACTGCGCGACATGGTCGACGAGCTACGGCAGCGCATCGACCGGGTGAGCGCGACCGTCGTGTGGGACTACCCGGTCTATCAGGGCATCATCCGTCGGGCCGTGGCGACGAATGCGAATCTCGTCGTGACCGAATCGTTGCGAATCCTCGGGCCCAGACGGCTCGCGAGCGAGGACTGGAATCTCGTATCGAGCTGCCCGGTACCGTTGCTCCTCGTGAGGGGCAGCGGGACCGGGAAGTATCGGCACGTCGCCGCCGCCGTCGATCCGTTCCACGCTCGCGCCAAGCCCGCCTCCCTGGACGAAGTCATCGTGGACCTCGCCCAGGAATTCGCAGGCGTCTTCTCGGCCCGTTTTAGCGCCGTCCATTGCGCAGTGCCCTTCGGGCGGATCGCGCCGTTCGAGCGCCAGGAAGAGCGCTCCTCCCCGGAAGCCGACGCCAGGCTGATGGAGATGAGCCGCGCCGCGGTCGCCGAGCTCCTTGCCGCGCGAAACATCGACACGAATGCCGTACGGATCCTGAGCGGGCCGCCCGCGCTCGAGCTTCCTCGTTTCGTGGAGACCGAGGGCGTGGATCTCCTGGCCATGGGTGCGCTCTCCCGGGCGAGACTCGCCGACCTCGTGATCGGATCGACGGCCGGCGAAGTCCTCGACAACGTCGATTGCGACCTGCTGATCGCCAAGCCTCCCGGGTTCCTCGACACGGTGGCAGCGCATATTCGGATGGAGCCCGTTACCGAACCGGCTTTCTATCCCTTCTGACCGACCAGGCCATCGCTCGGCAACGCCCTCGACGCGGGTTTCCGCATGACATATCCACGCATCGCGCACGGCGAATGTTACGTCACGTTCGCCTACGACGTCGCGCGCAGCATCGACCTCGAGGAGGCGGAGCGTCGGGTCTCCGAGACACGGTGGCGCCCGAGCCTGCGCCGGAAGCGCCGCACGCCGACCTACTTCGAGTACGAGCCGTCGCCGCTTCGCATAACCCGCGATGGCGCGCCGATCGGGGTCGGCAGCTTCGCGACGCGGCCTGCGGTCGAGATCATGTTGTACGATTTCGGCGCCGCCGCGGCGATTTACACCCTGCCGCTCGAATGCTCCCTCGACGCGCTGCTCGAGCTGAGCGACGCGCTCTACGACAACGAAGTCCTGCTCGAGGATTCGCGTCGCCAGGTCGAGTGGATGCTCGGCGTGATCGGCAGCGCTGCCGGTCATTCCCACATTGCACCGGTCGTCGAGGATTACGTGATCTACCACATCCGCCGCTTCGACGAGCCGGTCGACCTGGAGAGACTCTACGAGACGCACCGCCGGGAGCTCGCCCAGATTCTGCGCGCAGAGCTCGAGCCGCTCTCGGAGGAGGAAGTGCGCGAAGCGTTGGACGCCCGCGCCGCGTACGGCCCGGACGACATGACGATCGTGGACTGGAATGCGGCATTCGTCGTCGATTCAGAAGGGGACGACGTCATCGCCGTTCTAGAGTTCGCGAACGTCGAGCTGCTCGAGATGCGCTTTCTCGATCGGCAACTCGATCGGGCTTTGGACGAAGCCTACGAGCAGTTGAGCCGCCGACGGCGAGGCGCGCGCCTCCTCGGCTATAGCGCAGCGGATCTCGAGCGGGTCGCCGAGCTTCAGGTCGACAACGCCCTCGTGTTCGAGGGTGTCAACAACACATTGAAGCTCCTCGGCGACCAGTATCTCGCCCGCATTCACCGCCTCGCGAACCGCCGTTTCCACATCGAGGAATGGGACGCGAGCATCATGCGCAAGCTCCAAACCCTCGAGAGCATCTACGAGAAGATGTCCGACCAGGCGGCCACTCGCCGACTCGAGCTCCTCGAGTGGATCATCATCGTGTTGATTGCGGTGTCGATCGTAATAAGTTTCGTTTGACGTGATCCGGCGTACGTCGCTGCCGGTGTCATCGCTCCGCGGGGTAGACTCCGGGTTCTCCCTCGATCGCACGTCGAGCGTTTCGCCCTCCAGGGAAGTCGCAGAGATGTAGAGGCCTCGTCGGTGCGCAGCACCGGGAGCCAGCAATCGACGTACTGAGGTTCGCAGCCCGCCAGAAGCAGCACCAACAGCGAAAGCGAGCCCACGTTCCGTGTATATTACCGTGTGAGTATTAAGCTTCCCTGACGTGTAAACCACCACATGCAGTTGCAAACCCTCGCACTGCGTCACGTTCCGTTCGAAGACCTGGGGCTTCTCGAGCCGTTGCTTGCAGAGCGCGGCCACGGCGTCCGTTACATCGACGTGCCGGTCAGCGATGTAGCGGCGCTCGACCCCCTCGCACCCGATTTGCTCGTTGTCCTCGGCGGCCCGATTGGCGTGTACCAGAACGACGTCTACCCGTTCCTCGACGACGAGATCCGACTGATCGGCGTGCGGCTCGCTGCGCACAAGCCGACGCTCGGCATCTGTCTCGGCAGCCAGCTCATGGCGAGAGCCCTCGGTGCCCGGGTCTATGCTACCGGCGCGAAGGAGATCGGCTGGGCGCCTGTGACGCTCACGGCCGAAGGTCGCGCGTCGTGCCTCAAGCACCTTGACGGTATCGCCGTCCTGCACTGGCATGGCGATACCTTCGATCTGCCCGGCGGGGCCACACGCCTTGCGTCGACGCCGCTTACGACGAACCAGGCCTTCTCGCTCGGCGATTACGCGTTGGCTCTGCAGTTTCATGCAGAGGCCGCTGGCAGGGCGCTCGAAAGCTGGTTCGTCGGACACTGTGCCGAGATCGGCGCGACACCTGGAATCAGCGTGTCAGGACTTCGTGCCGATACGGCGCATTGGACACCGGCAATCGCGCGAGCCGGAAGGGCATGCTTCGACGAGTGGCTCGAAGCGGCGGGCTTGTGAGCTTCCGCAGAAGAACGGACTCAACAGTCGCCGCCCAGTTGGACCAAGGTCCACTGTATTCCTGTCCTTGCCCTCGCAATGATACTGGCCGACAGGCCTCGACGAGGATGCTCGGCCATGAGTCGAAAAGCGCGATTGATCCCGCTCATCGGATGCGCCGCACTCGCGGGTTGCACCGTGCCGACGCAGCGGGTAGGGGAAACCGCGACCGTGAACTTCGGTGTAGTCCGAAGCGCGCAACAGATCACGCTCGACTCGCAAGCCGCGCGGGGCGCGCTGGTAGGCGGGACCTTGGGCCTCGCAAGATCCGGGGGCTCTTCCCGCAATCGCCGGGTAGCCAACAGTGTCGTCGGCGCGGCGATCGGCGGCGCCCTCGCTGCAGCGGCAGAGGGCAGCCGCGAGGGAATGTCGTATACGGTCGATATGCTCGACGGCTCGACGACCCGGATCGTCACCGACCAGCGCGAGATTCGAATGGACGACTGTGTCGCTATCGAGCGCGTCGGTCAAACCGCGAATATTCGACGCGTTGCAGACGGCTACTGCGACGTCGCGAATCGAACGGCCGTGAATCTGGTCCTGGACATCGCCCGGTCGGACGCCATTGAGTGTGTCAGCGCCAAGCAGGAGCTTGCGGACGCGACCACGAACGAAGAGGCGACTCTGGCGATCAGGAAGCTGGAGCTGCTATGCGATAGCTGACCCGGTCCCGCCTCCTCGTATCGCGAGACTGCCCGGACCCTCGCGCCCCAGGGTCGCCGGACAAAGCGTCAATAGCGATAGATGGCCGCGATGCCGGTTTCGGTGGGCATGCGGTCGCGCGGAACGATCACGACCTGCCCTCCGTTCCTCAGCACCCACTCGCCGATGTCGTCGAGCAGGTCGTCGGTCGCCGGATCCGCAAGGTCATCCGTCTCGATGAACCCCGTATCCGGATCGATTCGGGCGGGCACGTGGCGATCGGCATCGATCAGGAGCGTCGCGATTCGGCCCGCAACGGCGTTGTACGCGGCCTCCGACGGGTCGCCTGTGCCGAGCTCGCGCGAGCGTGCGCGACCGAACATCTCGACGAGCCCGTCCAGGCGGATCAGATAGTGCGGCTCGATCGCACGCCAGGCGCGTTCCCGAAGGTCCGCCGGCGACAGCGCATCGGGATGGACGTCCAGGCTGTCGTCGAGCAGGAACCCGTTACGCGTGATTCGACGAAACGGGTGGTGATGCTCGGGGAGCGCCGCGAGAAGCAACGGCACACCTGCCGGCCGCGAGTGATGCTCGAGCACCACCCGGTCGACGATACGAAAGAAGCGCTCTCTGTCTGTGTCGCCCTTTTCCCGTTTCCCGCCGACACCCCAGCGCACGCCTGCGGTCGGGCCGGCGCCTTTCGTGAGGCCTCGCACGTGCGCTTCGCGCTCTTCGGTTTCGGCCGCGGCGGCGATCGTCTCGGTCAGGGTCGTCCCCAGCTCGACTTCGTCGAGCACGTCGCGATTGCCATCGAATAGGCGGATTTCCTTCAAGCTAAGGCCGAGAACCTGGTAGCGATCCGCCGATTGGAGCACACGGATCAGCGGCTTCACGTGGAAGCTGTCCCCGACGACCGCGAGCTCGGGGACGGGTCGCTGCAGACGATAGACGCGGAAGCCATCGGCCGACCGGAGCACCGCAAGCCCATCGAGAGCGTGATTCCAGAACGCCGCGTCGTCGGCGAGCGCGTCGAACGGCTCGAGAAGCGGCGCGAGCTCGCGACGCGAATACCGCTGCCCGAGCGACGCGGCGAGCAACCGTACGAGGTTCTTGAAGCGGATCGGATCTTGCCGGTTTTCCGGATGCGACCGGTGAGTCGGCTGGTAGAGCGACAGGCACGGCGGCGCGACATCGCTGAACGCTCCGGAGGCAAAATCGTCTGCAAGCGAATCCATGGCGTCTGCCTCCCCCGTCGTTGCCCGGCGGCTTCCACGTCGACGATTCGATGCTAGTGCACACCGCAGCGACCGCGAGTTGGACTTTCGTCCAATGGGCTCCATTGAACCAATGGCCAACCAGACCGGTGGGTGAGCTTGAAGAATGTTCTCGACGGGCAAGGGGCGCACAGGCAAGGGGAAGAGGCCCCCCCTCGAGGACGAGGAAGAGTCACTGAGGCAAACTCGAGAGGGGAACTTATGGCGGATCTCCGTGAGCGCAGCGGCCCTACACGCCGAACTGTCGCGCGGAGAGCTCCGTCCTGCCCGTCAACGTCGGATTCATCGCCGACTTGCCGAGGGCCACTCGATGCGTACCGGCGGCGATGATCCACCTCCCGATCTTCTCGTCGAAGCGCGCGAGCAAACGCGGATCGGCGGCGAGCGAAACGTGCCGTGACTCGCCAGGCTCGAGCTCCAAGCGAACGAACAGCCGATGTACGCGTTCGGCCACGGCCTCAGCTACACCACGTTCCACTATGACGATTTGATGCTCGAAGGCGGTGAGACGATCACCGTGAGCTTCACGGTAACGAACACCGGCAAGCGCAAAGGGGTCGAAGTTCCGCAGCTCTATTTGACGGAAGCGGCCGGTGAGAAGCGCACGCCGGCGCCGCCGATCCTGATCATGCCGGCGAATCCGCCGACCGGGGCCACCGCACCCGATCCCGTGCCACTGATCACGCCTTGCTGCGCGTAGCCGCCGATCACGGCGATCTTCATCGGCCTGTCGGCTGGGAGCGGCAGAACGCCCTCGTTTTTCAGCAGCACGATGCCCTGACGCGCGCCTTCCAGCGCGATCTCGTGGTGCTTCGTCATGTCCACCTTCGGTGCCGGCCCCTAGTGGTCGACACCGGCGGCACAAGGGATACCGCTTCGTCGCTTCCGTCTCTCGCCCTCGTCCTGATCGACACCCGGAAGTAGGCGTGTCTGCAGCCGCTCCGATGAACCCGTATCATGGTGCGCGACTGGCGCACTAATCCGAACGGCTCGCGATGTCCTCGACGTTTCCGACTTATTTCCTCTCGCACGGCGGCGGCCCGTGGCCGTTCATGCAGGATACGTACGGCGCCGCCTACGCGCGGCTCGGCGCGGCCCTCGCCGCCATCCCGGCCGCGCTCCCGGAGACCCCGCGCGCCGTGCTCCTCGTCTCCGCGCATTGGGAGGAGCCGAAACTCGCGGTCATGGAGAGCCCGGCGCCGCCGATGCTCTATGACTACTACGGCTTTCCGCCGCACACGTACGAGGTCATCTATGCGGCGTCTGGCGATCCCGATCTTGCACGCCGCGTGCGAGGGCTTCTCGAACGAGCCGGTTTCGAGGCGAGTCTCGATGCAAGGCGCGGCTTCGATCACGGTGCGTTCGTGCCGCTTGCCGTGATGTATCCGAGAGCGGATGTCCCCGTGGTGCAGCTTTCCTTGCACTCGAGCCTCGATCCGGAGCTTCATTTGCGCATCGGCGATGCGCTTAAACCGCTCCGCAGCGAGGGCGTGCTGATCGCCGGAAGCGGCATGACGTACCACAACTTGCGGATGATGGGACCCGAGGCGCGCGAGCCTTCGCGGCGTTTCGACGCGTGGCTCGCGGAGACGCTCGCATCGCCGCCGGCCGAACGGCGCACTCGGTTGATCAACTGGCACGAAGCGCCGGCCGCGCGCCTCGCCCATCCGCGCGAGGAGCACTTGCTGCCGCTCCACGTGGTCGTCGGCGCGGCGGGCGATGACGGGGCGTCAAGGATCTATTTCGAAGAGAACCTCCTCGGCACGATGGCGGTGTCGAGTTATCGCTTCGGCTAGGTTGCCGCGAGAACAGCAGCGATGAGATGGGGAAGGGCGGCCGGGCGGCAATCCTTGCCGGCCCGGCCGCCGCTCCGCGCGTCGTCAGAAATCTACCCCGACGCCGAGGAAGTAACGCCTACCGAGCGTATCGTAACGGCCCGGAAGGGTGGTTGCGGCGTTGTTGTTCACGCCCGGATGGTAGCCGACCACCGGCGGGTCCTTGTCGAGCACATTGTCGATGCCGAATCTGACTCGAACAGAATCGGTGAACTGCCACGATCCGTGCACGTTGAAGACGTCGTACGACTTCGTCCCGTGAATCGGCGTGTTCGGATCGGTGACATAGCTCGAGTGCTTGACGCGCGGCAAGTGCCGCCAGTTGAGTCCGAGGCTCAACCGATCTCGAATGTACGAGAACGACGTGAAGAGCTGCCAGTCGTACAAGCCCTCTTGTGACAACGTCCCGGCGTATTCGTATTCCGGCGAGCCCGGCACCTCGAGCGACTTCCACGTGAGCAGATGATTCGCCGACGAGCGAATGCCGAAGTTGCCGCCAGCCAGCGGGCGCCGCCAGTTGACCTCGAGATCCACGCCGGACGTGTACCGCGTGCCGAGGTTGAAGAAGAGCGCTTCGACGAACGTCGCCGCGCCGGTCTCCGGATTGCGCCGGATCAGCTGGCAGAACTCGTTATCGACGGAATAGGTCGGGTTGCTGCGTCCGTCGAAATTGAAGCATTGCTGGTACGCCGTCTCGAGGCTCAGGCTCGAGATCGTGTCCTCGATATCGATTTCGTACCAGTCCGCCGAGATCGTGAGGTCCGGCCCGCCCGCTTGCCACACGATACCGAATGTCCATGTGTCGGCGATCTCGGGCCTCAACCGCGGGTTCCCCTGGCGCACCGCGCGATACACGTTCGCCGACTCGCCGCCGTCGACAGGGAAGTTGTCCGGATCGAGATCGAAGATGTTGTTGCCCGGAATCCCCCCGTCGCGGTAGATGAGCTGACGGCAAAGCTCCTGCACCTGGGCGCGGTTCGGGTTGCTGGGGATGTTGCCGTACTGAAGCACGGTATCCGCGCGGCACGGCTCGCCGACCGACCACGTCGTGATGATGCTCGTCGCGCCGCTGTAAAGCTCGGCCACGTTCGGCGTACGGTTCGCTCTTTGGTAACCGCCCCTGAATCGCAGCGAGTCGGTGGGCGTCCAGTTGAACAGCGCCTTGTAGGTCTGCGCGTCCTGCTGGAAGCCGCCTGTCTCGAAATCGGAGTACCGGGCGCCGAGCTCGAGGTCGAAGCCGCTCGTGAGCGGCACGAGCACTTCGCCGTAGACCTCGGACACGAGCGTCTTGCCCTCCGCCGGCACGACGGCGTTGTAGAGGGCGTCCGGCTCGAACAGGCTCGAGTTCTCGCGGCGGCTCAGACCGAATGCCGAGCGGAACTCGCCGGCTGGCAGATCCATGATCTTGCCTTCGAAGTTGGCCTCCGTGATCCGCTGCTCGACGACGTTGCGCTGCGTCATCTTCGCGGTGATCGCCTCGACGCAGTCGTCGCTCAGCACGAAGCCGCTCTCGTAGATCGGCACGCCATTCTCGTCGAGCCGCCACGGCTCGAGGATCGGCAGCCCGCTCGTGCACGTGAACGTGCGCGTGTTGATGCCGCCTGTTTGGAAGGAATAGCCCTTCCCAAAACCGGGCTGGCGCACGACCTCCTCGTAGCGCTCGGTCCAGATGAAGTTCAGCATGTTCGTGAGCAGCGTGGTCTCACCGAACGAGTGGTACGCCTCCCAGCTCCAGCCGGTGTTGCCGATTTCGCCCTCGAAGCCGACCATGAACTCGTAGAGCTTCGTTTGATTGGACGTCGACCGGTTCGGTATGTAATACGCGACCCTGCCCATGCTCCAGTCCGCATCGGGATCCGGGCGCGAATCGAGCAGCGCGCGCAGGCCGGGCGGTTCGAGCTCGGGCTGCCGCGGGATCGGCGTGTTGAGCAGCGTCGTCGGGAACAGCGTCGTCTTGACGTCCGTGGTCACGTAGTTGCCCTGCGCGAACAGCGAAAGGTTGTCCGCCAGCTCGTACACCGCGCGCCCGAACGCCGAGTAGCGGCTGAGCGGGGTGGACACGTACGACGCCGGGCTGATCTCCTCGAGGCTGCCGGTCTGCTCGCGGATCTTGTACGGGAAATCAGTCGGTCCGGTGTAGCCCACCGCGCCCTGCTGGCGAAACACCGTGCCGTCGTTGTTGATGTAGAAAGTCGTCGAGCGCGACTGGCTGCCCGGCGGCAAGTGCGGGAACGCAGCATCGACGGCTTCCTGCGATGGTAAGTTGTCCGGATCGGGCAGCCACTGCGGATAGCTGATTCGCGGATAGTTCGTCGCCGTACCCGGGTCCATGCGGCCTCTTCGGAAAAAGTCGCGGGACATTTCCCACGCCGCTTCGCGCCGCGCCCAGCCGACGCCGAACATCGCATTGCCGCGCCCGCTGTCGAAGTTGCCGCCGATCAGGATGTCGGCGCGCGATTCCTCGCCGTCCCCGGCCTCGGTGAAGCCCGTCTGGTAGTCGATCTCGACGCCCTCGAAGTCGCGCTTCAGGTGAAAGTTCACGACGCCCGCCATCGCGTCCGGTCCGTAGGTCGCCGCCGCCCCGCCCGAGATCACCTCGACGCGCGCGATAGCGGCCGACGGGATCGTGTTGACGTCGACCGAGAGTGCCGCATTGATCGGTTGTGCGCGTCGGCCGTCGATCAGCACGAGACTGCGTCCCGCCCCGAGACCGCGCATGTTGAGGGTCGCTGCGCCGGGCGAGCTGCCAGCGTCCGGCTGGATGTTGCCCGTCGTGAATTGCGTCGCGCCCGGATTGAACTGCGGATACTGGTTCAGAACGGCCTCGACTGCGATGTTGCTCATTTGCTCGAAGGCCTCGGCGTCCACGGTCACGATCGGGCTCGGTGCGTTGAAGTCTCGCCGGACGATGCGCGAGCCGGTGATGACGACCTCCTCGATGGGACCCGCGCCCGCATCGATGCTCTGGCCGTGCGCGACGCCGACGGAGCCGAGCGCGGCGCAGACCGCGACATAGAGCGGTGACCGCCGCCCAGTCGGCCGGTCCGCGTGCGGCCGTCGGTGTCCTAGCGCGAGACGAGTAGCGTGCATATCCCCCTCCTTAAGAGCACGAGCTATTGATCCGTCGCAACGTGCGACGATCGCTGTGTAAGCTCCTTCGCCGGCGGCGGCAGAGCTACCCGGAATCCCAGCCGGGCGGCGGCTAACAGTACCCATCGCGGCGCTGAAAGAAAGGGGCCGCTCCCGGCGGTCACGTGATCGACGCCGATTCTCGGGCCCGTTGGATTTGGTAAGTGTTTGAGCGACTGATAAATTCCACGCCTTCCAACGACCGCGTAAGATCGCGGTCTCGAGCAACGCCATTCATCGGTTGCTCGCAACGAGGCTCTTATGCGCGATGAGAACGCGCATGTCCGCTTCGGTTCGGAATCAAACCAATTTCGTTGAACGGAATTCCGGACTTCATCCGGCCGGAAAGTCCGTGAAGAACGGATTCATCGAGTCGTTCAACGGCTAGTTGTGCGACGAACGTTGGAACGCGAACGCGTTGTTGCCGATTGAAGATGCACGGTGATGGATGGAAACGTCGGGGGCTGCTACACCCTCGCGCGTACGCACGCGTCGCCAGGGCAACCGAGTCCAGCGACGTTTTCGGAGGTCAATGACAATGTCCAGCGACGACGCTCGGACACCGGGCGCCGCGAGCGGCCGCGCCCCTCGTTACCAGGGCCGTTCGCTCGACGCCGCGTTCTCGAGGGCGCACCGAGCGCCGTCCGGCGCTCCGGTACCCGCTCCCCGTAGCGCAGCAAGCTCCTCGCGCGCGCTCGCGACGTCCGCTTGAAATTCCGGGTCGGCGGCGAGCGCCGCGAACACGGCAGACGATGCGAGCCGTCCTGCATCCACGTCGGATACGAAGTGCACGCCGCACACGACCCGGCTCTCGCCGTAGGCGCGGCCGCGCGCGAGGATGGCCGCGGCATGCTCCGGCGCGACGTCCGCCAGCACAAGCGCGTACATCCAGCCGACGGCCGAGTGACCCGACGGATAGGAGCCGCTCGCCGCGAACTCCTCGGAGGTCGCGACGCAGGTCGGGCCGCTCTCCACTACGAAGGGGCGCTTCCGCTGATAGTGATCTTTCGCACCGCCGATGATCGGCGACACATCGGCGACTGCCCTGGCGAGCAGGCGCGACAGACGCGGCGTGGGGGCGTTGCTCAAATCAACGCCGAGGGCACAGCCGAAATCCGCGAGCAGCGCCGGGCCCGCCTCCGCGTCTTTCGCAGCGAGCTCCCAGCGCGGTGTGCCTTCGAGCGTGCGGGTCGCGCGATACACGGCGAGATCGGCCTGGCCGAACGGGCCGTCCTCCGCGGGCGGGGGAGGCAGGAATACCCGATAGTCGGGAATCGCATCGCGTCCGAGATAACCCGTGAGGCGGGCGGGCGCCATCGAGCTCGCAGGCGTCGACTCGGCGGCACCGCTCGCGCTTTGCGCGCCGGCGTGGCCGGCGAACGCCCCAAGACAAAGGCACAGGATAGCGGTACCACGTCGATTCATGCTCTCTCCCCGAAAGCCCGGCAGCCGGGCGAAATTGTCGGCGCAGCGGGACCATTCAGCAAGACTTGCGAGAGCACTGGCGAATCTGCACAGGGCTCGCATCGCCGCAGTATGCGCGTGAGGTTATGCGCTTCGACGATTGGTTCGACCTGAGTCCCGGCTGCGGTTTTCGGTGAGATGGCCCCAAAGTGTACAAGTCGGACGGCGTTGTCGGTGCAGTTCGTCTCGCAGTGCACGTCCAGGCACACCGACGCCTTCAAAAGCGCGACGCCTCCGATGTCACATCCGCATGCCGCCAGGCGCGTTCGAACCGTACCCTCGCGGCGTCCGCTTCGGCCGTTTTCTCTTGCAGGTTGATGCTCTGCCACAAGCCATACAGCGACCAGCCGTTGTTGCGCCGGGCACCAGCGTGAGGAACCAGGCAACGAGGCGGGCACACCAGTTCCCCGGAGCGCCGCGTGTGTCCGACATGTGCATGGACATCGCTCTTTAGCTTCTGCTTGGAGCTCGGCGAAGGAACGCTGCGATCGGTTGCTCCGAAAACGCGGTCTTCGACCAAAGCTCGAGCTGATCCAGGATCTTCACGAGCCGCGCTCCGGCGGGCGAGAGCTCATACGCAACACCGCGCGGATAGATCGCGAGCGGACGGCGTCGGAGCAAGCTGCGCCGCTCGAGGCCATCCAGACGCTCGCGCAGCACCTTCGGCGTGATACCCGGAAGGAGTGCCTCCAGCTCGCCGTATCGTCGCGGGCCATTCTGCAGGTGCCACAGGATCAGCGACGTCCACCGATGACCGAGAAAGGCCATCCAGTCTTCGACCGGACACGCGACCGGTGGCCGCGGGGAAGGCACGTCGAGCGGTATCCGATCCTCCATCGCATCCGCTGTCATCGAGCTGCACCTTTCCGTTTGGATAGGACAAAAACCCCATGATTCTCTTGCCTCGGCAACCGACGAAGGAGAACTTTCATGCCGAGGGTCACGACGCCGCGCGAGATGAACGAGACGTTCGCACGCATCTACAATAGCCGAAACCTTGAAGATCTGGTCTCGCTTTACGAGCCGGGCGCCATCCACGTCGATCCGACCGGCAAAGCGACCGTCGGATCGGCAATCCGCGCCGAGCTCGAGTCGCTGCTGCGGCTACCGGGCACGATGGTGTCGACCAACAGCTTCTGTCTCGAGAACGGCGACCTGGCGCTCCTGCGAGCGGATTGGACCGTGACGGACGAGCGCGGTGCCGTCCTTGCGTCGGGCAACTCCATCGAGGTCCTCCGTCGGCAAGCAGATGGCCGCTGGCTTTACGTCATCGACCACGCGGGCGGCACGTGTCAGATCAGATCGTAGCTTCCTCGGTGAGTATGTGCTTGTCGAGCGTCAGATCAGCAACCAGCCGCTTCAGCTTCGCGTTCTCCGCCGGACCCAGAGATAGAGGTAGCGTCGCGCCTTAACGCCCTCCAGGCAGGCTGGAGGACGGCGGTAAAAGGGTAGAGGCGCTCTCGCGCATCCAAACAGCCCGCGGCCACACGAATCGGCCGCGCTCGAGCCCCTTCGCGAACAGACACAGCCCGTCGCCGCTCCACCCGAGGCTTTTTATCCGGTCGCCGCGACGACCTGGGAACACGAAGAGCTGACCGAGAACCGGCGTTGGTGCCACGGCAAGAGGCCGATGCAGATGTTCCTCGATAGGACGGCGCTGGCGAAGGAGAAGACGCTCGCGGCGTAACTTCGACTCTGACGAAGCCAAGTTGGCATGTAGGACATCTTAATGTGACTTTCGTTCAGGAACGGAAGCGCGTCGCCACATATTCTGTCAAGCCGCTTTTTCGTCCGAAACGATAAGAAGGAACGATCGCTTATGAGAAAGGAGTTAATCCACACGTTCGTGGGGTCTTGCTGCATTGCGGCATTCTGCGGGGCCCCATCGGTCCATGCCCAGCTCGACGGTGGAACAACGTCGACGGACGTCTGCAGGCAATCCACCGGCGCGCAAAGTATCGCGTGCGGGAGTGGCGCGAGCGCGGACCAGGATCGCAGCACGGTTGTCGGATTCCAGGCGTTTGGCGATGGAAACTCTGACGTCGCAGTGGGCTCCTATGCTCGAACCTCTTTAGGCAGTGGCGCGCCCACTCAGGAGAATGTCGCCATTGGAGGCGTTATCGATCTGGGCGGAGGAGTGGGAGCACCCACGATCGCGGACGGCGGAGGCTCCATCGCAGTCGGGGCCGGAGCCGTGTCGCGCGCTGAGCGGTCCATCGCCATCGGGCGTCAAGCGAGCGCGACCGGGACGGGTTCCCTGGTTCTCGGCGCCGGGAGCACGGACGGGGGGCAGGCGAACGTCGTGTCTTTCGGCAATGCGTCACTGCATCGCAGTCTAATCAATGTCGCTGATATCACCAGTTCTGGCTCGCTTTCTACGGGCGGGAATATCGCGAGCCAAGGCAACATAACGTCCCAGGGTTTCCTCACGAGCCACGGCGGAATTACCAGCCACGGCGACATCGCGAGCGCCGGCCACATCACGAGCCAGGGCAACATAACGTCCCAGGGTTCCCTCACGAGCCACGGCGGAATTACCAGCCACGGCGACATCGCGAGCACCGGCGACATCACGAGCCAGGGCAACGTGGAAGCGAAAGGGCTCTCGGATGGAACGGCCGTGCTCTCGGGCGGCAATCTCACCACGACAGGCGCTGTCAACTCCGGAACCCTGAGCATCACCGGCAGTGCGGCAGTCGGTAGCGGCCTCACAGTGTCGGCCGGCGGCGCGAGCATTGCCGGAGGAATCGACGCCAACGATGCCAAGGTCACTCGGGTTGCCGGCGGCACGATCTCGGCGACGAGCACGGACGCGGTCAACGGCAGCCAGCTCTACGCGACGAATCAGAATGTGGCTGCCGCGCAGGGCAGGGCGGATGCGGCCCAGGCGGACGCGCTTGCCGCGTTAGCCCGACTTCAGGATGCCATCAACCAACTCGTGCAGATTGGCGTGTGCGATCTCAGCGGCGGCACGGTGAGCTGCGGTAACAACCTGCAGCTGGCGGGTGGCGCCGTGGACGCAGGCGCGTCCGACGCGATCGCCGTGGGCTCGGGAGCGAACGCACAGTCCACGGCGGCCATCGCCGTCGGCCGGAATGCAACGGCCGTCCAGTCGAACTCCGTAGCGATCGGCGCGGGTGCGACGGCGGTCTCATCCGTGGCCGTCGGCACAGGCGCGCAAGCGACCGGGCTCAACACGACTGCAATAGGAGACAACGCAGTCGCTTCCGGCAACTATTCGGCCGCATTCGGCAACGAGGCTCAGGCCATCCACGACAACTCTGTAGCGATCGGCAATGGATCGATCACGTCCGGCCCCAATACCGTATCGGTGGGTTCGCCGGGGAACGAGCGGCGCATTACGAACGTAGCTCCCGGCATCGCGGGCACCGATGCCGTCAACGTCGACCAGCTGAACGCTGCGATCGCTAATGCCGGCGGCATGTCCCTCACCATGGCTAACGCCTATACCGATCGGCAGGTCTCCGAGGCGCGCACTTACGCGGCCCGCGGAATTGCCGCGGCGGCTGCTATGATGAACGTGCAACCTTCGACGGTCGGGAAGACGGCGCTTGGCGTCGGCGTGGGCCACTTCGACGGGCGGACTGCCATCGGCCTGTCCGTGGCGCGGGCTCCACGCGAGAGTATGGTCTGGTCCCTGGGCGTGGCTGCTGCCGACGACAAGCCCGTCGTTCGCGGCGGGTTCGCGTTCGAGTTCTGATCGAACGAGCGCGGGGTCGGGGTGGGGCCAGGTCGTGCAGCACGGCTCAATCGACCCTGAGCAGAGAGGATGCTCGCGAAGCTACTCCCTCGTCCAGCACGAGAACCTCGCGCTCTGACCTACCGTTTCGGTCACGATGATCAGGTCCGGGTCGTCGAAGTCGATCACACCGCTATTGCCTTCCTCAGGCGAGGCGCTCTAACAGCGGGGGCGGTCGTACGAGGACATTCGGAGAGACCCTGCAGGGCACGTATCAAGGGTAGTCGGGTGCGAATAGGGGGCCTCGAGCAGGTGTTTCAGCTATCCGACAAGGCATCCGGCCGCTGGCACAGACTCGACGATCGGCTGAGGCTAGCGGAGGCGCTCTGTCAAACCTGCTGCGACGTTGTTTCGACGATGGGCGGACAAGGGACGCAATGAAGGCTGAGAACGCGGGACGCGTAGTGCATCAGTTCAATTTTACCAGCGCCTCCCGCGTACCACTGGGCAACGGCGCGGTACTGTATAGTTGTGATCAAGCGTCGAGCGACCCCATTCCTTTAGTCAGATGGGCGCCGATCGTCTCTGCATCGTATGCGACTCCGCAGACCAATCCGGATGCACGAGACGTCTGCCAATCGCGTCCCACGTGGCAGAGCCGGGGTACCGGCGAGATTCCGCGTTGCTCCAGAAATCGCTCTCCCTCGGTAGCCTCGAGAATGTCCACCCATGTCGTATCGTCCTCGTAGCCCATGGCAAAGATCACGGCATCGACGTCATGTTGGCTACCGTCGGCAAGAGTTGCACGAGTCCCTTCGGCGTCGATGCAGCGGGGCATCACCTCGATGCCTGCTCTACGCAGCGCCCGAAGTTGGAGATTTAATCCGGGTGTTACGTTGAGCACACGCACGAGCCGGCCGGCGACGCTAGCTTTGTCTGTTGTGAGTAGACCCGAGCGCAGAGCAAGCTCTGTCGTGTCGACTCCAAATAGGCGTTGAAAGCCGAAGTTGCGCCGATGCCCGTCGTAAGGAAGGTCTCCCACCTGACGCCCTTGCGGATCTTCGATCCAGCTCTTCTCACTCTGGGCGTAGCAGCAAGTAGTAAGACCTTCCTCGAGCACCGGGCGGTCGGCCCGTTTGAGCCGCCCATAAACCTCCTCGAGCTCGCCCCGATCCTCGACCTGAATCCCGAGGTGCTGGATGCCGGCGGCGGCGCCACGCGCGCTGATGGCGAAGTTCACGCGCGGATCCTCCAGCATCCACTTGGCGTAGTCGGTCTTGAGTACGGTCGGCTCTGCGGCGAACAGATGCGAGCAAATTCGAACCGAGGCCTCGAGGTCCTCGACGGCCACGTGGACATGTAGGCGTTTCATCGGGATCACTCCGGAAGGTGTTTGACCATAAAGGCCGCGCTTTCAGGGCACAGCGCGGTGAATTCGGGAGAGGAACGGATGAACGGTGGCGCTTCGCGCCTATCAGCGCGCACGTAGCCGCGGGCGCCAAAGAACGCTTCCGCGGTCGTCGTGAGCAGGTACAGTGACCGCACATCGCGAGAGCGCGCGTGAGCCTCGGCATGTGCCAGAAGGCGCGAGCCGAGACCGCCAGAGCGGGCGCGCGGCTCGACGACGAGGGAGCGCAGCAAGCCATGAGGCGGCGAGAGCTCGAGCCCCACCACCTCGACGACGTAGGCCGCAGAGACGTCCGCCTGGGTAAGCGGCTTCGACGATGTCAAACTTGTCGCGATTGCACGTACATCCTCACCGGTGCTACAGGAAGTACCCGTGAGCTTCCGCAATTCAGTCACTGTTAGGAAAGCCGTTACCGGATTTCAGAGGGGGTTACCGAAACTTCGTTGGAGTGGCATCGGATGTCGCGACAAGGGAATTTCGGTAACAGGCCTCCTGTAATTTCCAAGTCTCACCGCCGTGTAAATCGGCCTCCTGGCATTATCTCGCTTCCAAGCTTTTTCAGCGAATTGCGAGCTCGAGTGTTGATTACGTCAAACAGTGAACTGAAATTCCGGTAACGCAGCCTCACGACCGCCAAGAACCTGGGGTATG
>CAZKNH010000019.1:0-43313 GCA_964553875.1 uncultured Gammaproteobacteria bacterium | reverse complement strand
CAGGAAAACGGGGTCTGACCCCGATTACGCGAAAAACGGGGTCTGACCCCGATTTACGGGCGCTGCAGGATTTCGAGGGCGGCGGCGTGCAGGGCCGGCGTTGCCGCGGCGACGACCGAGCCGCCGCGTAACGGCGTGCGGCCTTCCCAGTCCGTGACCACCGCGCCCGCGCCTTCGAGGATCGGGATCAGCGGGACGATGTCGTATGCGCGAAGCCCCGTCTCGACGACGAGGTCGACGAACCCCGCGGCGACCATCGCGTAGTTGTAGCAGTCGCCGCCGAAACGCGTCATCAGGCATTCGCGGCCGAGCGCCTCGAACGCGCGGCGCGAGTCTGCGTCGAACAGGTCCGGATGCGTCGACGCGAGGACGGCGTTCCGAAGCTCCGTGCACTGCCGAGCACGCAGCCGCTCGCGCCGATCCGGCTTGATCAGCCAGCTGCCGCCGTCCGAGCCCAAGAACACCTCCTCGAGCACCGGCTGACACAAGAGCCCGAAGAGCGGCACGTCGTGGTGCGTGAGCCCGACGAGCGTGCCCCAGAGCGGCGAGCCGATCATGAACGCGCGCGTCCCGTCGATCGGATCGATGTACCAGCGGTACGGCGAGCGGCTGTCGCGCTCGGCCTCCTCTTCACCGACGATGCCGTGCTCGGGATAGCGCTCCGCGATCGCCGCGCGCAGCACGCGCTCGATCGCCTTGTCGGCGCTCGTGACCGGGTCAAACGCGTCGGCGCCCTTGTTCTCGATCGTGAACGACTTGCGGAAGTGGGCCTTCGCGATGTTGCCGGCCGTCTGCGCGAGCTCGATCGCAAAATCCTCGAGCTCGAGGATCGGGATGTTCGTGCGGTCCATGCCGGCATTATGGCCGAAGGCCCTCGCGGACGCTCCCGGCCGCGCAGGCGCCGCCGCGGGCTCAGGCCGGGAAGAAGTCGATCGGCTTCGTCGTCGTGACCGGCGCGACGTCCTTCGCCTCGAAACGGAACAGCATCACGCGCTGCACGAGCTTCTGCTCGAGATCCGGGTCGTTGAGGTCGGACGAAACGATCTCGCACGCCGTGACGGTGCCGTCCGGCGCAATCGTGAGCCTCAGCACGACCTTGCCCTCGAGCGTCGGGTTCTCCCGGAGCGCACGGTTGTAGAGCGCATAAATCGCGCTCTTGTTCTGATCGAAGACGCGCTCGATTTCCTCGCGGCTCCGCGACGGACGTCCGTCGTCCGCCACCGCGCCCGCGGCGGCCCCCGCCCCCGACGGCGCGATCCGCTCGACAGGGCTCTCGACCCGCGTCGTCGTCCGCCCGGCGAGCCCCGAGCCGCCCGTGTCGCGGGAGAGCGCCGCGGTGTCGATGCCGCCGCTGCTCGCGCCCGCACGCGACGTGATCAGCGAACGCTCGGGCACCGCGGGCCCGTCCGCGACGCCGACGGCAGACACGGTCTGCGGCCCAGCGAGATCTTCGACGAGCGCCGTATCGCGCAACGCAGCGAGCTGCTCGGCGAACGGCAAAAGACCCGCCGACCGCGCCCGCTCGCGCGCCTGCTCGACGCGGTTCTCGGGAACGGGCGCCGGTGCCGGAGGCGGCTCCTCGACGACGCGCTCGGGCGCGGGCGGTGGCGGAGGCGTCTCCGTGACCCGGGTCTCGACGACCGGCTCGGGCTCGGGCTCGGGCAGAGGCTCCGGCTCCTGACGAACGACCGGCGGCGGAGGCGGCGGCTCGGCGCGCTCCAGGATCAATCGTGCGAAGCGCGGCGGGACCTCGTCGACGGCGGCGGAATCGGGCTCGGGCACGGGCAGCACGGAGACGAGGAGCGAAAGCGCGAGCACCGCGCCGAGCGTGCCCTTCAGCACGCGCTTGAAGCGCTCCTCCTGCTCCTCGCCGAGCGTCCACGGCAGATCGTATTGGCGATACTGCACGGCCGCGTACGACATCCGTTCCTCCGCTCCGTTCAGTTCCCCAACGCCGCGACCTGCGCGTCCGACGTCTTCTGCAGCACGGCGAGCGACACGCGCCCGTAATCCGCCTCGGTGCAGGTCGCCATGATCTTCTTCAGCAACCGGTACGGCAGCGCCTTGTCGCCCATGATCGTGACCTCGCGGCTCGCCACGTCCTCGGCGGCGTCGGCCCGGATCATCCGCGCCGTCTGCGCCTCGAGCGCAGCCTTGAGCCGCGGGATCACGATCTCGTCGTCGGCAAGGACATCCGCGACGCGCGCGACGAGCTCGCCCTGCACGAGCACGTCGTCGGCCGTGACGAGCACGACGACCGTCTCGCGGCTCGGCGTGTCGGCGGTCGACTCGGGCAGCCGCACGTCGCGCGGGCTCGGCAGGGACTCGACCTCGCCCGAGCTCACGAGCAGGAAGAACACGAGGATCGTGAAGATGTCCATCAGCGACACGAGGTTCAACGCAACCCCTCCCTTGCGTCGCTCGTGGTGCCGCCTCATCCGCGCGGCGCGGCCTCGGTAGCGCATCGTGTCAGTTCACCGCCGCGAGCGGCGCATCGCCGATCGAGATCTCGGGAAAAAGCTCCGCCATCACGAACCGGCTCGAGCGCTCGTCGAAGCGCTCGACGGCGCGAACGCGGTCCATCACGGCGACAATGTGCTCGTAAGCGACGTCGGGCTCGAGAAGCAGCGTCGCGTCGACCTTCTCCGGAAAGCGGCGCTTCACGTCGACCAGGTAGTCACCAAGCCCGTCGAGGTCGTACTCGCCCGCTTCGGTCTCGAACCTGCGCAGAAGACCCGCGTTCCGCTCGCCGACCTCGATCGCGTCCCGCCGCACGATGATCTCGAGGCGGAACTCGGGCTCGCTCTGCTCGGCCGCCTCCGCGGACGGGCCGGGCAGGTTCAGCTCGAGTATCGACATGCGCGAGAACACCGCGGTGATCAAGAGAAACGGGACGAGAACCACCATCAGGTTCATGAACGCCGTGATGTTGATGTCCTGGGCGTCGTGACGGCGGCGTTTGCGCCAGCGGCGGCGAGCCATCTGTCGAGTCCTGGTCTGCGAATCCTAGCCTGCGGAGCCCGTCTCGGCGGTCGCCCGCTCCATGACCGCGTTCAGGAATTTCACCGACGCCATCTCGAGGCTGTCGACGATCTCGGTCGTCTTCGTTTGCAGCAGCGTGTGCACGAGCAGCAGCGGAATCGCGACGATCAGCCCGAACGCGGTCGTGTTCATCGCGACCGAGATGCTGGCGGACAACAGGTCCGCCTTCTCGGCCGGATTCGCGTTCGACACTGCCGTGAACGCGTTGATCAGGCCGATGATCGTGCCTAGGAGGCCGAGAAGCGTCGCGATGTTCGCGAACGTCGCGAGGTAGTGCGTGCGCTTCTCGAGTCTCGGCATGATCTCCATGAGACTCTCTTCCATCGCCTGCTCGACGTCCTCGCGCCGGCGCGCGGAGCGCACGCGATGGAGGCCGTAGGTCATGATCTGCGCGATCGCGGCCTTCGACTTGCTCGTGACCTGAAGCGCTCCCGCGATGTTGCCGGTCCTCAAGTACGGCGCCACCTTGTTCCAGACCGCCTTGTTGCTCGCGGTCGTCCGGACGAGAAACAGCCAGCGCTCGATCGCGACCGCAAGCCCGAGCGCGAGCACGATCGCGATCGGGTACATGAACACGCCGCCATCCTGAAAGAATTCCACGATGGTGGAATAGACGCTCATCGAATCAGTCCTCCTGCGTTTGCGCGTCGCGGCCGCCGTCGCGCACGTCCCCGGCCGATGCCGCGGACGATGCTTCGAGCATCGCGTAGTAATCGAGCTGCCGCTCGAACACCTCCGGATCGATCGGCGCGAGCACCTCGTCGAGCAGCGTGTTGACCGGCCGCCCGACGATCTCGCCGAGGTCCGAGGTTTTCCACGGCACGATGTAGAGCACCTTAGGCAATTCGCTGTTGCCCGTGATGGACGTAGTTCCCAGATCCAGAGTGTTCTCGGGCGACGGCCGATCCTGACCCGCGGCGGCGCCCGCAACGAGCGCGAGCAGCGCCGCCGCGCAAGCCGCCCGCCTCGCGTTCCCCGTTCCTCCGCTCATGACCCTCCTCCTCGAGCGAGGCGCGCGGCCGACGCATCCTCGGGCACGCGCCTGCGCAGATCGACGATCCAGCGCGCGACGCGCTCGTCGGGCTCGGGCGCCGCGCGTTGATACGCTTCGTAGCACTCGAGCGCCTCCGCCGGCCGCTGCAGATAGAGATCGAGCAGCACGCCGAGGTTGTAGAGCGCGAGCGCGTAATCGGGGCGCGCGGCGAGCGCGCGCCGGTAGGCCGCCTCCGCGGCGTCGAACTCGCCCCGTTCACGAAGCAGGATGCCGAGCTCGTTGTTCGCCTCGGGATGGTTCGGGTCGGCCGCGAGCGCGCGCTCGAGCACGCGCATCGCGTCGTCGTCGCGTCCGGCCTGGCGGTACAGGATCGCGAGATTCACGTGCGGTCCCGGCAACGCCGGCTGCGCGGCGACGATCGCCTCGAGCTCGGCCGTTGCGGCCGCATGCTCGCCGCGACGCATCAGGTCGACCGCGCGTGCATGCGCGGCGAGCACGTCGTCCGGCACCGGAGCGTCGGGCGCGACGCGTGCGCCCGCGACGTCGCGCGGTTCCGCGGCAGGACGCGTCGGCGTGCCGCCGCAGCCCGCGAGCGCGAGCGACGCGAGCAGCGCGCACGTGACGACGAGCGCCTTGGCCGCGGCCGGAGCGACGCGCGCATCGACGGCACGGCCTGCCCCAAGGGCCGAGGCCGCAAGACGACCGTCGAGCGCGTCAGCGCACCGCGGTGACGAGCTCTTCACCGATCTCTTCCTTTGCATAACGTACCGGCATCAGTTCGGCCAACGCCGCGAGGCTCGCGCGCACCCACTCGTCGTACACGCCGTCCGCAAGACGCGCGACGTTGACCTCGTGCACCTCGATCGCCTGCTCCTCGAACGGGAACGCCTGCTCCTCGAGCAGGATCTCGTACTGCGAGAGCTCCTCCGGTCCGAGCTCGGCCGGCCGCTCTGACGCGAGCAGATCGCGGCCGAGCGCGTGGTAGAGCTCGGCGATCTCGTACGTCGCGGCCGTCGTCACCTCGGTGAAGCCATACTCGGCCGCACGTCGGAACGCGGCGAGCGCCGCCTCCATCAGCTCGCGCTTCCGCGCAAGGCTCCGCTCGAGCGGTGCGACGAGCCGCACGCCGAGGAACGCGTCGCGCTGCGGCTTCGCGAGCTCGAGCTGCGCGCGCGCGGCGAGGAGCCGCGTGCGGTCGGTGCGCTCGGCGCCGGCGGCCGCATCCGCGTCGACGATCGCGGCGAGCCAGCGGAGCTCCGCATTTCGGTCGTTGCGCGCCCGCGCGAGCTCGACGAGCCGTTGGCGAGCGTCGATCGCCGCAGGCACGGGCGTCGGGTGCCGCTCGACGTAACGCTCGAACGCGAGCGCCGCGCGCGCGGAATCGCCGCTCTCGGCCCAGAGCTCCGCGGCACGCCACGCCGCCTCGCGCCGCACGGCCGGATCGCCGTCGGCCTCGGCGATGCGCTCGAACTCGCCGGCGGCCCGCGCGGCGTCGCCGGACTCGAGGTACGCCACGGCGAGATTCGCGGTTGCGTCCGCGACGAGCGCATCGTCCGGGTAGCGCCTGCGGAAGTCCTCGAGCACGGCCGCCGCCCGCGTCCATTCCCCGAGGCGCATCAGCGCCGCGGCCGCGTCGTACTCGGCCGTCGAGCGGATCGTCGACGTCGGCGCGGCAACGCCGACACGCAGGAAATGCTCGACGGCCGCACGGTCATCGCCCAGGTCGCGCGCCGCCTCGCCCTGCTTGTAGATCGACGACGCGAGCCGCTCGACGAGCGGCGCGTGCTGCGGATCGTCGGCGGGCACGAGATCGAGCGCCGCGAGGTACGCGCTCTCGGCCGCCTCGAAGCTGCCGAGATCGAATTCGCTGTGCGCGGCGACGATCCATGCGGTGCGCTCGAGCTCCGCGGGCGCGGGCGGCTCGCGCAGCACGACGCGCATCGCTACGTCGCGCGCCGCGACGAAGTCGCTCAGCGCGAAGAGCCGCTCGGCGGCGTTGGTCTCGACCGCCGCCGCCTGCGGATGGTCCGGATACGTCGCGCCGAAGCGGAGCGCGGAGTCGATGCTCTTTCGGTGCCAGGCGGCCCGCTCGGCGCCCGTCAACCGCTCCTCGTGCTCCGCGTACGCGAGGAGCGCCGCGTAGCCGGCCTCGCCGCCCTTCTCGTGGAACGGATAGGCGTAAGCCGTGCGCTCGTATTCCTCGGCCGCGCCCGCGTAATCGCCGCTCTCGTAGAGCACCTCGGCGAGCAGGAAGTTCGTCGCGGCCGCGTCTTCGCCGTCGGGGAACGACGCGAGATACGTGCGATACCAACGCGCGGCGGCCGCGTACTCCTCCGCGGCCTTCGTTTCCTGCGCGCGCGCATGGTGATGCGCGGCGAGATCGGTCAGATGGCCCTTCAGTAACGCGACCACCTCGGGCTGCCCGTCGAAGCTGTGTCGCTGCCAATAAGGGCTGCCCGGGCCGTAACGCTCGACGAAGTCGCGCTTGCCGTCGAGCACCAGATCGGCGAAGCCCGCACGCTCGAACGCGCCGATCGCTTCCGCCTGCAGCAGCGGCGCCTTCTCGTGCCACGGGTCGAGCTCCGCGAACGCACGATACGCGTCGGCCGCGTCGTGCCAGCGCTCCTGCTCGACGTAGAGGTCGCCGAGGTTCATGTACAGGATGTACGCATACGGGCGCGGACCGACGCGCTCGAGGACGTCCGCGATCGCCGCCGGGCCGTCGAGATACGAGAAGCCGATCGACGCGACGCGCAGCGTGTCCTCGACGAGCTCCTGATCCGCGCGTCCCATCGCGCCGAAGCGCGCCGCCGAGTCGCTTCCGGGCTCGGCGCCGAGCTTGAGGTCGAGCAGCGCAAGGAACGACTCGAGCGCCGCGCCGTGGCGCTCCTGCTTGAACAGCGACCAGCCGTGCTTGTAGAGCGCCTGCTCGTGGAATGTGGTCGCGGCCCCGCGCTCGAGCACGCGGCGATACGCGTCCTCGGCTTCGGCGTAGCGGCCCGCGACGAAGAGCGCCTCACCGCGACGGAAGTTCGCCTCGTCGTAGTGGATCGTGTCGGGGTACTCCGTCACGAGCCGGTCGAGCGTCGCGAGCGCGGCGTCGACGTCGCCGCGCGCCTCGTACGCGCGCGCGAGCTGATAAAGCACGAGATCGTTCTTCGCGTAGCCCGGATGGCTCTCGAGAAGCTGTCGATAGAGGGCGATGCTTTCGTCGAGCCGCGCGTCACCGCCCTCGGCGGCCGCGATCTCGGCCGATTCGATCTCGAGGTCGGCGAGCCGGCGCATCGCTTCGGGGCGGAGCAGCGGATCCTCGGCCGCGAGCTCGAGAAAGCGTCGGTAGCTCTCGATCGCCCTCTCCTCGCTCGCCGGGATCGGCGCGGAGACGTCGATCTCGACGACCCGCTTCTCGAGCGACTCGATCGTGACGGGCTCGGCGTCGCGGTTCCTGCCGAACGGCCAGAGCGCCGCGAGGACGGCGACGGTGACGATCGGCGTGACGGTCACTCGAGCCCCTCCGCTCGGCGCATCACGGCGGCCCGCGACGACGCCCGGTCGTAGAGGGCGGCGAGCGAGAAGCGCGCCTGCACGCGATACGCCGCGAGGCGCTGTCGCCTTGCCTCGAGCTCGTCGATCGCAAGCGCCTCGACGAAGCGCTGCTGGCGGCCGAGCGCGTCGTGCGCGGCGCTTTGCAGTGCCGCGACGCGCGCCTCGAGCGCGGCGATCCGTGCGGTCAGCTCGGCGTGCTGCTCGGGCCACGCTTCCTTGGCCGCGAGGATCCTGTAGCGGCGTGCCTGCGCTTCCTTCAGCGAAAGATCGAGCTGCCGCAGGTCCATCTTCTGCTGCCACAGCCGGAACCTGAAGTCGCGCTCGAGCTCCCACGCCAGAATGCCCTTGAGGAAGCGCTGCTTCCCGCGCAGACGCTCCGCCTCCGCGTCGTTGCCGAGACGCGCAAGATCGGGCTCGAGCGCCGAAAGCTCGTCCCACAGGCGCTGCTGGTCCGCGCTGCCGAGCGCGGCGTAGTCCCGCGTGCGCTCGATGTGCGCGACCTCGGCCTCGAGCTCGACCCGACGCGTGCCGAGCCGCTCGAGATCGATCGCCTCGAGCCGCTCCTCGATCGGCGGCAGCCGCTGCTCGAACGCCCTGCGGCGCGTGTCGAGGATGTCTTCGAAGGCGCCGAGGCTCGCGCTCCACGCGTCGAGGTTTCGAATGAGCAGCTGCAGGTCGCGGTAGTTCTTCAGCGCCTCCTGGAAACCGTGCGTCGACAAGAGCTCGTACAGGTAACGACTCTCGGCCGAATCGGGCACGGCATCGAGGCGCCAGTACCAGCCGCTCGCGTCGTCCTGTCGCGAATCGACGAGGGTTTCGAGCAGCGCGCCGCTTCGCACGGCGGCGATCGAGCGCTCGATTCGCGCGATCTCGGCATCGAACGCATCGATCGCTTCGAGATAGTGATCGGCGGCCTGACGGTCCGCACCGAGCTCCGCGAACGCGTATGGCACGGCAAGCAGCGACTCCTGGACCGCCGGATCGAGCAGGCTCCGGCCTTTGAGCTCGAGCCACGGCACGAGCGCCGCGCGATGATCCGCGCGTGCGGAATCGGCCCAGCCGACGCCGAGCAGCGCCTTCGTCGAGAAAGGACCGCTGAGCCGCACGCGCTGCAGGGCCGGCTTCGCGAGCGCCGGCTCGCCGGCCTGAAGCCATGCATAGCCGAGCGCGACGTTTGCCCTGTCGCGCAACGCGTTGCCCGTTTCGTTGCGCGGCTCGAACGGCGTCGTGCCGACCTGCTCGAGCATCGCGGCGCCGGCGGACGTCTGACCGAGGCGAACGAGCGCGACGCCCAGGTTGAAGCGGGCGTAGCCCGACCATTCGTCGCGCTCTCTCCACCCAGAGAGCAACGCTTCGGCCTCGGCGAACTTGCCCTGATCCATCGCGAGCTGAGCCGCGAGCAGCCGGCGCTCGGGCTCGAGCTCCGGCGAGAGCGTGCCGCCGATCCGCGCGAGCGCCTGCTCCGCCTCGGCGAAGTAACCGCGCTGCCGCCAAATCTTCGCGAGAAAGAACCATGCCCGATCGCGTAGCGCCGGATCGTCGTGCTCGTCGAGCATGCGCTCGAAGATCTCGCCGGCCAGGCGATGCTGACCGTAGGAAAGATAGAGTCCGCCGAGCAGGAGCTCGGCTTCGGCGGCGTGCGACGGCACCTCGTTGCGCTCGAACGCGGCAAGGAGCCGAACGAGCGCGCCGAAATAGTCCTGCTGATAGAAATGGAACAGCACCTCGCCGTATGCGAGGTCTTGGACGGTGCTCGGCGCCCGCGGCTTGTCGGCCAGCGCATCGCCTGCCAGGAGCGCAACGGCGGCCAGCGCGGCGATCGGCGCCGCGCGCGACGTCACGTCACGCGTTCCCGGCCGACCCACCGCCTACTCCCACTCCACGACGATGAATTCGGGCTGCAGCCGGCTCTCGCGGTCGGAGATCTTGAGCTCGATGTACTTCGGGCCGATGCCCTTCTCGAACTTGAGCGTCGCGCCGCGCCGGTACGCGCGCTCGTGCGGCCCCTGCCCCGTGAAGAACGCCACGAGCTCGTGCTCGCCGGCGCGGACGTTGCCTGCGAAGAGACGCTGGACGCCGCCGCGGTAGAGCGCATCGACCTCGCGGTCGGTATAGAGGTAGCTCGCGACGTCCTTGCCGTCGAGCTTGAGCTCGATCGAGTCGAGCGCGAAGAACTCGCCGACGTCCATCGAGACGAAGACGGATACCTGCGTGCTCGCCGGGAAGAGAAGCTCCTCTTCGAGCAGAAAGAGATCGCGGTTGAGATCGACGGCGAGCTTCTTGAGCGCCTGCACCTCCTCGTCGAGCGTGCGAAACTCGCCTGCCCGCGCTCCCGCCGCGTCGTCGACGGCGAACTGCGGGGCGGGCTTGCCCGCCTCCTGCGCCGCCGCCGACAGCGCGAAGGCGGCCGTGGCGAGCGCGGCCGTGACCATTGCGCGCGGGCCTTTGGATCGCTGCTTACGCCGGCGAGACGCCACGGCCTCGTTCGACGACTCCAATCGCTCGTTCATTCCATGCTCCGGCTCGACCATGCTCTAGAGCTCGCGCAGCAGCATTCTCACGCGCTCGTCCGCTCCGCCGCCGCGCGTGGTGTCACCGACGAGCACGTCGCGCACGACGCCCGCGCGGTCGATCAGCACGAGCGTCGGAAGCTTGTCGATGCGGTAGAGTCGACCCGTTTCGCCGCGCGGATCGCTCAGCACCGGGAAGTCGGCATCGAGACGGGAAGCGACGCTCTGTGCCGCGCGGCGATCGTCGTCGAGGCTGACCATGAGGAGCACGAGCCCCGCGTCGCGATAGCGTCGATAGAGCTCCGCGAGATGCGCGTCGCGCGCTCGGCACTCGCTGCACCACGACGCCGTGAAGGCGAGCATCACGACGTCGCTCTTCTGCTCGGACAACCGTACGTTGCTGCCCGCGACGCTCTTCAAAACGAAGTCCGGGGCATCCGCCCCGGTCACAGGGTTGGCGGCTTCGAGACTCGTCGCAGCCAGGGCCGCGAGAACAACCGTAAACTTAGAAAGGCTAAGGTTCATGCGTCGATTCCGAGCTCGGCCGCGGACGCTGTTCCGAAAAAGGTGTCTGACACGTTTTTTCGGCGCGCACTGCCGCGCCGCGGTCGAATCCGCGCGCCGGCGCCGACTCGGCCGAGCGACCATACGTCCGCCGCCGCGGCTCGGTCCTTGAGCCAAGTCTCAGTCCACGAAGCACTGCCTCGTCGGCCGCTCGCCGAGCCGGGCCGGTCGCCGCCGAACACTAGGTGCCGGCGCCGGCAGCGGCAAACTGTCGGCATGCGGAGACGTATCGAAACTCCGACATTGCCGGAGCCGGCTGTTACGAGAGGCGGGAAGAATAGAAAGGAGAGAACGTACGCCGCGCGCGCTTCAGCCGACCCACTCGCGGGCGTTGTCGAACAGCCGCTGCCACGGCGCGCGCTCGCCCCAGTCCGCCGGGTGCCAGGAGTGCTGCACGGTGCGGAATACCCGCTCCGGATGCGGCATCAGGATCGTCACGCGGCCGTCCTCGGTCGTGAGACCCGCAATGCCGTTCGGCGAGCCGTTCGGGTTCGCGGGGTACCGCGTCGCGGGCTCGCCCTGGCCCGTGACATAACGCACCGCGACGAGCGCCCGCTCGCACGCTTCGAGATCCGCGTCGCTGCCGAACGCCGCGCGTCCTTCGCCGTGCGAAGTCACGATCGGCATCCGCGAGCCCGCCATTCCGCGCAGCAGGATCGACGGGCTCTCCTCGACGCGCACGAGCGACAGCCGCGCCTCGAACTGATCGGAGCGGTTCCTGACGAACTTCGGCCACGCGGCGGCACCCGGGATCAGCGACTTGAGCGCGGCGAGCATCTGGCAACCGTTGCACACGCCGAGCGCGAACGTGTCCTCGCGCGCGAAGAACTCCGCGAACATCGCGCGGATCCGCTCGTGATAGAGGATCGTCTTCGCCCAGCCTTCGCCCGCCCCGAGCACGTCGCCGTACGAGAAGCCGCCGCACGCGACGAGGCCGACGTAGTCCGCGAGATGCTTGCGTCCTGCAAGCAAGTCGCTCATGTGCACGTCGTGCGGCTCGAAGCCCGCCCGCGAGAGCGTCGCAGCCATCTCCCGCTGGCTGTTGACACCCTGCTCGCGCAGCACCGCGATCCTCGGCCGGACGCCGCGCACCGCAGCGCGGACCGCGGCCGGCACGTCGTCGACGTCGAACGTGAGGTGCACGTTCAGGCCAGGATCCGTCTCGTCGAGCCGGCTTTCCATCGCTTCGCGCGCGCAGTCGGGATCGTCGCGCAACGATTCCATGCGGAACGTGAGCTCCGACCAGATCCGGTGCAGCTCGACGCGCGGCGCGGCGTACAGCACCTCGTCGCCGCGGCTCACGACGATGTCCCGCTTCGTCGTCGGGATCGCGACCGCATGCGCGTCGTCGGCGAGCCCGTGATCCATCAGGATCGACGTGACCGCCGGCAGGTCCTGCGCGCGGACCTGGATCACCGCGCCCGGCTCCTCCGCGAACAGCCACGCGAGCGGATCGACGCCGGGCGGCACGGTGATCTCGAGCCCCGTCCGTGACGCGAACGCCATCTCGACGAGCGTCACGAAGAGCCCGCCGTCGGAGCGGTCGTGATACGCGAGCACGAGCCCGCGCTCGCGGAGCGCGCGTTGCGCGGCGAAGAAGCGCGCGAGCTTCGCCGGATCGTCGAGATCCGCCGGCTCGCCGCCGTACTCGCCGTAGCACTGCGCGAGACAGGAGCCGCCGAGCCGGAGCCGCCCGCCGGCGAGATCGAGCAGGAGCAGCACCGTGTCGCCGGCGCCGCGGGCAAGCTCCGGCGTCAGCGTGCGGCGCACGTCCGCGACCGGTGCGAACGCGGAGACGATCAGCGAGACGGGCGCCGTCACGGAGCGCTCCTCGCCGTGCTCGCGCCACACCGTGCGCATCGACAACGAATCCTTGCCGACGGGGATTGCGATCCCGAGCGCCGGGCAGAGCTCCTCGCCGACGGCCCGCACGGTCTCGAACAGCGTGTAGTCGTCGTCCCGGAAGCCGGCCGCGGCCATCCAGTTCGCCGACAGCTTGATGTCACCCAGCGAGACGACGTCCGCGGCGGCGATGTTCGTGATCGCCTCGGCGATCGCAAGCCGCGCGGACGCGGGCCCCCGCTTGATCGCGACCGGCGTGCGCTCGCCCATCGCCATCGCCTCGCCGGTGTAGCCCGTGTAACCCGACGTCGTCACGGCGACGTCCGCGACCGGCACCTGCCACGGGCCGACGAGCTGATCGCGCGACGACATGCCGCCGACGGTGCGATCGCCGATGTGGATCAGGAACGACTTGTCCGCGACGGCGGGGAACGACAGCACGCGCCGCACCGCGTCGTCGAGCTCTACGCCTGCGTGATCCCAGGCCGGGATCGGCGGCGCCGTGCGCCGCGCGCTGCGGGTCATCTTCGGCGGGCGGCCGAGCAGCACGTCCATCGGCATCTCGACCGGCGTGTCGCCGACGCGCGAGTCGCGCACGACGAGCACGCGCTCGGCGGTGAGCTCGCCGATCACGGCGAACGGGCAGCGCTCGCGCTCGCAGAGCCGCTCGAAGAGCGGCAGATCCTCGGGCTCGATCGCGAGCATGTAGCGCTCCTGCGATTCGTTCGCCCAAAGCTCCATCGAGCTCATGCCGGGCTCGTCGCTCGGCACGTTCGCGAGATCGACGATCGCCCCCAGGCCCGCGTGATCGACGATCTCGGGGACTGCGTTCGAGAGCCCGCCGGCGCCGATGTCGTGGATCGCCGCGATCGGGTTGCGCTCCCCTAGCGCCCAGCACGCGTTGATGACCTCTTGCGCGCGGCGCTGCATCTCGGGATTACCGCGCTGCACGGACGCGAAGTCGAGGCTCTCCTCGCCCTCGCCGCTGCCCTGCGACGACGCCGCGCCGCCGCCCAAGCCGATCAGCATCGCGGGGCCGCCGAGCACGACGAGCTTCGCGCCGGGCCGCGCCTTGCGCTTCTCGATCTGCGACGAGCGGATGTTGCCGACGCCGCCCGCGATCATGATCGGCTTGTGATAGCCGCGCCATTCGCCGTCGGCCGGAAGCAGGCACGTGCGGAAGTAGCCGGCGAGATTCGGCCGCCCGAACTCGTTATTGAACTGCGCGGCGCCGATCGGCCCGTCGAGCATGATCGCGAGCGGCGACGCGATCCGCGCCGGCCGCCCGGGGCTTTTCGCCTCCCACGGCCGCGGCCACTCCGGCAGCTCGAGATGCGAGACGGTGAAGCCCGCAAGCCCGGCCTTCGGCCGCGCGCCGCGGCCCGTCGAGCCCTCGTCGCGGATCTCGCCGCCGGCGCCGGTCGCGGCGCCGGGGAACGGCGAGATCGCGGTCGGATGGTTGTGCGTCTCGACCTTGATCACGAGATGCGCGGGCTCGAGCGTCGCGCGATAGACGCCGGTCTCGGGATCGGGCTGCCACCACTCGGTCATCGGCCCCTGCAGCACGGCGGCGTTGTCACTGTAGGCGGAAAGCACGCCCCGCGGCGACCTCACATGCGTGTTGCGGATCATGCCGAACAGGCTCTTCGGCGCGGGCTGCCCGTCGATCAGCCAGTCCGCGTTGAACACCTTGTGCCGGCAGTGCTCCGAGTTGACCTGCGCGAACATCATCAGCTCGACGTCGGACGGGTTCCGTCCGAGCGTGCGGAACTGCTCGACGAGGTAGTCGATCTCGCCGTCCGCGAGCGCGAGCCCGAGCGCCGCGTTCGCCCGCTCGAGCGCCGCGCGGCCCGCGCCGAGCACGTCGACGCGCTCGCCGGGGCGCGGCGAATGCACCGCGAAGAGCAGGTCCTCGCGCGGCGGCGCCTCGAGAAGCGTCTCGGTCATCCGATCGTGAAGCAGCGGCGCGATGCGTGCGATCTCGTCCGGGCCGAGCGGCCGGGCGACGGAGAGCAACACGACGCGGCCGCGCTCGACACGGTGGACCGGCAGCGCGCACATCCGCGCGATGTCCGTCGCCTTCGATGCCCACGGCGAGATCGTGCCGAGGCGCGGGACGACGTAGAGCGCGGCCACGGCGGACCCGCCCGAGCCCGCGAAATGCTCGCCGGCGCCGTTCTCGGAGCGGGATCGGTCGCCGTATGCGAGAAGCGCTTCGAGCACGTCGCGCTCGCGGTCGTCGAGCGGTCGCTCGAGGTGCACGTAGTGCACGAAACGCGACACGACGTCGTCGATCGCGCTCACGCGCTCGCGGAGCCGCTCGCGAAGCTTCGCGAGGCGGAACGCAGTCTCGGCCGCTGGACCGGCCAGCTGCAGCATCGTCATGGATTCGGGGCGAAAGCAGCGCTTGGCGGGAGAACGCTATGATACCGCCGCTATTCCACGTCGATCCAGCCGATCGCCGAATCCTGCTCAGCGATCGAGAAACGCACGGCGCGGCCGTCGAGCGCCCCGCCGAGCGCGCGCTCGACGTCCTCGCGCGAGTTGTTCCGTTCGCTGACGTGCATCGCGACGATCCATTGCAAGCCGCCGTGCGCCAGCGCGCCGACGCACGCCGCGGCCTGCGAATTGCTCAAGTGCCCGTATGCGGAGGCGACCCGCGCCTTGACGGACGGCGGGTAGGTGCCGCGCGCGAGCGACTCGGGCTCGTGGTTGAACTCGATCGCGAGCGCGTCGCACCCGGCGAGGCGCTCGCGGATGTGCCGCGTGACGTGCCCCGCGTCGGTCAGGAGCCCGAGCCGTCGGCCATGCGCGGCAAACACGAACTGGCACGGCTCGCGCGCATCGTGCGGCACCGGGAACGGCTCGACGCCGATGCTTCCGACCGAGAACCCGCGGTGCATCGAGAACGGCTCGAGCGCAAGCTCGGCATCCGCGCCTGCGAGCGCGGCGAGCGCTCGCGCAGTGCCGTGGCTCGCGAGGACCGGCGTGCCGTGGCGTCGTGCGAACGTCGCGACGCCCCGCAGATGATCGCCGTGCTCGTGCGTCACGAGCACGGCCGTCACGTCCGCCGGCGCCCGCCCGACCGCGGCCAGGCGCTGCTCGACGTCGCGGTACGGCAGGCCGCAGTCGATCATCAACAGCGTCTGCCCGGATTCGACGAGCAGCGCGTTGCCGCGGCTGCCGCTCGCGAGCGACGCGAAGCGCAGCACGGCAGGCTACCTTCGATGCGCCCGGCGCACGCCCCGCTCAGGAGTCGCGGGGCCCGCTCTTGCCGCCTCCCGGCGGCGAGTACATCGGCATCGGGAACTGCGCGATGTTGCCGCCTTCGATATTCGTGATCTTGCTGACGCCCTGCTTGTCGACTTCGTCGATGCGCAGCACCGAGTGCAGCGGGATGTACGTCCGCTTCACGCCCTGGAACTCGCTCTTGATGCGCTCCTCGGTGGGATCCACCACGACGGTCGAGCGCGTCCCGAACACGAGCTTCTCGACCTCCACGAAACCGAACAGCGACCCGTGGCTGACACTGCGGGCGTAGATCTCGTAAACCTTACCCTGGTTCAGGAACAGGACCTTGTAAATCGGCTTCGACGACATCCTCGCGGCTCCGGCCTCTCGGAAGCCGCCGAGCTTAGCACGCTTTCTCCGCGTGCGAAGGCCGTCATCGTGGGGAGGCGTTCCGCGTCTCGCCGGCTCGGCCGTGAGACCCGTGTCACAGTACGCGCAACCGCTGCGGGGGCACGCGCAGAGCCGTCGCTATACTTCGTCCAACCGAACCTCGGCAGAGGGTTCTCGTGGCAACGATCTCGGCTTCCACCGAAGGACGGCTCGGATGGCGCTTCGTCTGACCATCGTCAGCAGCAACGGCCCCAGGCTCGGGACGCGCAGCGTGAAGGAGTTCGGGCCGGACGGCGGCACGATCGGCCGGTCGCTCGAATGCGATTGGGTGCTTCCGGATCCGAAGCGCTACCTTTCGAGCCGGCACGCGAGCATCGACTTCCGCTCGGGCAGCTATTACGTCGTCGACACCTCGATGAACGGCGTGTACGTGAACGACGCGGAGCAGCCCGTGGGACGCGGCAAGCCGCAAAGACTCTTCAACGGCGACAGGCTGCGTATCGGCGAGTACGAGATCTCGGTCGAGATCGACGAGGATCCGATCGCCCCTCTGATCGAGGAGAATCACATCGACCCGGTCGACCTCGCGCAGCGCGTCGAGGCGCCCGAGCCGACCGGCGAAGAAATGGTCGACGCCTACGAGATCACCGGCGTCGGTATCGAGATGATGCTGACCGAGGACGAGCTCGAGACGCTGAGCCCGCCTCCGAAATCGAAGGGCGCGTACTTCGAGATCGTCGATACCCCCGCGAGCGAGGACGGCCCCGGACGACGCGGCTCCGGAGCCGCGGCGGCTTCCCGGGGAGCAAAGGCCCGCGCCGCATTGCGCGCCGAGGCGCTCGACGTCCTCGAGGCCACGCAGCCGGCACTGCTCGCTCCCCGGCGACCCAAGGCAGCCGTTGCGGCGAAGCCGGGCAACGCCGCGAAGCCGACCGTGAACCCGGTTGCGACGTCGAACGCCGGGCCGTCCGCCGCGTCCCGGCCGGCGACGGCGCGAAGCCCGGCCGAACCCAACGCATCGAGTGTGCAAGCGCCGGCGCAATCACGCGGCGCGGCGCCCGTCAGCGGTGGCGCGGCGCCGGCCCCCGCCGCGCCCGTTCCGCCAGCAGCGAAGGGACCTGCGGGACAGCCCGGCGCTGCAACCGACTCACGCAGCGCGGACGTCGCTACGGCACCCGCGGACGCCGGCGCGCCGCATTCTGCGCACGCTCCGTCTGCGCAGCCCGCTCCGGCCGGGCAAGCGGCACCCGCCGCACACGTGGCACCGTCCGCGCAGGCAGCGCAGGCAGCGCCGCCCGCGCGGCCGGCCTCGGGCGCGCAGCCCGCCGCGCTCCGCGCCCGCGCCCCCGACCTCGCGCCGTTCTTTCGCGGCGCCGGCATCAAGGCGTCGGTGCCGCCCGAGCAGGTCGACGCTTTCCTGTTCAGCGTCGGGCAGGTCGTGCGCGCGATGATCGTCAATCTCACCGAGAGCCTGCACCAGCTCGCACAGCAGAAGAGCACGCTGAAGCTCGCGAGCACGGGCAGCGACGAGGAAGACGACGACAACCCGCTCAAGCTTTCGGCCGGATACCAGGAGACGTTCGCGAACCTGTTCCTCCGCGAGTCGGCGAGCCAGGTGCCGCCGGTCGACGCCGTCCGCGACGCATTCGAGGACTTGCAGCTGCATCAGCAGCTCGTGCCGAAGGCCGTCCGCAGCGCGCTCGATGCGTTCCTCGCGAGACTCGATCCCGAGGAGCTCGAGCACAAGTTCACGCGCGGCCGCGGCAACGTGCTCCTGAACGCGGCGAACCGGCTGAAGTACTGGGACCTCTACAAGGATCTCTACGACGTCGTCGCGCACCATCCGCCGGGCGAGCTGCCGCTGCAGTTCCTCGAGGATTTCGCCCAGGCGTACGAGCGGGAGCTCGACCACGCGCAGAACGCCTCGGCGCCCGCTGCGGAGCGGCAGGCAGGCTGACGGGTCAGGCCGACGGCTGCGCCGCCGCCTGCTTCCGCGCGCGGCGCGCGAGCTGCGCTTTCGGCCGATACGGCCTGAACAGGATGATCGTCAGATCATCGGGCTTGCTCGGCTGGCCCGAGCCGTTTCTTTTCATCCGTCCGAGCGCCTTCTCGACGAGCCGGTCCGCCGCGACGCTGATCGGCCCCGTGCGGATGATGTCGACGATCTCGTCCGCGAAGAGGTTGTCGAGCAGACCGTCGCTCGCGAGCAGCACCGTATCGAATCTCGCGAGCTTGACCGCGCCGCCGATCTCGACGCGCATGTCCTCGGTGCCGAGCACGTTGAACAGCACGTGCCGGTCCTCGTGCTGCACGGCCTCGTCCTCGTCGAGGAGCCCCGCCTCGACGGCGAAGCCCGTCGGCGAGTGCGGCACGACGCGCCGCTTGATGCGCCCGCGCTGCCCGACGGCGATCAGCTCGGAATCGCCGACGTGGTAGCTGCGCATCCTCTGATCGAAGAGCTCCGCGACGACGAGCGTCGTCGCCGCGCCGCGCGCGAGCTCGATCACGGAGCGGTTCGCCTCTTCGATCGCGTCGAGAATCGCGGGCCTTAGCCCCGCGGCGGGATCGGCGCGGCTCGTCAGGACCCTCGACAGCGTCTCGACCGTGAGGTTCGATGCCTCGCGCCCCGCCGGCGTGCCGCCGACGCCGTCCGCGACGGCGAGAACGAGCGCGTCGTCGGACAGCCAGATGATGGCCGCCGCATCCTCGTTCGGTGTGTCTTTCTCCGGAGAGCGAAGGCTCCGCAGCGCGACCAGACCCTGCGGAAACTCCCTATCCACTTGGACGTGATCCGACGTGCCCAGAAACAACTGGACGCGATCATCGGTCGTGCTCATCGTGCCAGCGCTTTCGTGCACCAGGGACAGTGATGCCAGAAATCCGTGTCGACGCCCCATCGGCACGACGGGCAGCGAGTCTTGCTGCCCGGAAGCGCCCACGCGCGTTTCACTTTCGCGTGGCACCACGGGCAATACCGCATGAACGGCATCAGCGGTCCGCGGCAATCCGGATTCTCGCAGTGATGCGTGTAGCGGCGGTCTCCGTACGTGCGGTTCGTCTGCACCTCGAAGCCCGGACCGTAGCACCATGCGCAATACTGCCAGTCGAGCTTCGAGCCGCGGCGACAACGCGGACAAGTCGCCGGGAACGTCGTCTCGAACTTGTCGAGCGGCTTGTCGGCGCCGCACCACGGACACGCGACCATGGGCTCGGAGACCGGCCCCGTGCAGTAACGGCATTCGTAGCGCGTGTCGAGGACCTTGCGGTACTTGCGCTGGAACTGGCGGAACATCACCTTCTGCCAGAGCGCGGGATCCTCGGCGCCGTTGCTCCGCTTAGAGCTGCGCTTCTTCTTGACGGCCCCGTTCCTGATCCGCTTGAACTCCTCGTACATGACGACGGCGTTCTTGTAGCGGTCCTCCGGACGCACGGCGACGGCCTTGCGCAGCCAGTCGACGAGCTTCGGTTTGAGCTTCGCCCGCACCCGCTTGATCCCGGGCGGCGGCCAGTCGTACGGCCACTCGATCAGGTGCCCGGAGAAGAGCTCGTAGATCACGAGCCCGAGGGAGAAGACGTCGGACTGGAACATCGGCCGCCCGACGGCCTGCTCTGGCGCAATGTAGCCGACCGTCCCCGATCCGGACGCCTTCAGCGTGTGCTGCGCCACCTTCGAATAACCGAAATCCGTCAACCGGAGCTGATTATCCGGGAACAGAATGAAATTATCCGGCTTGATGTCACAGTGTATGACGTTGCAGCGGTGCGCATGCGCGACCGCCGCGAGCGCCTGCTCGGTCAGGTGCAGCGCCGTCTCGGTGGAGATGCGCCGCCGCATCCGCTCCGCGAGCGACAGCTCGCCGAGCGGCATCGAGATCACGAAATGCCCGTCGATGTACGACGCGTCCCGGATCGGCATGATGTTCGGATGCTCGAGCCGCGGCGCGAGACGGGCCTCGCGCTTGAAGTCGACGAGGAAGTAGTCGCTCATGCCGTTCTCGTGCGGCACCTTCAGAGCGACGCGCATGTCCTGGATCGTGTCGAGCGCTTGGTATACGGCCGCCACGGGCCCGTTCGAGATGCGGCGCTCGATGCGATACTTTCCGAGTTTCTGTCGCGCCTTCAGCAAGGTCACGATACTTTGCAGAGCTAACTAAAAGCCAATGCTCGGAGCCGATTGAGAGGCCGATGCCTGCAATGGGCCGACGGCCGGCAACCCGCCAGGCTCCGGCGATCCTGTTCCCCGACTGACCCCATTTCCGAAAGACGGCTCGGCGCGGATCCGTTCTCGATCGAGCCTCGTGCGCCGCTCGGCCCGGCACACGAAGACACGCGCCGGCGCGTCAATCATCCGTCGCGGGCCACTCCCGGTCAAACGGGACGCACGGGGTCCGATGCCGTATCCTAGCCGCGTCGCCACCGCCTCCTGACGATGAAGCAACTCACGATAGGCGAGCTCGCCAAAATGGCCGGCGTGTCCCGCTCGATGCTCCGCTACTACGAGGAGCAAGGGCTCCTGAAGCCGGCCGGACGGACGTCCGCAGGCTACCGGCTGTACTCGCCGTCGGCCGCGGAAATCCTGCTGTTCATCCAGCGGGCGCAGCGCCTCGGCTTCTCGCTCGCGGATATCCAGGTGCTGATCGAGCGGCTCGGCGGCGACGGGCCGTTCGACGAGACGCTCGTCCAGCTCGCCGAGGAGCGCTATCTCGCGATCGAGCGCCAGCTCACCGATCTGCTCGTGCTGCGCCACGAGATGGCGGCGTTCCTGTCCGATCTCAATACCCGGATCGAGAGCGGCGCCGGCAGCGCCCGCGATCTGTACAAGCAGCTCGTCCGGCGCGTGTGCGGGCACGAGCCCGGCGCGACCCCGCCGAAGGAAGCGCTCGCGTGGCTGCTCGAGCGGACCGGCTGCGCGCTCGCGAGCCTCGACCGCGACGAGGTGCTCGGCGCGCTCGAGGGTCGACACATCCACATCTGGCGGGACGAGGCGGGCTATCGGGTGCTCGTGCCGGGCCATGATCCGCGGCTCGAAGCGGCGCTCGCCGCGATCGCCCGCGTCGAGGCCGATTGCCACGCGCATGAAACGCCGCGGCTCGAACGCACCGACGAGGGGTATCTCTTCGTCGCCGAAGGCGACAAGGCGTTCCTGTTCGCGCAGTTTTTCCTGGATCTCGAGCACGCCGGCGGCCGCGCCGCGTCGTGACCGGCCGCACGCGGCACCGTCCAACCCCTTGACCTTCAAGCCCACTTGAAGGTCTACCCTTGTCGCGAGCTTTCATCGATGCGAGGCCATCACGAGGCATGTCCGCCGCGCCCGACTACACGATCGATCGACCGCACGTGTCCGAGCCGTTCCGCTTCAAGGTCGGCGGCATGGACTGCGCGAGCTGCGCGAAAACCATCGAGCGCGGCCTTGCGGAGCTCGACGGGGTCGACGAGGTCCGCGTCAGCTTCACGACCGAAACGATCGAGGGACGCGGAACGGTCGGAGCCGACGCGGTGCGGCAGCGGGTCGAGGCGCTGGGCTACAGGCTCGTCGACGACGTCGCGCCGGAACCGACGGACGAGCCGCGCGGCCTCGCGGGATTCATGCGATACCTCTGGCGCGAGCCTGCGCTCAGGCTCGCGCTCGTGCTCGGCCTCGTCGTGCTCGCGACGGCGCCGCTCGCGCTCGGCGCGGTGCCGGGCGCCGAACGCTTCGTCGAGCTGCTGCACCTCGCGGTGATCGCGATCGCGGGCTTCCCGATCGCGCGCCGCGCGATCACGTCCTTGGTCTACGCGCGGCGCATCACGATCGACCTCTTGATGACGACGGCCGCGGTCGGCGCGGTCGCGATCGGTGCGACCGGCGAGGCGGTCACGGTCGTGCTGCTCTTCACGCTCGGCGAGGCCCTCGAAGGCTACAGCGCCGCGCGGGCCCGGGCGTCGCTCGGGAGCCTGCTCGCGCTGAAGCCGGCCGAGGCGACCGTGATCCGCGAGCACGACGGGCATCGCCACTACAAGACGATTGCGGCCGCCGAGCTCGTCCCCGGCGACCGCGTGCTCGTGAAGCCCGGCGAACGGATCCCGGCGGACGGGCGCGTCGTCGCCGGCGCGTCGACGGTCGACCAGTCGGCGATCACCGGCGAATCCGTGCCGGTCGCCGTCTCGGCGGACGCCGAAGACGAGGTCTTCGCCGGCACGATCAACGGCGACGGCACGCTCGAGATCGAGACGTCGCGCGCGGCCGAGGATTCGACGATCGCGCAGATCGCGCGGCTCGTCGAGCAGGCGCAGGCGCAGCGCTCGCCGGCCGAGCGCTTCGTCGACCGGTTCGCGCAGTGGTACACGCCGGCCGTCGTCGCCCTCGCCGTCGCCGTCGCGGTCGTGCCGCCGCTCGCGTTCGGCGCCCCGTTCACGACGCCCGACGGCGAGGCGCCGGGCTGGCTCTACCGCGGCCTCGCGCTCCTGATCGTCGCGTGCCCGTGCGCGCTGATCATCAGCATTCCCGTGACCGTCGTCAGCGCGCTGACGCGCCTCGCGAACCTCGGCGTGCTCGTCCGGGGCGGCGCGCGGCTCGACGAGCTCGCGCGCACGAAAGTTTTCGCGTTCGACAAGACCGGCACGCTGACCCGCGGCCGGCCGACGGTGTCCGGCGTCCGCGCGGTCGACTGCGCCGCCGGCGGTCTGCATCGCACGGACGACGGCGAAGACGCGGGCACGTGCGCGCCGTGCGACGACCTGGTCGCGCTCGCCGCGTCCGTCGAACGGGGCTCGGCGCACCCGTTCGCCCGCGCGGTCGTGCACGCCGCCGAGGAGCGGCGGGTCGTCCACCGCTACGGTCACGCGACCGATATCACGACGCACTCGGGCCGCGGCGTCAGCGGCACGCTGAACGGACGGCGCGTGACCGTCGGCCACGCGGCGCTCTTCCCGCGGTCGCCCGACGTCGACGCGCTCGTCGCGGAGAACGGCACCGGCACGAGCCTGATGCTCGTCGGCGACGGCGACACCGTGCGCGGCTACATCACGGTCGAGGATCGGCCGCGCCCGACGACGGCGGCCGCGCTCGAGGCGCTCAAAGCCATCGACCGCGGATACCGCGTCGTGATGCTGACCGGCGACCGGCGCGGCGTCGCGGAGTCGCTCGGCGACGAGCTCGACAACATCGACGAGATTCACGCCGAGCTTCTGCCCGAGCAGAAGCTCGAGACCGTGAAGCGGCTCGAGGCCGAGTACGGCGCGGTCGCGATGGTCGGCGACGGAATCAACGACACGCCCGCGCTTGCGGCGGCCCGGCTCGGCATCGCGATGGGCGGGGCCGGCTCGCACCAGGCTATGGAGATCGCGGACGTCGTGCTGATGCACGACGACCTCGCGCGACTGCCGCAGGCCGTACGCATCAGCCGCAAGACCCGTCGCCTGATCCGCGAGAACATCGCGCTCAGCTTGGGGTTGAAGCTCGCGTTCCTCGCGCTCGCGATCCCCGGCTTCGCGACGCTGTGGATGGCCGTCCTCGCCGACGTCGGCGCAACCGTGCTCGTCACGCTGAACGGCATGCGCATGCTCCGCGCGGAGTAGGCCCTGCTCCGCGCGGACCAGGCGACGCGGCGCCGCGATCGCCGGTCCGTACGCGGCCCGTTTCCGGCGCGTCCTCTCCCGCCCGGCACCCCATCGGGTGCCTCACACGAATTCTCGTCCCGGAGTAGACTCCGAGGACGGGACGACCGCGTCAGGGGGTGCACCCATGCGAATCAACCAGGTCCTCGTCGGCGGACTCTTGTCGGTTCTTGCCGTGTGGCCGGCCGCCGCGCAGCGCGCAGGCGGCGAGACGGTCGCCGAGCCGTTCAAGCTCGGTACGTTCGAGATCGACGGCCGGGCCGAGGTCGGCATCGTGCTGCGCGACAGGTTCGTCGTCGAGCTCGACGAAGCGAACGCCGCGCTCGAGCTCGATCCGTTCTACGTCGAGATTCCGATGCCGGACGACATGCTTGCGCTGATCGGCCGCTACGAGTACGGGATGAAGCGCAGGCTCTACGAGATCGTCGATTTCGTCGTCGCGTCGGGCGCGCTCGACGGCCCGAGTCGGCCCGCGTACGTGCACGACGTCGAAACGCTGCGCACGCTGCCGCCGATCATGTATCCCGGCAAGATCCTGAACGCGGCCGTGAACTTTTACTCGCACGTGAACGAGACGGGGACGCCCGAGGAGATTGCCGAGGCACGGCGGCAACGGCGCGAGAACCGCGGCGTGCCGTACCTGTTCCTGAAGCCGAGCCGCGGCGCGGTGATCGGGCACGGCGACGCGGTCAAGATCCCGTACGGCCGCGACCGCACGGACTGGGAGGTCGAGCTCGCGACGGTCATCGGCCGCCCGGCGAAGTACGTCTCGGCGGCCGACGCGGAAGACTACATCTTCGGCTACATGATCTCGCTCGACATCTCCGACCGCGGGGGCCGGCCGCCCGGCGGCGCGCCGTTCACGACCGACTGGTTCGTCGGCAAGGGACACGACACGTTCGCGCCGCAAGGCCCGTGGATCGTGCCGAAGGAGTTCTACGGCGATCCGATGGAGCGGCTCCATCAGACGCTGACCGTCGACGGCGTGCTGATGCAGGAGGCACGCGCCGGCGACATGATCCATTCGCTCTACGAGCTGATCGAGTACGCGTCGTCGATCATCACGTTGTTCCCCGGCGACGTGATCAACAACGGCACGTCGGGCGGCGTCGGCATGGGCACGGCCGTGCGCGGCGAGCAGCGTTTCCTTCGCCCCGGCGAGACGATCACGGCAACGATCGAAGGCATCGGCACGCTCGAGGTTTCGGTCGTCGCGGAGGAGCGCCCCCCGCAAGGCACGGGGTCGCAGCTGCCACCGGTCGACTCGTATCGCAACTAGTATCGCAACCCACGGCCCGGACTCGGGCAGCGCGGAGCGATGCGCGGCGAGCGCACCGCTCGCCGTCCGTCCATGGAGCCTCGCCTCGGGCGTTACTCGTACGTGTTACTTGCGCGGCCCGGAGCTTCGCGTTCACAAGAGCAGCCGTTTCTGCTACAAGCTCGAATAGGCCTGGAAGTCTCGAAAACGACATTTATGCGCGTCGCAGCTCTCTCGGTGAGCGCGGTCGCCGGCGCACTGATCGGCGGTGCCGCAACGTACTTGACTTTCGGAACGAGCACCCACGTAGCCGACCCTACCGGGTTCGCGCTGACCGCGTCGTCGCCCACAGGCGACGCCCCTTCTTCGGCCGCAGCCGCCGCACCGATGTCTGCGCCCTTGCCGACGGCCGAGCGTCTCGCGGTCTACGCGTACGTCAGCGAAAGCACCGAGGCGGAGGAGCTCGAGTTCCTGATCCAGCGCACCGCCGCGCTGCCGATATCGCATCGGCGCACATTCGAGCTCGACGCGCTGCTGATGCGCCTCGCCGAGCTCGACGTGCGGCGTGCCGTCCGCTTCGCGCGCACGCTGCGGCTCGAGACAGAGCGCCTCGTCCCGCTCTTCCAGTCCTGGGCCGAGCGCGACGCCGATGCGGCCCTGCAGGAACTCCGCCGTCTCGATAATGCGGTGGCCGTGCGCGAGATCTCGCTGGCGCTGCTCGACGTGCTCGGCGACGACGAGCGCGCCCTCGCGCAGGTCGAAGCGGTGCTCGCCCCGTCCCAGATCCCGGCGTTCCGACAGGATGCGGCGGTGCGGCTGGCCTCGCGAGATCCGTTCCGCGCGCTGCAGCGCGCGGTTGCGCTCGACGACTCGGCTTCGCGTACGCTCGCCGCGTCCCGGATCGCCACGGAATGGGCGGAGCACGATCCGGCCGCTGCGCTCGCGCTGGCCGATACGATCACGGACGAAGCGGTGCGCCGCAGTTTCCGCACCGCCGTGCTGACCGAATGGGCGCGCATCGACCCGGATGCGGTCTTCGCGCACCTCCGCGCCGGCCGTTACACCGGTGACGTAACGGAGAATCTCACCGTCTTCTCGTCCCTCGCGCCGGCGAACCCGGAGGCCGTGCTCGAGCTCGCCGAAGAGTTGCCCGGCGAGATGCGCCGGGTCGTGCTGCAGCTGGCGCTCCTCGCGATGGCCGAGCGCGATCCGTACGCCGCAATCGCGCGGCTCGACGCGATGCCGAGCAGACGCGATCGCGATCAGCTCCTGCCGGCGATCGCGCAGGCCTTCGCGCAGCGGGACCCGGACGGCGCGCTCGAGTGGGCGAAGTCGCTGCAGCAGTCGTCGCCGAATGTGCTCATGTCCGTGATCAACGGGATCGCGACGGTCGATCCGCACCGCGCCATCGATCTGATCCTCGACGAGAGCTTCGGTGCAGCCCAACCGTCGATGCTCCCGATGCTGGTCGTGACGAGCACGCTCGCCGGTCAGCGGGACTCGGCGAGAATCGCGGCGATCGCGGATCGCCTCGTCGCGAGCGGTAACGTCGACGCGGTGAATCAGATCGGAACGCTGATGTCCTCATGGTCGCGAAGCGACCCCGACGCCGCGCTCGAATGGCTCCTTCGCAACGCCGAGCGCGCAGGACGGCAGGCGATCACGCAGGTCGCCTTCCAGCTCGCCACAGACGATCCGGTCGCCGCCGCGGGCATAATCGACCGATTGCCGCCCGACTTCCAGGGCGATTGGCTGCGAAGCGTCGCGGGCGGATACGCGCAGTACGACGCCCACGCGGCGGCCACCTGGATTCTGCAGTACGAGGGCCGACCCGGTTTCACCGAGAGCCTTGCGGCGATCGCCCCAGCCCTCGCGCAAGTCGATCCCGGTGCGGCCGCACGCATGATCGAGCGGCTCGACGGCTGGTACTCGACGCTCGCCGCCGCTCAGGTCGCGGCTTCGTGGGCCATCAGCGATCCGATGGCGGCCGCCAATTGGGCGATGCAGCTGGCCGACACGACGATGCGCTCGACCGCACTGAGCAGCGTCGTCGGCAGCTGGGCGAGCGAGGACCTCGACGGCGCGCAACGCTGGGTGCTGAGCCAGCCCCGTGGCGAAACCCGCGATCAAGCGTTGCACCGGTTGTTGCCGATGACGGTCGCGAGGGACAGCGAGATCGACACTCGGCTCCTCGATGCGTTCAGCAATGATGCAATGCGGCAAAACGCGGTGATGAGCGCCGCGGTGACGCTCGCAGGAAGGGATCGAGAAGCGGCGAGACGCCTCGTCGATCAGCACGTGACGAACCCGCAGATACGGGAGCAGGCCTACGCGATGCTCGATCGGGCGGGCGTGAACGTCGGCCGCTCCGGAGTGACCATCGGAGTGGTGGCGCCGGGCATCAGCACCGCGACGCCGGGCATCATCCTTCCCTAAAAGCCCAGCCGGTCCCGCCGCGCGGGCGGGCCGCGCTCGCGCGGACCGGCAAGCTCGGCGAAGCCGACGCCTTCAAGCGTCGCGCAGCACCTTCCCCGGATTCATGATGCCCTTCGGGTCGAGCGCACGTTTCATTGTGCGCATCAGCACGAGCGCCTCCGGCGAGCGGTAGCGCTCGAGCTCGCGCGCTTTCAGCACACCGACCCCGTGCTCCGCGCTGAAGCTCCCGCCGAGCCGCGCCGCGAGATCGTGCACGGCGCGGGAGAGCGCGTCGGCGGAGCGCTCGCGGAACTCGTCGATCGTCGAGCCCGGCGGCGGTAACAGGTTGTAGTGGAGATTCCCGTCGCCGATGTGCCCGTAGACCGAGACGCGATGCGGCGCGATCCGCGGGAGCTCGGCCGCGGCGAGCTCGAGGAACTTCGGCACGTCGGAGATCCGCACGGAAACGTCGTGCTTGACGGAGCCGTCGACGCGCTCGGCCTCCGGCACGCGCTCGCGCAGCGCCCAGAGCGCATCGCGCTGAGGGCCAGACTCCGCGATCACGCCGTCGATGACGTCGCCGGATTCCATGCCGCCGGCGAGGATCCGCTCGAGCGCGTTCCGCAGCGTGCCGTCGGCGTCGCTCGATGCGAGCTCGAGCAAGAGGTAATGCGGGTAGGCCGCATCGAGCGGATCGCGCGCGCCCGCGACGTGGATCAGCACGAGCTCGAGCGATTCGCGCGAGACGTACTCCGCCGAGACGACCCGATCGCCGCTCTCGCGGCGCGCGCGCCCGAGCAGCGCGCACGCGGCGGCCGGGCCCGAGACGGCGATCCACGCGGTCTCGCGCACGGCTGGCATCGGAAAGAGCTTCAGCACCGCCGCCGTGACGAGCCCGAGCGTGCCTTCCGCACCGACGAAGAGCGATTTCAGGTCGTAGCCCGTGTTGTCCTTTCGAAGCCCCTTGAGCTCCGACAGCACCTGCCCGCTCGGCAGCACGACCTCGAGCCCGAGCACGAGATCGCGCATCGTGCCGTAGCGCAGCACCGCGAGGCCGCCCGCGTTCGTCGACACGTTGCCGCCGATCTGACACGAGCCTTCCGAGCCCATGCTGAGCGGGAACAAGAGGCCGTGCTCCGCGGCCGCGGCTTGCGCATCCGCGAGCACGACGCCGGCCTCCGCGGTCAGCGTGAAGCCGACGGGATCGACTTCGCGGATACGCCGCAGACGCGACGTCGACACGAGCACGTGACGCTCGGCGTCGAACGGCGTCGCGCCGCCGCAGTAGCCCGTGTTGCCGCCCTGCGGCACGACGCCGAGGCCGGCCTCGTTGCAGATCGCGAGCACCCGCGCGCACTCGTCGACGGTCGCGGGCTGCACGATCAGCGCCGCCTTGCCGCAATAGAGGCGCCGCTCGTCGACGAGGAAACGCTCGGCGTCCGCGCCGGACACGACGCCGGACGGTCCGACGACTTCGGCGATGGCTTCGAGTGCGCGCGTTCGGTCCAGTGGGATCAGCTCCTGTTGCGGGCGCATTATCGCTCAAGCCAATCTAAGCTGCGTGACGCGCGGCCGTGAATGGAATCGATCCAATGACGAGCGAGGACGCACCGGCGTGAGCCGCACGGCTCCGGCCCGCCGCGCCGGCGGCCTGCGCTCGATGCCCGGGGGGATCTGGGCGCTCGGGCTCGTGAGCCTCTTGATGGACGTCTCGTCCGAGATGATCCATGCGCTCCTGCCGGTCTTCCTCGTCGGCACGCTCGGCGCGAGCTACACGTTCGTCGGCGTCATGGAAGGCGTGGCCGAGGCGATCGCGTCGATCACGAAGATCTTCTCCGGCGCCGTCAGCGACCGGCTCGGCCGGCGGAAACCCCTCGCGGTGCTCGGCTACGGGCTCGCCGCCGTCACGAAGCCGATGTTCGCGCTCGCGCCGGCCGCGGGCTGGGTGCTCGCAGCGCGGTTCATCGACCGCGTCGGCAAGGGCATCCGGGGCGCGCCGCGCGACGCCCTCGTCGCGAAGCTGGTGCCCGCGGAAACGCGCGGCGCCGCCTATGGGCTCCGGCAGGCGCTCGACACCGTCGGCGCGTTCGCGGGACCGCTCCTCGCGGTCGTGCTGATGGCCGCGACCGGCGATGCGCTCCGGACCGTGTTCTGGATCGCCGTCGTGCCGGCGGTGCTCTCGGTCGCCGTGCTGATCCTGTTCGTTCGCGAGCCGCCCGAGCCGCAGCGGACCGGCCCCGCGTACGAGCTCCGGCTTGCGCTCGGCTCGCTCGGTCGCGCGTACTGGTGGCTGATCGTGGTCGCGGCGCTCTTCACGCTCGCGCGCTTCAGCGAAGCGTTCCTCGTGCTCAAGGCCGACGATGCGGGGCTCGCCGTGACGCTCGTCCCGCTCGTGCTCGTCGTGATGAACGTCGCCTACTCGCTCTCGGCGTACCCGGCGGGTTTCCTCTCGGACCGGCTCGACCGGTACGGCGTTCTCGGCTGCGGCGCGATGCTGCTCGTCGTGGGCGACATCGTCCTCGCGTTCGCCGACACGATCGCGGGGACGCTCGTCGGCGTCGTGCTCTGGGGGTTGCATATGGGGTTCACGCAGGGGCTCTTCGCGGCGCTCGTCGCCGACGCATCCGACGAACGCGTGCGCGGCACCGCGTTCGGCGTGTTCAACTTCGTCACGGGCGTCGTGCTGCTCGCCGCGAGCGTGCTCGCGGGCGTTCTGTGGGAGCGGTTCGGGCCGGACGCGACGTTCCTCGCCGGGGCCGGGCTGACCGCCGCGGCATGCGTCGCGTTATGGGTGCTCCATTCGAGCGGCCGGCTCCGCGCGGCGAAAGCGGCGTGACACGGCCCTAGCGCATGCCGTCGAGCAACCCGCTCTGCGCGATCCCGTCGAAGATGAACTGCACGGCCATCGCGGCCAGCACGATGCCGAAGATCCGCGTGACGACGGCCATGCCGGTCACGCCGAGGAGCCGAACGATCTCCCCGGCGAGAAGCAGCGCGATCAGCGTCCCGACGAGCATCAGCACGAGGCTGCCGATGACGACCGCCTGAAGCAGGACGTTGCCCGACGTGTTGCTCATCAGCAGGATCGCGGCGCCCATCGCGCCCGGACCCGCGATCAGCGGCGTCGCGAGCGGAAAGACCGAGATGTCCTGCTTCGCCGCCGCCTCGCGCGTCTCCTCCTCGGTCGGCGAGTGCCCGCCGACCGAGCGCGCGAAGACCATTTCGATCCCGATCAAGAGGAGCAGCACGCCGCCCGCAGTGCGGAGCGCCGGCAGCGATACGCCGAGCACGTCGAGCAGCGGCTCGCCGACGAGCGCGACCGAGACCAGGATCACGCCCGCGATCAAGACGCCGCGGATCGCCATCGAGCGCCGCGCGCGGCGGGTCGCAGTCGGCGTGAGCGCCGCGAAGATCGCGGCGACGTCGAGCGGCCCGATCGTCGCGAAGAACGCGGCGAGAGCGACGACGGCGGTTTCGAGGATCTGGTCGGTCACGGTCCAGTCGTGATCACGGCGCCGGTACCGGCGCATTGTATAGGTGAGGCCTGCGGCGGACGATCGGCATGCCGTGCCGCACGGGCCCCCCGCTGACGCGCGATCGGCTATACGAGCGCACAGGCCGCGGGCGCGATGCCTTATGATGCGGCCCGGTTGGTCTCCGGGGGCACGGCGCCGCTGGGATCGACGAGGACGCGGGACGAGAGATGAGCTATCTGTGGGTCGCCGTCGGTGGCGCGCTCGGCAGCATGGGCCGTTACGCGGTCGGCCGGGCGGTGGCCCGCTTCGGCGACGGCGCGTTTCCGTGGAGCACGCTGATCGTGAACGTATCGGGCTCGCTGCTGATCGGTTTTCTGGCGGGTCTCGCCGCCGCGGACGGGCGTGCCGTGCTGTCTTCGGACGCGCGCGCTTTCCTGCTCGTCGGGGTTCTCGGCGGGTTCACGACGTTTTCGTCGTTCAGCCTCGAAACGCTTGACCTCGTGCGGGACGGCCACTGGATGGGCGCCACGCTGAACGTCCTCGCGTCGGTCGGCCTCTGCCTTCTCGCCGTATCGATCGGATTCGCCGCGGCGTCTGCGTGGTCGCGGTGAGAGAAGGGTCGCGCCATACCTTAGCCGGCGTACGTAATCAAGCAGATATTCGACCCCCGCCTCGTCGGCCAACTCTGCTAGAATTGCGCGCGGAGGGATGCCGGAGTGGTCGAACGGGCTTGACTCGAAATCAAGTGTACGGTTTTTCCGTACCGTGGGTTCGAATCCCACTCCCTCCGCCAGCCACGCTGCAAAATACCCGGTCCCCTTTACTCGCAGGCAAAACCGCTCTCGCCACGCGTGTCAGCTAACGATCCGCTCCGTATCCGCTAGCTGTAGCGGCACGAGACGACCTGCCAATTCGACACAGCAACGACACGGCTCGTGACGATGACCGAGTCGGACTGGCGGCTGTTCGCGAAGCCGTCACGGACCTCGCGCTGTGTCACGCGTCACGTTGTCAAAGCGGCGCCCCTGGTAGCGTATCGTTTTCCATCCGTCGAGGACCCTTCCGTGCGCAAGAGCTTGCAACTGCTCACCGCAGCATCCTGTCTGGCGTTCGCAGCCGCACCCATGGCACAGGCGCCAAGACCGAACCTCCAAGTGCGCCCGCCGCAGACGATACCTCCGCAAGCGCTCCCACGGATCCAGCTCCCGTCGGAGATCGAGCGTTGCATCCAGCAGGGCGGCGAGGACTGCGACGGCGACGGCGTCAAGTCGTACGCGTTCGGCGGGGCCGACTGCGACGACACCGATGCGAACCGTTATCCGGGCAATGCGGAGGTCGCCGATTTCGACGGCCATGACGAGGACTGCGACCCGCAGACCATCGGCAACATGGATCGCGACGGCGACGGCTTCATCGACAACCGAGTCTTCAACGTCGGAGGCGCGCGCGGCGACGATTGCGACGACACGCGCCGATTCATTCACCCCGGCGCTGCGGAGTTGCCGAACAGGATCGACGACGACTGCGACGGCGAGATCGACAATCTCTACGGCGAGTGGTGGTCGCCGGGGGGCACGCCGGCGAGATGACAGCGTGCTGAAAACGCTTCGTGGCCGCGGCTAGAGCTGCGACACGGTCGCGGACGGCGTCGCCCCTGCCCTCTTCAGGATTTCCTCGACGACGTCGGTGCCAGGCACGCGCTGCCCGTCAACCGGCGTCAGCGCGAGATCGAGCGGCGACCTGCCGAGCTTGTCTCGCACGTGAACGTCCGCACCGTGCTCGACCAGATACTCGACGACCCGCGCCCATCCCCGCTCCGCCGCCTGGTGCAGCGTGGTCTGCCCCTCGCGGTTCGTCATGCCGCTCGGCCGCGCGATACGCGCGGTGCGGCTCGTCGTATCGGTCACCTGCGCGTTGATGTCGGCGCCGGCCGAGAGGAGGATCTCGAGCGACTGGATGACCTGGTCCTGGATCGTCGGATCCTCGAAATCCGGCTGCCGATGCGCGCCGAAGTTGAGCGAGCGCACGCCCATGCCCACTGCAGCCATCAGCGGCGTGACGCCCATGACGTTCGGCAAATCGACCAATGCGCCGTGCTCGAGCAACAAACGCATCGCGTCGTGGTCGTGCATGATCGCCGCGCGGAGAAGCGGCGTCGCGCCGGTCGTCAGGAGATCATCGGTGAAGCGCGCGCTGTTGCCGCCGCGGCCCGGACGATGGAAGTTCAACTGCGGGTTGACCTCGACGCCCATCTCGAGCAGCCGGCGCGCGATGTCGAGCCCGGTCGCCTTCTTCGATCGCGGGAACGCGGGCGAGCGCGGCACGTACGTGTTCATGTCGACGGCGAGATAGAGCGCGGTGCGTCCCCACCAGTCGGCATAGTGCGGGTTCGCGCCGAGATCGAGCAGCACGTTCGCCGTGTCGAACTCGTAGTTATCGATCGCGATCATGAGCGCGGTGACGCCGTCCGGCGTCGGCCGATCCGGATCTTCGCCGGCGGCGATGATCGCGCGCACGCATTCGGCGCATCCCGATCGGGCGGCATAGAGGAGCGGCGTCAACCCGCCCGTCGGGCGGTATTGCGCACGCGGCTCCGACGTGATCTGCGAGCCCCAGTCGTTGACGGCGGCGCGCGCCGTGACGTCGGCGCCGTGATCGATCAGAAGCTGCACGAGCTCCGGATAGGCACCGTCGGCCGCCCACATCAGTGCGGTCTGCTGGCGCCACGTCTCTCGCGCGTTGACGTCCGCGCCGTGCTCGATCAGAAGCTTCGCCATCTCGACGTTGCCCGTGCGCGCGGCAACCATCAGCGCCGTCTCGCCGTCGAAGTTCGCCGCGTTCGCGTCCGCGCCGGCCTCGAGCAGCATCCGTACGAGCGGCACGTTCGCGCCCGAGACGGCCTCGCCGAGCGGCGTCGCACCGAAGAGGTTCTGCGCGTTCGGGTTCGCGCCCCGCTCGAGCAGCATCTGCGCGATCTCGAGATCGAGCCGGTGAGCCGCCCAGTGGAGCGGCGTCGTGCCGTCCTTCTGCGCGGCATTGACGTCCGCGCCCTGCTCGATCAGCTCGATCGCCGCGGCGCGGCGGCCTCGCTCGATCAGGTCCGCGAGCTGACTGTCGGCCAGGGCGACGTGAGTGGCAACGAGCGTGATCGCCGCGAGGATTGCGCGTCTCATGATTCCCCCGCCCGCGTCAGACGATGTCGTGGTTTAGCTTGTTGTGATGCGCCCAGAAGCCCTTGTGCACGTCGTACAGGAGCTTCGCGGGGTCCTGGAACGTGCGGCCGAGAACGGCGAGCGCGTTCGCGGCGAGCATGTCCTCGGCGCTCTCGCCGCGGCGGATGCGCTCGACCATCAGCTCGAAGAACCGGAGCATCAGGTCGTGCTCGGCCTGCACCTCGGCGCGGCCGACGACCGGGCCGTAGCTCGGCACGAAGCGCGTGTCCGCATCGCTCATCTCGAGCAGCTTCGCGAGCGCGTCGACGCGTCCGCCGAGCCAGCCGCCGCCGAACCAGTCGAAAACCGGATCGATCTCGGGCGACACGACGTCGCCGACCGCGATGACGTTCAAGTCCGGGAACGCGACGTAGATGTCGCCGTCCGTGTGCGCCTCGATCAGGTAACCGTATTCGATGCGTCTGCCGCCGACGGTCGTCTCGCCGCTCGTGTAGAACGTCTCGGTCGGACGCGCCGCCTCGGGCAGCGGCTTCTCGTAACGCTCCTCCGTCGGCAGGTAGTAGCCCGTCGTCAGCCGGATCCGCGTTTTCTCGTGCGCGAAAATCGCGGCTCCCGAGGCGCCGAGCGGCTCGTTGTTGCCGACCTGATCGAGGTGCCAATGCGTGTTGAAGACGGCTTCGACCGCACCGCCCGGCAGATCGGCGAGGGCCGCCGTCACGGCGTCGCGGTGCGCTTCGGCACCGGTGTCGACGACGACCTTCCCCGCGTTCGTCTCGAGCACGAGGATATTGCCGCCGGCGCCGCGGAGGAGCGTCAAGCCGCGCGCGACTTGCGAGCGCCCGAGGCCCTCGGCCGCGAAGCTTCGCGGCGTAACCGCGAGCCCCGCGAGCCCGGCCGCAAGGCCTTGCAGCACCGCCCTGCGGCTTGGCCGATACGATCCGTTCGGGCGCACGCGGCTCGTCCTAGACCCCTGCGATCTCGCCGGTGCTGTCCGCGATCGACTTCATCTCGAGCCCGGCCTTGTTCACGACGGTCAGGAGCAGGTTCGCGTGCGGCGTGTACTCCGGCAGATCGATGTGCTGGCCGCCGCGCAGCTGACCGTTCGCACCGCCGACGAGAATGACCGGCAGCGGGTAGTGGTTGTGACGGTCGCTGTTGCTCATGTTCGAGCCGTACATCAGGAGCGAGTGATCGAGCAGCGTGCCGTCGCCCTCCTGGATGCTCGCGAGCTTCGCGACGAATTCCGCGAAGCGCTCGACATGGTAGCGCTGGATCCGGACGAGCTTGAGCAGCCGCTCCTTGTTGTTCGCGTGGTGCGACAGCGGATGGAAGCCGTCCGGGACGCCGATGTGGTTGTACGGCCGCGTGGTCGCCTCGCCGACCATGAAGTACGTCGCGACGCGCGTCAGGTCCGCCTGGAACGCGAGCGCGATCAGGTCGAACATCAGACGCAGCTGCTCGTCGAAGTCGGGCAGCTCGCCGATCGGCGCATCCGGCAGATCGATGTCGGAGAGATCGCGCGCCGCGGCCTTCTCGATGCGCTGCTCCGTCTCGCGGACGGACTCGAGGTAGCGCTCGAGAACGACCCGGTCGTGGTGGCCGACCTGCCGCTGCAGCTCGTGCGTGCGATCGAGGACCATGTCGAGGATGCTGAGCCTTCGGCGCGCGATCACCTCGCGCTCCTCCGGCGTATCGCCCGCGCCGAAGAGCCGCATGAAGACCTTCCGCGGGTTGAACTCCATCGGCAGCGGCGTCGTCTCGTTGCGGAACGACAGCGTCGCGCTGTAGTAGCACGCGCCGCTGTTGCACGCGGCCGCCTGCACCGTCGTCTCGGACGACACCTCGAGCGACGGCAGCACCGTGTCGCCGCGGATGCGCTCGGCGATCAGCTGATCGATCGTCGGCGCCATCATCGCGCCGGTCGCCTTCTGATCCGGCCGCACCGCGGACAGCCACGTCGCCGGGAACAGGCCGTGCACGGAGCCGCGCGGCGCCTTGTTCTCGAGATGGCTGAACGACGCGACGTAGCGCTTGTACGGCTCGAGCGGCTCGAGGATCGGGCTCAGCTTGAAATCCGGGCCGGAGCCGCTCGGCGTCCAGTGATCCATCTCGGCCCCGAACGGCGTGTTCCACATGATCGCGCCGTGCGGCAGGTAGAAGAAGCCGGCGCGAAGCTTCGGGGCCGCCGCAGTCTGCGCGAGCGCGGTCGCCGCCGGGATCATCGCCTCGAGCAGCGGCAAGCCGATCGAGACGCCTGCGGCCCGCAGGACGGTACGCCGAGAAAGATGCTTCTTCGTAAGATACATCGGCCAGCCTCCCCTACATCGCGGACGCGGTTCCGGCCAACGAGGCCTGAATGGAACCGTCGTCGCGCACGACGCCCTGCATGCGGAACGCTTCGCTCTTCACGATGCCGCGCACGAGCGCCGAGAAACGATAGTCCTCCGACTGCGCAGCGCGCACGATCTCGCGTACCTCGGGCATGTCGAAATACTCGAGCTCGCGACCGAGCGCATACATCATCAGCTTCTGCGTCAGCGCCTGAACGAACTGGTCCTCGCGCCGCAGCAATGCCGCCGTGAGCTCCACGGGTCCCGTGACGGCAATCCCGCCCGGCAGCTCCGTGCTCGGGTCGATCGGCGCGTCCGCGTCCTTATCGTAGTCGCGCCATGCGCCGATGACAGTGAAGTTTTCCAGTGCGAGACCGTACGGGTCGATCACGCCGTGGCACGAGCTGCACGCCGCGTCCGCACGGTGCTGCTCGAGACGGGCGCGCAGCGTCTTCGGCATCTCGCCCGCCTGCGTCGTCAGATCCGTCTCGACGCCGGGGGGCGGCGGCGCCGGAGGCGTCCCCATCAGCTTCTCGAGCACCCACGCGCCGCGGAGCACGGGCGACGTGCGGTCGCCGTACGACGTCCGAAGCAGCACGGCGCCCTTGCCGAGCAGCCCATGCCGCGTCGGATCGTCGAGCTCGACGCGGCGGAACTGCGGGCCGAACACGCCCGAGACGCCGTAGTGACGCGCGAGCCGTTCGTTCAGGAACGTGTGATCCGCGGTCAGCAGCTGCCGGACGTCGCGGTCCTCGAGCAGGATGCTGCCGATGAAAAGCCGGATCTCCTCGGCGAAGTCCCGCCGCAGCGCTTCGGTGAACTCGGGGAAGATGTTCTGGTCGGGCTGCACCGCATCGAGATCGTCGACGTTGAGCCACCGCAGCGCGAAATCGTCGACCAGCACCTCCGCCCGCGGATCGGCGAGCATGCGCATGACCTGCGCGTCGAGCACGTCGGGCCGCGACAGCTTGCCTTCCGCCGCGAGCTGCAGAAGCTCGTCGTCGGGGCCCTGGCTCCACAGGAAGAACGCGAGACGCGACGCGAGCTCGAAGTCGCCGAGCGCGTATCGTTCCGCCGTCGGATCCTTCGGCGGCGCGATGAAGCGGTACAGAAAATCCGGGCTCGCGAGGAGCGCCGTGATCATGACCTCGATGCCCTCGTCGAAGCCGCCCGGTCCGCGCCGCCCTTCCTCGAAAAACGGCATCAGCCGATCGAGGTCGGCCTGCTCGATCGGGCGCCGGTAGGCCCGCTCGGCGAGCGTCGCCGTGATCTGCCGGGCGCAGGCACGCTCGCGCTCGGGCACCTCGGGCTCGCAGACGAAGATCTTGTTGCGGCTCGGCGTCGCGGAGAGACCGGTCGAGTCGAACGGACCGGTGAGATCGATGCCGCCCGCGATCCGCGGCACGCGCGGCGCGCCGTTGTAGCTGAAGCTGTCCCGCGGCGAGTACGTCGAGATCATCTCGTCGGTCGACGCGCGCGAGCGGTGCAGGAACGTCACGACGATCTCGTGCGTGCCTGCTTTGACGTGAATCGGGATATTCGCGAAACGGCTCTCGATCTCGGCTTTGCCGGGCGCGCCGCCCTTGTTCGCGAGCGCGAAGTCCTCGGGACCGCCGATGTCCTCGCGGAACACGATTTCCCGGTCGACGAGCACGAGCAACGTGTGCCGCGTCTCGACCGCCGTCGGGTAGAGGCCGACGCCGACGTCCTTGATCGTCAGCCGGTACTCGCCGTCGGCCGGGAACGTGTGCACGATCTTCGTGCCGCCGCGCGTGCCGAGCGGCATGCCTTCGATGTAGCCGTCCTGCCCGCCTGCCGGCGGCGGGAAATAGGCGTTGAAGACCTTCGGGATCGGCTCGCCGACGGCGAGATGAGCCGCCGCGCTCGCGAACTCGAGGTACTGCTCGACGAACGCCGGCGACGCGCTCAACGCGGCCGCGATGTTCGTGAAGCCGTCGACCTCGATCTCCGCGGGGAGATACTCCGTCGCATCGATGTCGATGCCGAGAAGATCTCTTACGGCCTTCGAGAGCTCGGTCCGATTGAGCCGCTGCGCCGTGACGTGACCGACCTTGCGGTACTCAGCGCCCTCGTCGATCGTCCCCTCGAGCCACGCGATCAGCGCATCGATATCCTGCTGCGCCGGCTGGCGGGCGCCCGGCGGGGGCATCAACCGGCCGCGGAGCTTCGCGATCGCCGCCTCGAAGATCTCGGCGTGCTGCGGGACCGAATCCGGGGTCAGGCCCTCGAAGCTCAAATCGCCCGCGAAGTCGAGCGAATTATGACAATCGAGGCAATACGTCTCGAGCAGCGCCCAGCGTTCCTGGTCTCGGGCGCCGTCGATCCCCCATATGAATACCGCTGCGACGGCAGCGACACCTGCGGCCGCGAGCCATCCCCAGGGTCGTCGCAGTATGCGCATCATTCCTCGACCCGTAAGCTGCTGCGTCGCCGCAGCATTTTCCGAACGCGAATACTATATACCCGCGGAGGATCACCGTAGCAATCGGACTTCCCGCAGTCCGCCCCCGCCCCGCCGTAGGTGACCGCACCCACTTTGCCGCCCGAGGCGGAATGAACACGCTCGTGTGACGCGGCGGCGCGTCGCCCGACCCGCCGACCGCTTCACGCAAGAAAAAAGCCATCGGGGGAGGAAACTCATGATCGAGCAAGCTTCGCAGGCTCGCCGCTGCGGGCTCGCGGTCGCCGTGGCCGCGGCGATCGCCGCGCAGGCAGCCGTCGCGCAGGAGATGGCCCAGGACTCGCGGCTCGAGGAAGTGGTCGTCACCGGGTCGCGAATCGCCAGACGGGACTTCGAGGCCAACAGCCCGATCATGACGGTCGGCCAGGAGCTGATCGACAACACGATGGCCGTCGGCATCGAGCACGTGCTGAACCAGCTGCCGCAATTCGTTCCGGCGGTCACGCAGTTCGACACGCAGACGATCCAATCGAATCCGACGACGACGCCGGGCGCGTCGACGATCAGCCTGCGGGGCCTCGGCTCGAACCGTAATCTCGTGCTGATCGACGGCCGGCGCGGTATGCCGGTGAACGCCGCAGGCGCCGTCAGCACGAACACGATCCCGACCGCCGCGGTCGCGCGCGTCGAGACGATCACCGGCGGCGCGTCGTCCGTCTACGGCGCGGACGCGATGGCGGGCGTCGTCAACTTCATCCTGAAACGCGATTACGAAGGCGTGAACCTCGACGTCAGGTACGGTGCGACCGAGCACGGCGGCGGCGAGGAGCTGCGGCTCGCGGGACTCTACGGCGCGAACTTCGCCGGCGGCGAAGGCAACGTGCTGATGGGCTTCGAATGGTCGCACCGCGAGCGCGTGATGGACGTCGAGCGCGAGTTCTACCGGCGTGCGATGGCCGAGCCCACGGTCGCCGGCACGCAGCTCGTCTACAGCGACAGCAGCTACTCGACGGCCAACCTCGCTGGCTCGAACCGTCCGCCGAACAATCCGACGGTGCAGGGCGTCGCGAACGCGTTCGGCGTGTCCCTCGCCGAGGCGCAGGCGATCGGCAACACCGGCACGTTCTATCTGAACGCCGACGGCTCGCTCTATCGGACGACGGGCCCCGGCGCCGATTTCTACAACGGACCGCTCGTCGTCGACGGCGTGACGTTCCGGAAGCGGCGCATCGACAACGACCCGGCCCCGCCCGACCTGAACGGCAGCATCACCGAGAACAACCTGTTCCGGCAGGTGTCGATCCCGCTCGAGCGCCACGCCGTGTTCGGCCGCGCGATCCTGAACATCGCGGACAACGTGTCCGCGTTCATGCAGGCGAACTTCAGCGAGGACAAGACCGACACGCTGCTCGAGTATGCGGCGGCCACCGGCGGCCGCGCGGTCGAGATCCCGTACGGCGACGACATCTACGCGCCTTCGGTCGACGAGAACGGCAACACGCTGCCCGCGTTCCTGCCGGGCGGCATTCACGGGCTCTCGTGCGCGCCGGTCGGCGGCTGCACGAACTCCGAGGTCTGGCCCGTCTCGCCGCAGCTCGCGGCGCTGCTCGACAGCCGCCCGCGGCCGAACGAGCCGTGGCAGCTCGGCACGGTGCCGACGTGGGCGCCGCCCAGAAGCACGGACAACCGGGTCACGTCGTACCAGCTCGTGGCGGGCTTCGAGGGCGGCTTCACGAACCGGGATTGGACGTGGGAAGCCTACGCGTCGTACGGCTCGACGTCGGTGCTGACGCGGCTCTACGGCTTCGGCTCGCTGGAGCGCTACCGCTTCCTGATCACTCAGCCGAACTACGGCCGCGGCATGTTCTTCACGGGCAATCCGCTCGGCGGCGGCTTCCAGGCAGCGATCGGCTCGTGCACGTCGGGCCTGCCGATCTTCGAGCAGTTCGAGGTGTCCGAGGATTGCCTGATCGCGCTCGCCGCGAACCTGCAGAACAACTCGCAGATGGAACAGCTCGTCGGCGAGTTCAACGTGCAGGGGCGGTTCATCGATCTGCCGGCGGGCGAGGCGCGCTTCGCCCTCGGCGCGTCGCACAGGGAGAACGAGTACGCGTTCCAGGTCGACACGCTGTCGAGCCAGAGCTCGTGGCTCGACCTCTCCATGGGCCTCTACCCGATCGGCGAATCCCGCGGCGAAATCTCGCAGGAGGAAATCTACGGCGAGCTGCTGCTGCCGCTCCTCCGCGGAAGGCGTCTCGTGCAGGAGCTCAACGTCGAGCTCGGGTACCGCTACACGGATGCGGATCCGAGCGGCTCGATCGAAACGTACAAGGGGCTCTTCGACTGGCGCGTCACCGACCGCGTGAGGCTGCGGGGCGGCCGCCAGGTGTCGAATAGGGCGCCGAACATCGCGGAGCTCTACCTCGCTCGCACGCAGACGCTCAGCTTCTCGGCGATCGGCGACCTCTGCTCGGAGTTCAACTCCGTCAGCGCGTTGAGCGCGAATCCGAACACGAACCCGAACGCGGCGCAGGTCCGGGCGATATGCGAGGCGCGGATGGGACCGACCGGCGCCGCCGAGTTCTACGCGCCCGGCAACAATCAGCCGACGGGTGCGGGCTTCGCCGTCGTCAACACGCTCGGCAACCCGGAGCTCACGAACGAGACCGGCGAGTCGATCACCCTCGGCGCCGTGCTGCAGCTCGGCGACCGCACGTCGATGTCGATCGATTTCTACGAGATCGCGCTGAGCGACATGGTCGCGTCGCAGTCGGTCGATTCGATCTACACGCAATGCTTCTCGCCCGACGTCAATCCGACGTTCGATCCGGACACGCCCGCGTGCCGGCAGGTCATCCGCGATCCGGGCAACGGCAACCGCGCGCCGACCGACGTCTCGTACACGAACCTGAGCCGCCTCGAGACCCGCGGCGTCGACGTGCAGGTCGACTGGAGCCGCGATGTCGGCGCGGGCATGCTCAGCGTGAGCTTCCTCGCGAGCTACCTCGACAGCATGAAGACCGCGGTCGATCCCGCGGCGCCGCTCCTCGAGTACAAGGGGACGTTCGGACCGAACAACGTCTCGGGTGTCCAGGGCGGCTCGTACGACTACCGCACCTTCACGACGGTCGGCTACTCCCGCGCCGGCTGGCGACTCAGCCTGCGCTGGCGGCATCTGCCCGAGATCGAGCCCGCGGCGATCGTGACGGACCCGGACGTGCTGACGCTGCCGACACCGAGCTACGACATCTTCGATCTCTCGGGGAGCTACGACCTCAGCGACAGGATTTCGCTGCGCTTCGGCATCGACAACCTGTTCGACAAGGAGCCGCCGATCACGAACGCGACGATCTATTCGCGCGGCTCCGCGACGAACGCCGGCTTCTACGACGTGCTCGGCCGGCGCGGATGGGTCGCGATGGCGTTCGAGTTCTGAGGCGGCTCTGGCCTCCCGGGCCGCGGCGGCGGAGAATCGGTATCGGCGTGCCCGCGCTCGAGCCGCGTCGCAACGGCGGCTGCGGAGCACGTGAGGACCATGCCGATCCGCAACGCTCCGGCGCTACCGCGCCTCGAAACCCGCCGGCTCGTCGTCAGGGTGCCGCTGCCGGACGATGCCGAGGCGCTCGCCGCCTTCGTCACGGCAAACCGCGAGCATTTCGCGCCGTGGGACCCCGAGCGCGACGATGCGTATTTCACGGTCGCGGGCTGCCGCGGCAGGCTCGAGATCATGCTGCAGGAGACCGTCGCGGGCCGCTCGCTGCCGTTCGTTCTCGTCCGCAAGAACGACCCGTCGGGCGCGATCATCGGGCAGTGCACGTTCAGCGGCATCACGGGCTATCCGTTCTACGCGGCCTACCTCGGCTACGGGCTCGATCATCGCTTCGTCGGGCAGGGCCTGATGGCGGAGGCGCTCGAGGCGGCGATCGGCTACTGCTTCGGCACGCTGAACCTGCACCGGATCATGGCGAACCATCTGCCGACGAACGTGCGAAGCGCCAATCTGCTGCGCCGGCTCGGCTTCGTGCCCGAGGGCTATGCCAGGGACTACCTGCTGATCGCCGGCCGCTGGCAGGACCATGTGCTGACGGCGCTGACGAATCCCGACTGGCGCCGCCGATAGCGGATCGCTCCCGCGTCGTCTCGGGCGGGCGATGCACGGCTCGGATGCCCGCGCTACTTTTCGCGCGGCCGCTCGATCTGGAACTCGATCTCCTCCTCGTCGCCGAGCCGCTCGTGCTCGATGCTGATGCGGGCGGCGAGCGAGCGCAGGATGCGTGCGTGGGCGCTCTCGCCGTGAGCGCGCCGCGCCGACGAGCTCACGGCCGCAATCGCGGATTTCGCGTGAAATCGCGCCGAATCGGAAGCGATCGAAGCGTCGCGGCGTTGACAGACGAGACGAGGGCTATATAGTAACGCCCCCTCGAAACTGCCACCGATCATCTGCTGGTTGGGGAGGACGCCATGTCTCGCGACGCCCTCTTCCAATTGGGGATGGATTTGGACGCTCCAAAGACCGCCCAAAAG
>CAZKNH010000018.1:0-44018 GCA_964553875.1 uncultured Gammaproteobacteria bacterium | reverse complement strand
TGCATCGCGGCGACATCGCGAGCGTCGCCGTGCAGTACTCGTACCTCGAGAGCGCTTTCTCGCTGCTGATCGAGCCCGAGCACGGCGAAGAGACGGCGCAGCAGCTCTTCGCGGACGTGTACGGTCATTGGACGAAGCTGCCCCGCGACCAGAGGCCTGCGCTTTATCTCCACGGCCTGAGCCTCGGCGCGCTGCATTCGGACAGCTCGTTCGAGATCTATGACGTGATCGGGGACATTTTCGAGGGTGTGCTGTGGAGCGGTCCGCCATACCGCAGCGAGACGTGGCGCTCCGCGACCGAGCGGCGCGTTCCCGGCTCGCCGGCATGGCTGCCGCGCTTCCGCGACAGCACGGTGATCCGCTTCACCGACCAGTACGACCGCCTCGACATGCCGGGCGTGCCTTGGGGACCGCTGCGGATTGCGTTTCTTCAGTACGCGTCGGATCCGATCACGTTCTTCGATCCGAGCATCGCGTACCGCTCGCCGGAGTGGCTAGAGCCGCCCCGGGGGCCGGACGTCACGCCGGAGCTCCGTTGGATTCCGATCGTGACGATGCTGCAGATCGTCGCCGACATGAGGGCAGGTGCGATCACGCCGAGCGGTCACGGCCACAACTTTGCGCCCGAGCATTACGTCGATGCATGGGTCGCGTTGACCGATCCGCCGCGCTGGAGCGACGACGATACGCGCCGATTGAAAGCGCTGTTCGCCGGACGCAGCCAAAAATGACGCACTCGCCGAGAAGCGATTCTCTTCGCCTTCCGAGTGCCCATGGCGTCCTCGGAATACGACATTGTCGCGCGCCGGTCCTCGGCCGAGGCGCTATATTGGCGACTCTTCGTGACGACAGGTGCTAAAGCGGCTCTTCCTCGCGCATCGACGTCACTCCGTGCAGACGAAGTTCACCGCGTCGTCAATGCTGCCGTCGCCGTCGTAGCGCGCGATCTGCGGATACGGGCAGAGCGGCCGCGATCGCGTGACGTTGCCGCCGACGATCTTCCTCGCGATCAGCGCATCGGGTGCCGAGCCGGTCTCGACCCAATCGATGACCGCGGTGACCGCATCGTATTGATCCGGGCCGATCCCGCCGGCGCAGTGCGCCATGCCGGGCGCCATGAAAAGCCGCATGAAGTCGGTCGCGTCCGGGCCGTTCGCGGCCGCCGCCTTCTCGTAGTACTCGACGCCCATCAGCGGCTGCAGGATCGCGTCCGCCCAGCCGTACGTGATGATCAGCTTGCCGCCGCGCGCGCGGAACTCGGCGAGATCCGTGGAGGTTGCATTCGCCGTCTCGGCCCAACGCTCGAACAGCGCGACGTCGCGATCGAAGTCGAACGAGCGATAGTCGTAGTCGGGCTGCGGCGGATCGAGCACGAGATAACGGAACAGCGACTCGGCGAGGTTGAAATCCGCGGGCTTCGCGCCCGGTTGCGCCGGCAGAATCAGGTTCGCCCAGCCGGACTGCTCTGCGCCGTTCGGGCTCGTCACGAGCGCCTCGCTGCCGAGCATGAATCCCGGGAAGAGACGCTCGCCGCGGCTGTTCGTCGGACCGTCGTAGACCTTCTGGATCGCTTCGGCTTGCTCCGGCGTGAGGCATGCGTCCGTGTCGGTGCCGGCGGGGCAGATCGGCACGTCGCGCGCAACCTCGAACGAGCACTTGCGCGGATCGTCGATCAGGCCGTCCTCGAGCCCGTCGACGGCGTCGCACACCGCCATCACGCGCTCCGCGACGAGCGCCATCTTCGCCGGACTGATCGGGACGTCGTCGAGCGCCTGCTGATTCCAGAATGCCCCGATCGCGAACCCGGTCTGATCGACCCACGGCGCGTTTGCGACGATGCCGTCGAAGTCGGACGGATAGCGCTGCGCCTCGAGGAGCCCCTGGCGGCCCCCGTTCGAGCACGAGTTCCAATACGAGTACGCCACCGGCTCCTCGTAGTAACGGCTCGCGATCTCCTTCGCGGTGACGGCGGTGACGTGGACCGCGCGATACGCATAGTCGATCGCCTTTTGCGGATTGCTCAGCACGAACGTGCCGCCCGGCTCTTCCGTCGCGTAGTGACCGGTGTTCGTGCTCGCGATCGCGAAGCCGTGCTCGAGCGCCGCGGCGCGTTCCTGCGAACGGCGCGGATCGTCGAATCCCTCGCCCGCGAGGCCGCCGTTGCCGATCATGTAGAAGCGGCCGTTCCACATGGCGGGGAGGTTCACCTCGAACGCGACCTCGGGCTCGATCACGCCGTTCACGCGGCAGTGCGCCGGGACCCGGCCGTCCGCGGCGATCGTCCGCGCGGTGATCTCTGTGAGCTCCGGCAGCTCGATCTCCGCGAGCTCAGCGCATTGGACTTTCGGCGCGATCGTGCCGCCCGAGTAGCCCGCCCGTGAGCGGGCCGCGTCGGCGAACGGCTGGGCATGAAGCGGCGCCGCCGCGGCCGCGGCGACGACCGCCGCGGCGATGCGCGGGAACGAAACCGGCGTGCTGCGCATGGCAATGATCTCCCCCGAGTCGGTACGGTCCAGGATACACGCTTTTCCCCGCGCACTGAGCACAGGGGCAGGGACGGCGGTGGCAGGTTAGAATCCCGGGTCCGAAGCCGGAGGTACCTGCAGCGTCATGACCGTCGTTTCCGAGCAAGTCATCGGGGATCATCTCGACTTCATCATCGCGCAGCCTGATTACGAGCAGGCCGTCGTGCGCGACCTCGTTTTCGCCGTGCTGGCATTCAACCAGTACACGGGCGGCGAGCCGCTGCAGGTCAGTTTCCCGCTGTATGCCGAAGCCAAGGTCACGAGGAGCGGGGCGCTCGGGCCGTGCGTGCGGATCACCGGGCCCGCGGAGAAGCTCTACGTTCTGACGCTGCGGTACGAGATCGCGGAGCACCTGCGCGCGGGCCGTGTGATGACGCTGATCCGTGACCGCGTCGTCGTCGAGGCCGGCCGCAACGAGCGCTTCTCGCTGATCCAGGGTGCGCCGAAGGTCGAGCTCGTGCGGCCGGTGCATGCGCGGCCGCTCGTTCTCTCGGGACATTCGCGGCTGATCGAGACCGCGGGCGCGCTCGGTGTTGCCGTGAAGGACGAGGCCGTGTTCGTCGAGCGCGAGGAGACGCCAGACGCGTCGGACGGCGAGGTCGATTTGCTCGGGTTCTCGGATCAGAAGACGCTGCCGGTTCTGAAATAATCGCGCCGAGATTTGAGCGACGGCTCTCTCGTGGACCGATCGTGAAGACCGCCCCCAGGGACTGCGGCCCTCTAACGCGGAACGGCCGCGGCGCCGCAGTACAGCCGCCTACTCCGCGAGCACGCGTATCCAGCCGTCCTGCCGCGACGTGAGAAAGATCGTGCCGTCGCTGCCGCGGCTCAAATGCAGATCTGCCCGCGAGACGGCTTCGCCTTTCGCGCGCTGCACGAGCTCGAGGAAGGACACGTCCTGCCGCGAGCCGTCGGGGCCGCGCACGAAGAGCTGCACTTCCTCGATCGGTGCGACGGTGCGCGGAATGCCGTCGTCGGCCGCTTTGAGCGTGGCGAGATCGGCGGCGAAGAGGCGCCCGTTCTGGATGTCGCCGAACAGGAACTTGCCCTGGAGCGCGGCGATCGGCCCGTGATACGTGAAGCCCGCCGTGACCGCGCGGCCTTCGTCGTGGTCGTACATCGCGACCGGGTACGTGAAGCCGTCGCGCGTGTGGCCGTCGAGCACGTCATCGGGCAGCGGATAGAGCTGATCCAGTGCGCCGCCGGGACGATTGATGCCGTTTTCCCAGTAGCCTTCGACCGTCATCCAGCCGTAGTTCTCGCCCGGCCGCACGATGTTGGTTTCCTCGATGTGGTTCATGCCGATGTCACCGACGAACATCGTGCCGTCGTCGAGGTCCCACGAGATCCGGTGCGCGTTGCGGAAGCCGTGCGCGTAAATCTCGCCGAGCGTCGTCGGATCGTCGTCGCCGGCGTACGGATTGCCGGGCGGGATCGTGTAGTCGCCGAGCCCCTTTATCCCGCCCGATTCGGACGGACTCCGCGGGTCGATGCGCAGGATCGCGGTGACGACGGTATCGAGGCGCTGCGTCGCGCTCGGGTTGTTCGCGTTCGGTCCGCCGCCGTTGCTGAACCCGAGATCGCTGCCGCTCGTGTAAAGGAGCCCGTAGTCCTCGTCGCCCGGCGATGACGTGGGGTTGAATCCGACGAAGCCGAAGGGATGCGATGCGTTCATGACGACGTGTGCAACGCGGAGCAGCTCCCGATGGCTCCCCGTGAACGCGCTCCCTGCCGGGTCGTCGGCCCGCCACTCGGTGATCACGTTGTGGTGCGTGACGTCGGACTCGCCGAAGCCCGGTGGTATGAAATGCGGCTTCGCCGGGTTGCCCTGCACGTGCTCGACGTGGACCGTGTAGAAGAGGCCGTTGTCTGCGAACTCGGGATGGAATGCGAAGCCGATGAGTCCGCTCTCGAGACGGTTGTAGAGCGTGTGGGGGAACTCGGGGCGGAAATCGAGCCACAGCGACGGCTCCGAGCTCTCGTCGATGACGTAGATGAAGCCTCGCTGATCGTTCGCGAACCGGCGTCCGTCCGGCGCGTCGACGACGAAGCTGACGCGCGCGTAGCCCGCCGGGTTCACGTCCTGCTCCGGCGGCAGGAGCCCGAGCGTACGCGGCAGCCGCACATAGTCGCGGATCTCGACGGCGAGCCCTCGTTTCTCGATCGGCTCGGGTATCGGGTTCTCGGTGATCGGCGAAGGGTCGGAACCGGTCTGCGCCGCGGTCGGAGATGCGAGCGCCGCCGTGAAGACGGCGAGGACGAGCGTCGACGGAAGCCTTCGGAGCGGCATGGCGGGCCCCCTGTTGGTCTTGTCGTTCGGATCTTATACCGGCGCCACGCAGGCGTCTCATTCTCCCGAGGGGGGCTTGCGGCCGGCGGCTTGGATGAAGCTCAGCCGCTCTTCGGTAACGTCTTCGATCGGCAGGCCCGTTCGCTGCTGAAGGGCGAGCCGCGCGCTCGCGAAAATCGTCTCTCGATATGGACACCGATGCGCTGCGCGGCTTGACTGTCCCCACGCGTCGTCGATACTCCGCCGGTGGCCAAACGTACAGGCAGCGCGGACCTTCCTTTGCACGGCGGCCGGGTTCCGGCATGGCTCGCCACCCGCATGGCCGCGCTCGGACGCGTGATCGCCGAGGCGATCGTCCATCACTACGGCCGCGACGAGCTGCTTCGCAGGCTCGCGCATCCGTTCTGGTTCCAATCGTTCGGCGCCGTGATGGGGATGGACTGGCACTCGTCGGGCATCACGACGAGCGTCATCGGTGCGCTGAAACGGGGGCTCGCGCCGCTCGAGCACGAGCTCGGCATCTATGTCTGCGGCGGCCGCGGACGGCAGTCGCGACGCACGCCGTCCGAGCTTGCGAGCGTCGGCGAGCGAACGGGGCTTGCCGGCGACGCGCTCGCGGACACGAGCCGCCTCGTCGCGAAGATCGATTCCGCGGCGGTCCAGGACGGGTACGAGCTCTACTTGCACGCGTTCATCGTGAGCGCCGACGGCAACTGGTGCGTCGTGCAGCAGGGCATGAACGACGCGCGCCGCGAAGCGCGCCGTTACCATTGGCTCTCCGAGAACCTCGAAAGTTTTCTCGACTCGCCGCACGCCGCGATCGAAGGACGCAATCGCGGTCGGATCATCAATCTCGCCGATGCACGCGCGGCACGAAACCGCAGCGCGGCGCTCGATCTTCTGTGCGACGGGCCGGACCGGACGCTCCGCGTGCTGCGTCGGCTCCGCACGTCGTGCAACGCGCAGCCGGCCCTCTTTCCGGAGCTCGACCCGGACCTCGAGCGCAAGCACGAGCACGAGCCTGCCGAGCCGCGCGACGACGCGCTCGCGCGCTTGCCTCGTCTTCGGATGCCTGCGCATCACGACGTCCGTGCATCCGACGTGGTGCTGAAGAGGCTTCACGGTGCGCTCGCCGCCGCCGCCGAGCGCGGTCCTCGCGACTTCGCCGACGTGCTGATGACGCCTGGCGTCGGCGCGCGGACCGTCGAGGCGCTCGCGCTCGTCGCCGAGGTCGTCCATGGCGCGCCCTGCCGGTTCTCGGATCCCGCGCGGTTCTCGGCCGCGCACGGCGGCAAGGACGGGCATCCGTTCCCGGTACCGCTCGACGTGTACGACGAGACGATCCGGGTGCTGAAGAGCGCCGTCGAGCGAGCGAAGCTCGGCAACGCCGATCGGCTCCACGCGATACGCCGCCTCGATGCCGAGGCCCGCGCGCTCGAGCGCACGGCGAACGGGCCGGATTTCGATACGTTAATCGCTCGGGAACGCGCACGATCCTCCGCGTACGGCGGGCGCTCCGTGCGACGAAGGCATCTCGGCAACGGGCTATAGGCTCCGCCCCGCGGCTTGTCGGCTTCGAAAAGCACGCTTAATATAAGCTTGCTTATCAATTCCGGAGATGCCGCCGATTCCTCCGACCGTGCAACCCGAGCGCAGCGTCGGTTTTCTGATCACCGACGTCTCGCACTTGCTCCGCCGCAATTTCAATCGGCGCGCGCAGACGCTCGGCCTCAGTCAGGCGCAATGGCGCGCACTCGCGCACCTCGCGCGCGACGAAGGGCTGAAGCAGAGCGCGCTCGCGGAGCGTCTCGAAATCCAGCCTATCACGCTGACACGTCTGATCGACCGGATGGAGGCGGCGGGGTGGGTGGAGCGGCGACCCGATCCGAACGATCGCCGCGCCGTGCGGCTCTATCTGACGTCGCAGGCGCAGCCCGTGCTCGCCGAGATGCAGCGTGCCGCAGCGCGGATGCTCGACGAGGCTTTGCGCGGGCTTTCGGTCGACGAGCGGCTGAAGCTCGTCGACGCGCTCTGCAAGATGAAACGGAACCTTTCGGCAATGGAGGAGTCGGGAGCGCCCATTACGGATTCAGGGAAGAAGCACAATGTCCGAAAACGTCGCAATGTCAGCACCCGTCGACGCACCGCGCCGTAAACCGGGCGCGCTCCGCGTCGTGTTGCTTCTGCTCGGTCCTGTGCTCGTGCTTGCGGCCGGAGGCTACGTCTATTACACCGGTGGCCGTTACGTCGAGACCGAGAACGCGTACGTGAAGGCCGACATCGCGGTGATCAGCGCCGAGGTGTCGGGCCCGATCGTCCGCGTCGACGTCCATGAGAACCAGCGCGTCGCCGCCGGCGACGTGCTCTTCGTGATCGACGACCGGCCGTATCGTGTCGCGCTCGAGCGCGCGGACGCGCAGCTGCGCGCCGTGACCGCGATGATCGAGAGCCTGAAGGCACAGTATCGGCAGCGCCTCGAGGAGCTCGAGCTCGCACACACGGACTACGACTTCGCTGAGCGCGAGCTGTCTCGCGCGGTCGCGCTCGCCAAGGACCGTCTCGCCTCCGACGAAGCCGTGGATCGTGCGCGTCACGAGCTCGACGCCGCCGCGCGGCGCATCGATATCGTCAAGCGCGGGCTCGAGCAGTTGCTCGCGCAGCTCGGCGGATCGCCCGACGGCGACATCGCCGAGCAGGCGGCCTATCAGGCGGTCAAGGCCGCGCGCGACGCCGCGGCGCTCGATCTCGAGCGCACGGTGGTGCGCGCGCCGTTGGACGGCATCGCCAGCAAGGTGCCCGTCGTCGGCCGATACGTGACCCCAGGCGCGGCCGTGATGAGCGTTGTCGCGAGCGAGAGCGTGTGGATCGAGGCGAACTACAAGGAAACGGAGCTCACGTACGTCTGTTCCGGGCAGCCTGTCGAGATTCGCGTCGACACGTATCCGGACCGCGTGTGGCACGGCCGCGTCGAAAGCATCAGCCAGGCCACAGGCGCCGAGTTCTCGGTGATTCCGGCGCAGAACGCAACCGGCAACTGGGTCAAGGTGATCCAGCGTATCCCCGTTCGGATTGCCGTCGATGACGCCGAGAACGGGCCGCCGCTCCGCAGCGGCATGAGCGCGGTCGTCGAGATCGATACCGGTCACCAGCGCCCTCTGCCGCGTTTCCTGCGCTTCGGCAACGAAGCGGTAGCCGATTCGGTCGACACTGCGGACGCGTGCAACGGCTGATGCATTCCCGCGCCGCTGCTCGCGTGCCATCGGCACGAACCCGACGATGAGCACGCCGACCGTCCCGCACCGCGGCATGATCACGTTCTCGATCATGCTCGCGACGATCATGCAGGTCGTCGACATGACGATCGTGAACGTCGCGCTGCCTCACATGCAGGGCAGCATGTCGGCGACGCAGGATCAAATCGCGTGGGTATTGACGTCCTATATCGTCGCGGCGGCGATCGCGACGCCTCTGACGGGGGTGCTCGCCGGGCGCTTCGGGCGCAAACGACTTTTCGTCGCGAGCGTCGTCGGGTTCACGATCGCGTCGATGCTTTGCGGCGCGGCGACGTCGCTCGAGCAGATCGTCGTCTATCGCGTCTTTCAGGGCATGATGGGCGCGGCGCTCGTGCCGCTGTCGCAGGCCGTGCTGCTCGACACGTATCCGCGCGAGAAGCACGGCTCGGCGATGGCGCTGTGGGGCATGGGCGTGATGGTCGGTCCGATCATTGGGCCGACGCTCGGCGGCTGGCTCACGGAGTACTACAGCTGGCGCTGGACCTTCTACATCAACGTTCCGCTCGGGACGCTCGCGCTGCTCGGCGTGCTCACGTTTCTGCCGGAGACCGAGCGGTCACGGCCGGGCCGCTTCGACTACTTCGGCTTCGCGCTGCTCGCGATCGCAATCGGCGCGCTGCAGCTGATGCTCGACCGCGGCGAGACGGAGGACTGGTTCGCGTCGCGCGAGATCGTTCTCGAAGCCGTTGCATCGGGGCTCGCCCTCTACCTCTTCGTCGTGCACATGTTCACGGCGAAGGAGCCGTTCCTAGAGCCCAGGCTCTTCAAGGATCGCAATTTCGTTGCCGGCCTCATGCTGATGTTCACCGTCGGTGTGATGCTGCTCGCGACGCTCGCACTCTTGCCGCCGTTCCTGCAGAACCTACTCGGGTTCCCGGTCGTCACCGCCGGCCTCGTGCTCGCGCCTCGCGGCGTCGGCACGATGGTCGCGATGCTCGTCGTCGGCCGGCTGATCGGCAAGGTCGACACGCGCGGCATCGTGCTGTTCGGACTCGTCGCGACGGCGTACTCGCTGTGGGAGATGACGCTGTTCACGGCCGAGGTCAGCGTTGCGCAGATCGTCTACACCGGTGTCGTGCAGGGCGTCGGCCTGGGCTTCATTTTCGTGCCGTTGACGACGGTCGCGTTCTCGACGCTGGATCCTGCGCTTAGGAACGAAGGCACCGCGATGTTTAGCCTGATTCGAAACATGGGCAGCAGCATCGGCATCTCACTGTTCGTGACGCTCCTGGGTCAGCGTACGCAGGTCTCACACGCGGGCCTCGCGGAGCAGGTGACACCGTTCCGAGACGTGCTGCGGGCGCCATGGCTGCCGGAGGCGTGGGATTTCACGACGCGCGCGGGAGCGGTCGCGCTCGACAACGAGGTCACGAGGCAGGCGCTGATGATCGCGTACCTCGACGACTTTCGGATCATGATGGTCGTGACGCTGCTCGCGGCGCCGTTGCTGCTTCTTGTGCGAACGCCGAGGCGAGGCTTCGGAGGATCACGCTGAGCGCACGATGAGGCGCTAGGCATCACTGCCTATGCTCCGCGCTGGCACCGCGCTTGCATTGCTCCTTCGACAAATAAGTGAGGAGAAGGCAATGCGAAGACGGACAACGACCTATGGCGCCCTTGCCGCGGCGGTGGTTCTCGCGTGCGGCGTGACGAACGCCCAGCAGCGCGAGGAGCTCTCGGAGGCCGAGAAGGCCGAGATCGAGCGGCAGACCGAGGAGCTCAGGCAGCGGACCGAGCAGATCGAGCGGCAAACCGAGGAGCTCGACGAGCAGACCGACCGGCTCGCCGAGCAGAACGAGGCGCGTGAGGAGCGGGACCAGGAGGTCGCCGAGCAGCGCGCCGAGGCCGCCGAAGATCGGGCCGAAGCGATCGCGGACGAGCAGGAGCTCGAGCAGCGCCGCAACGAGATTCTGCAGATGGCCGAAGAGACGCTCGCGGAGCTTCGCGAGCAGAACGCGTCGGCCGAGACGCTCTACGAGGAGGCGCACGGCTACGCGGTGTTCGATACGACGAAAGGCGGGCTCATCGTGACCGGTGCCGGCGGCACCGGCGTCGCGATGGAGAAGGACGGCGGCGAGCCGATCTTCATGCACCTCGGCCAGGCGGGAATCGGCCTGGGCGCGGGCCTCGAGAACTATCGGCTCGTGCTGATGTTCGAGGATCAGGAAACCTTCGATCGCTTCGTCTCCGGCCAGTGGGACGGGAGCATTTCCGCGCAGGCTTCGGCCGGTGAAGAGGGCGTGGCAGCCGAAGAGCAGTTCGTCGAAGGCGTGCGTGCCTATCGGCTGACGGATCGCGGCCTGATGGCCCAGGCGGACGTCAGCGGCGTCCGGTTCTGGCCGAGCGAGGAGCTGAACGAGGTTCAGGTCGCGGAGGCCGACGACGTAGACAGCGATAGCGACCGCGATGCAGCCGACCGCGCCCGCGAGGTGATCGACGAGGCCGAGGACGAGGTCGACGAAGCCGTGCGCTGAGCGGCCGTTCGAGAAAAATCGTGTCAGACACCTTTTCCCTCCCGGGAAGAGGTGTCGAGACACCTTTTCAATGGAAGAGGTGTCTGACAGGATTTTTTCGGTACCATGCGGATGATAACGGGGAGGAGGATCCGACATGGGTGTACTGAAGGGCCGCTGGCCGCGGGCGATTTTCTACGACTCGAAGGGCACGCTGTTCGACTGGCCGTGGACCTGGCGCCAGGCCGCGCACGAGATCGTGAAGAAGTACGGTGCGCCCGTGTCAGGAGACGAGTTCCTGGAAACGTGGGCGAAGTACTTCGAGGCGTTTCATCGGCGCGCAGCCGCCTACAAGTACACGCCGGTCTCCGACCTCGTGCAGCAGGCACTGATGACCGCGTTCAAGATGCACGACATCGAAGGCTCGCCCGACGACGTGCATTACATGCTGGACCTGCAGGACCAGGTGCAGCTTTTCCCGGAGACGGAGGCGGCGCTCTCGGAGCAGCAGGATCTCGGTTGCAAGATCCTGATCTACTCGGACGTCGAGCGTAAGTACCTCGACATGTACGTCAGCAAGTTCAAGACGTTCAAGCCCGACTTCGTCGCGACGACGGATCAGGCGGGTTTCCACAAGCCGCATCCGAAGACCTATTACTGGGTGCTGCAGCAGACCGGCCTCGACGTGCGCGACGTCCTCTACTGCGCCGGTCCGACGTTCGATTGCCAGGGGGCGATGGCGATCAACATGGTCACGGCGCAAATCCGCCGCTCCGGCATGACGCGGGATACGTTCCTGCCCGGCGATACGCCGGCGGACTACGAGATCGACGACCTCCACGGCATCACGGAGATCATCAAGCGCAACCGCTTCGGCTAATGCGGCTGGCGCGCCGCGGGGCGCCGCGGTACCGTACGTCGACGTCTGCCCACGCGTTCAGGGAAGGAAATGGCGTCGGTCCTGATCAGTGACAAGCTCTCGCCCGTCGCGGCGGAAATTTTCAAGTCCCGCGGCATCGAGGTCGACGTGCGGCCCGGCCTCACGCACGAAGAGCTCATCTCCATCATCGATCGCTACGACGGGCTCGCGGTCCGCTCCGCGACGAAGGTGACGGCCGGGGTGATCGCCGCCGGCAAGCGGCTCAAGGTCATCGGGCGCGCCGGGATCGGCGTCGACAACGTCGACGTCGCTGCGGCGACGTCGAAGGGCGTCGTCGTGATGAACACGCCGTTCGGCAACTCGATCACGACGGCCGAGCATACGATCGCGCTGATGCTCGCGGCTGCCCGCTCGATCACGCAGGCGGATGCGTCGACGCAAGCGGGGCGTTGGGAGAAGAACCGCTTCATCGGCGTCGAGCTCTACGGGAAGACGCTGGGCCTCATCGGCTGCGGCAACATCGGCTCGATCGTCGCCGATCGCGCGCTCGGCCTCCATATGAAGGTGATCACCTACGATCCGTATCTAACCGCCGAGCGCGCGGTCCAGCTCGGCGTGGAGAAGGTCGAGCTCGACGAGCTTCTCGCACGTGCCGACGTGATCTCGCTGCACGTCCCGCTGACGGAGAGCACGCGGAACATCCTGTCCGAGGAGACGCTCGCGAAGACGAAGCGCGGCGTGATCGTGCTGAACGTCGCGCGCGGCGGCCTCGTCGACGAGGCGGCGCTGCGGCGGCTGCTCGAGAGCGGTCACGTCGGCGCGGCCGCGTTCGACGTCTTCAGCGTCGAGCCCGCGACGGAGAACGTGCTGTTCGGCGCGCCGAATTTCATCGCGACGCCGCATCTCGGTGCATCAACCGTCGAGGCGCAGGAGAACGTCGCACGACAGATCGCCGAGCAAATGAGCGATTTCCTGTTGACGGGCGCCGTCACGAACGCGCTCAACATGCCGTCGATCAGCGCGGAGGAGGCGCCGAGGCTCAAGCCTTACGTCGAGCTCGCCGAGAAGCTCGGGATGTTCGCGGGGCAGATCTGCGACGCGGGCCTCGACGCGGTCGAGATCGAGCTCGAGGGCCGCGTCGCCGCGATGAACACGAAGCCGCTGGTCGCGGCGGCGCTCGCGGGGATCCTTCGCCCGCAGCTCGAGGACGTGAACATGGTGTCGGCGCCGGCCGTGCTCCGCGAGCGTGGCATCGCGCTCCTCGAATCGCGCCGCGAGACCTCGGCGATCTATGACAGCCTGATCCGGATCAAGGTGCAGACGGGCGGCGAGTGGCGCAGAGTCGCCGGCACCGTCATCGGCCACGAGCCGAAGATCGTCGAGGTGCGCGGCATGGCGCTCCAGGCCGACTTCCAGCCCGTGATGCTCTTCACGTGCAACGAGGATCGGCCCGGCTACATCGGCGCGCTCGGCTCGTTGCTCGGCCGCGCCGGCATCAACATCGCGACGCTGCATCTCGGCCGCGAGCATGCACAGGGGCAGGCGATCGCGATCGTCGGCGTCGACGAGCCGGTGCCGGACGAGATCCTCGCGGAGCTCCGAGCGCTGCCGCTCGTGAGCTACGCGAAAGTCCTTCGCTTCTGATGTGCCGCCGTTCCGGCGACCGAGCTCACGGACGCGGAGATCGACGACATCGCGGCGAATCGGGGTCAGACCCCTTTTAGGGGGCTGACCCCAAATGCCATAGAATCGGCCGAAACGGCTCGTGAGCTCGCGGAGCCCGCGATGGTACCGTCCGATCCCATGAGCGCTGCTCGTCCGCTGGTCGTCCCGCCGGATCCAAGCACGACCGATCACTTCGTGTATCTCCGAGTCGGGTGGGACGGCTACGAGAAGCTGCTCGAGATGCGAGGCGAGCGCACCGTGCCTCGGATCACGTACCTGAACGGCGTCATCGAGCTGATGTCCCCGTCTCGGTATCACGAGACCGATAAGAAGCGCCTCGCGCGGCTCGTCGAAGCATGGTCAGACATCGTCGGGATCGAGCTCGAAGGCTATGGCTCCTGGACGCTCAAGGATCGCGAGCAGGATTGCGGTGCCGAGCCGGACGAGTGCTACATGATCCGGCGGATCGCTCGCGACGATGACGACCGTCCGGATATCGCGATCGAGGTTGTCTGGACCTCCCGCGGCCTCGACAAGCTCGAGGTGTACCGGAAGCTCGGGGTGCGCGAGGTCTGGATGTACGAGCGAGGCTCGCTGCGCTTTTTCGCGCTGCCGAGAACCGACGGCGATCCGCACTACAACGAGCTCGGCCGAAGCGAGCTCGTTCCGAGCTTGCCGATCGATCTGCTGCTCGAGTGCATGAAGGAGCAGAGCCAAACGGCTGCGTTACGTGCGCTTCGGGCCACGCTTCTACGGTCGAACGATTCGGCGGACTGACGCCGGGGACGCTCTCGCCGAACTTGCAGTGGCCGCGGATAAGCAGGTCGACAGAGTGGTGCGCGGGTCGCTGCGTTGCCGCGGTCGACCGACGGCCGATCACACTTTGCGATCGAGGATCGACGCGAGCACGGCGGCGAGCTCGCCGTCGTTCCTGGGCGCCGCCTCCGCACGCCACGCGACGAATCCGTCCGGGCGCACGAGGACCGCACCGGAAGGCGCGAGGCCGTACGCATCGAGGAACTTGCCGTTCACGTCGACGAGGCCGTCTCCGCCGATCTGCGCGAAGTCGATCGGGAAGCGGAGCGCGGCGGTCGCCTTTTCCGCGGCTGCACGCCACGCACCGCCTTCGGGCCCGGCGAGCGCGACGAAATTCCGGCCGAAGAGGTCGAGCGTCGAGATCCTCGCGCCGTTCCGCTCGAGCCAGACATGCGGTGCGCGGCTGCCCGGGCGACCACGTAGCTCGTCCGGATGCACGAACAGCGGCCCGTCGCTTGAGCCGGCGATCGCGGTCGACCGGTACTGGTAGCCGATCTCGACGACCAGATCGTCGACGTAAGGCTTGACGTCGTCGGTGCCGCGCTCCGGCACGACGCGCGTCGCGTAGCGGACGTACGCCTGATCGACGGTGAACGCGCCGACCGGCTGACGCTCGACGGTGTAGGTCTCGAGCAGGCTCGGGCCCGCGCGTCCCTGGAGCACCATCGCGAGCTTCCACGCGAGATTGTGCGCGTCCTGCACGCCGGTATTGCCGCCGAAGCCGCCGTTCGGCGGCACGATGTGCGCCGCGTCGCCGGCGATGAAGACGCGCCCCTGCTGGAAGCGCGTCGCGACGCTCGCTTCTGCCTCCCACGGGATGATCTGCCGGATCCGCATCGGCAGGTCGGGCACGCCGATCGCCGAGCGCAGGAGCTCGAGCGCGAGCTCTTCGTTCATGACCGCGGAAACGTTCACCGCCTCGTCGCGCGTCACGTCCTCGCCGATCGTGTTGATCGCGAGGAAGCCCTTTTGACCCGCGCGATTCAATCGGAAGAAGCCTCGAAGCCGCGGGTTCGTCACGTAGAAGACGCCCGAGTTGCGGCCCTGCAGGTACGGCGCGCAGTCCGCCTCGAAGTAGACCGTCACGCTCTTCGAGAGGACGCCATAACCCTGCTTCTCGATGCCGAGCGTGTTGCGGACGCGGCTTCGGTTGCCGTCGCACGCAACCATATATTTCGCCCTGACCTCGCTTTCCTTGCCGCTGTCGAGATCGCGGATCACGGCGCAGACGCCGTCCGCGTCCTGCTCGAACGACGTCATCTCGCTTCGATAGCGGAGGATCGCGCCGAGCTCCTCCGCGCGCCGGCGCAGGATCGGCTCGAGAACGTCCTGGTCGATGAAAATCCGCCCGGTCGGGCTCCGATCGTCGACGCCGACGTTCAGGTTCGGCACGAAGCGCGCGAGCTCCTGTCCGGCGAGCGACTCCACGGCGATGATGCCGCCCTCGGGATCGTAGGTCTCGCGCGAGCGCTGGCGGACCTCGTCCTCGAGGCCCATCTCGCGCAGGATCTCGATCGTGCGGATCTGGAAGTGCCCGGCGCGCGGATGGATCGCGGTGCCTGCGTGGCGCTCGACGGCGAGCGCGCGCACGCCGTGCGCTCCGAGAAGCAGCGCGGTCGTGAGGCCGACCAGGCTTCCGCCGACGATGAGGACGGGCACGTCGCGCGGAATCTCCGCCGACGACCCTTTCGTTGATGCGGTGTTCGTCACGGCAAACCTCCCCCTGTTCGATGGTCTACCCGGCCACTAAGGTACTGCGGAGCGGGGCAGGCGTCAGGTGGGCGGCGACGAGCGATCGGGACGGCAGAGGAGGCTCACCTGCACTGCGCCCATAAGTCAATACTGATATGTCGATACAAACGCCGGCTCCGTTGCTAGTCGGTCGGACCGGCCTCACCGTAGTCGCATTCCTTGAGGTCCACGGGTCTTCGGCCTGGCAGAGGCTGGAACCTATGGCACTTTGGACATGGATCCATTGACTTGCGTGTGTCGACACGACCAGGTCAAGCGAAGCACGAAGGGTGGAATCGACTCATGCTCGGCGTGAAATCGTCTGTTCGTACGGTCTTCCTAGTGATGGCATCGCTGTGCGTTTTGGTCTCCAGCGAAGGAGTCGTTGGCCAGAACGCGGAGCCGGTCCTCGGCAAAGGCCCGTGGACCTACGACACGCACGAGGAGAACACGCGGATACGCGTAACCGTGGTGGCGCGCGGCTTGTCGCATCCCTGGAGCATCGCTTTCCTTCCGAATGGCGACATGCTCGTGACCGAACGGGCCGGGAGGCTTCGCCTCGTTCGAGACGGGCGACTGCTCGAAGAGCCCGTCGCCGATATGCCGGAAGTCAGCCGTGCGCCGTTGGCCGGGTTGATGGATCTCGCGTTGCACCCGCGCTTCGACGAGAACCGCTACGTCTACTTCACTTACTCGAAGCCGCTCGAGTCGGCCGTCGCGATCGCGCTCGGGCGCGGACGCTGGACCGGCGAGCGGCTCGTCGACATCGAGGACGTCTTCGTCGCGGACAGCTTCGGCAGACCGCGCGGCGGCGCGTCGCGGATCCTTTTCGCCGACGACGGCACGCTGTTCATGACGGTCGGCGGCGCAGGCGAGGTCGGCGATACGCGGGCCCAGGATCTCGGCACGCACGTCGGCAAGCTGCTGCGTCTCACGGACGACGGCGGCGTGCCGGCCGACAATCCGTTCGTCGGCCGCGAGGATGCGCGGCCGGAGATTTATTCTTTGGGTCACCGCAATCAGCTCGGGCTCGCGCTCCATCCGAGCACCCGCGAGCTTTGGGCCAGCGAACAGGGCCCGCAGGGCGGCGATGAGGTCAACATCATCGAGCCGGGCGGCAACTACGGCTGGCCGAACGTGACGTTCGGCAGGAACTACGACGGCACCAAGGCGTCGCCGCGGCCGTGGAGCGGCGAGTTCATCGAACCCGAGCTTTTCTGGGTCCCATCGATCGCGTTGTCAGGCATGACGTTCTACACCGGCGACGCATTTCCGGCGTGGCGCGGGAATTTGTTCGTCGGCGGGATGGTCGAGGGGCGCATCCCGCAGACAGGGCAGATTCAACGAATCGTGTTCAACGAGAACGGCGAGCTTCGCCGCGAGGCCTTGTTGCGCGATCTGCGCCAGCGTATTCGGGACGTGCGCCAAGGACCGGACGGCCTATTGTACGTGCTGACCGACCAGGCCGATGGCGCGCTGCTCAGGATCGAGCCTGCGCCGCAGTTCTGAAGCCGCGGCGGTCTCGGTACCTGGGTCGGGGCGCAGTACCCGTATGGTGAGAAGCTTTCGCGCCGAAATCGGGGTCAGAGCCCAATTTGCTTCTCTAGAGGAGGAGCCCCGCCGGGTGGGAGGCTCGTCGAACTGGCAATCGAAGTGCCGGGAGGCGCGGCAGGAGCGAATCGGGTCAGAGCCGTTAGCGCCCGGGCTCTGACCCCGATTTTTCATCCCAATTTTTCGGCGAGCGCGCGAAGCAGCGCGGCGCCGTCGCCGCGCCAGGCGCTGCCGTGCATGCACGCTAGCGTCGTCGGCTCGAGCCGCGCGAGGCGCTCGAGGACGGCCTCCGTGTGGGGGGCGTGCGCGAAGTAGTCGAGCGGCTTCCGGAACGCCTCGCTCGGGCCCAGGATGTCGGACTCGGTGAGCGGCACGTCCCCCGGGCCGCCCTGCGTGAAAAGGTCGCCGCACAGGAACGTTCGCGTCGTCTCGTCGAACATGAGTCCGCAGTCCCAGCCGTGCGGGACGTGCGGTGTGTCGAGCCAGCGAAGCACATGGCGCCCGAGCGAAACGGTCTCGCCGTCGGCGAGCCCGCGCGGCGGGCGATCCGCGAAATCCGCGAGCGAGACCATCGCGCCTATGCGGCTCGATACCGGCACGGCCCGCGGCGCGACGCCGAGGAGCTCGTTGAGCGCGCCGCATTCGTCGGCCTCGAAATGCGAGACGGTGACGAATGCGAGATCGCGCACCGGCAGCACGCTCTCGATCGCTTCGCGCACGAGTGGAAACAGCCGGCGCGGACCCGTGTGGAACAACAGGGGCAGGTCGTCCCGGATCAGGTACTGGTTGAAGTTGAACTTGCCGGAACCGGGAAGCGCGACGGGCGTGTTGATCCGATAGATGCCGTCGGCGATCTCGTCTACGTTCGTGCCCGATTGGGTGTTCGTGATCATGAGTGCGCTCCGCGTTGGATGGTGGGGACTACGGGACCGTCGAGAGAAAGGAGGGGCTGCGAATCACTTTTCGCCGTTCGCGCGGCCGCGTCAAGCAACATTCCGTGTCGTCGTTGTATTCGTCTGTCGCGGCTGCCAGCGGCGCCTCGGCCCGCGGCAAGCTCATCGGGGCGCGACGAAGGCCTAAACGCGCGAAAGACATCGTCGGACCGGGCAACGCATCCCGGGATCGGGTTATCCTCACGCTTGCTCGTCCTACCGCCGCGCACGGCCCGCGGGCGACGTGACCGAGCGGCGGCACTGCCGCCCGATCGACGAATGACAAACCTCGCCGACCGGCGTGTGGCGCCGGCGGCGAAGACCAAGGGGAGACAGACATGGCCACACCACCGGGAGTCAGTCCCGCCGACTTCGAGGCCGCGCTCACGCAGTTCGCCGACGTCGTCGGCCCCCAGTGGGTGTTCACGGACGAAGACACGATGGACACCTACCGCGATGCGTACTCGCCGCTGCGCGGCGAGCCGGACGACAAATACGCGTCGGCCGCCGTCGCACCGACGTCGGTCGAAGAGGTTCAGGCGATCGTCCGCATCGCGAACCGTTACTCGATCCCGCTCTACACGATCTCGACCGGCCGCAATCTCGCGTACGGCGGCTCCGCCCCCGTGTATTCGGGCAGCGTCGTGCTCGACCTGAAGCGCATGAACCGCATCCTCGAGGTCGACGAGGATCTCGCGTACGCGCTCGTCGAGCCCGGCGTCAGCTACTTCGATCTATACCGTTACCTCCGCGAGCGCGGCATAAGACTCTGGATCGACTGCGCGGATCCCGGCTGGGGCAGCCTGATCGGCAATGCGCTCGAGCGCGGCGCGGGGCGCACGGCGCTGCCGTACCGCGATCACTTCGGCGCGCACTGCGGGATGGAGGTCGTGCTCGCGAACGGCGACGTCGTGCGCACCGGCATGGGCGCGCTGCCGAACGCCGGCGCAAACTGGCAGGCGTTCCCGTACGGTGCGGGACCGCTCGCCGACGGTCTCTTCGCGCAGTCGAACTTCGGCATCGTCACGAAGATGGGGTTCTGGCTGATGCCCGAGCCCGAGGCGTCGATGACGGGCCGGATCCGCGCGCGGCGGCACGACGACGTGATCCCGCTCGTGCGCACGCTCGCCCACCTCCAGTACACGGGCATCGTCAATTGTCTGTTTTCGCTCAACAGCCCCGTGTTCACCGGGCCGATGGACGAGCGCAAGGCCGCGTTGCTCGATCGGCCGAACGGCGGTTCCGCCGCGGAATGGGACGACTATGCGAGGTCGCTCGGCAGGCACTTCTGGGAGACGGAGCTCCGTTTCTACGGCCCGCTCAACGTGATGCAGGCGCAGTGGGCGCACGTGAAGGAGCGGCTGTCCGCGATCGACGGGATCGAGCTCGAGGACGGCGACGTGATCCGTTTCCCGCTGACGGATGATCAGATCCGGCGGCTCGGCGATCCGGGCGCGTTCGGCATCCCGAGCCTCAGCGTGTTCTCGAGCCAGCAGGGCAGCACGGGGCACCTCGACGCGTCGCCGATGGTGCCGCACTCGGGCATGGCCCTGCTCGAAGCGCACAAGGTTTTCCTGCGCGAGTATCGCGATGCCGGCATACCGCTGACGCTCGGTTTCGCGATGAGCTACCACACGCGCGCGTTCATCATGTTCCACGGCATCAGCCTGACGCTCGATCCGGAGGAGAACGCGAGGGCGCGCGCGCTCTACGCGCGGCTGATCCAGGTGGCCGGCGAGCACGGCTGGGGCATCTACCGCGCGCATGCCGCGTTCATGGACGAGCTGATGGCGACCTATTCGTACAACGACCACGCGCTGATGCGGCTCAATGAGACGCTGAAGGATGCGCTCGACCCGAACGGCATTCTTTCGGCGGGACGCTACGGCATCTGGCCGCGGCATCTGCGGAGGGCGCGCGCATGAGGCTCGAGCACTTGCGCCGCGCCCGTATCCTTCGGCCGGATGCCGATGACCTCCGCGGACCGGGCTCCCGCCCCGTTGCCGTTTCGGCGGAGACGTCGAGCCGTGCCGCCGTTGCGCGGCTTGCGACGGCCGCGCTCGTGCTCTCGCTCGCGATGACGAGTGTCTCCGCGGACCCGGCGTCGTCGGCCGACTCGGCCTGGTTACCGCTCTCCGCAGAGCGCGACGTCGTGCCGAGTGATCCCCTCGAGAAGCGGGGACAGGAAGTGTTCGACCAGCGCTGCGCGGCCTGTCACGGCGAGATTCCGCGAGACGTGTTCGGCCCGCGCTTCCTGCCGCCGATGCCAGGGACGCAAGCGCTTCAAGCGCGCTACCGCGGCGAGTTGCCGGCGGCGCTCGAGGCGCGCACGGATCTCACGCCCGAATTCATCGCGGCCGTCGTCCGTGATGGGCTGAGGTCCATGCCGTTCTTCCGGCCGACCGAGTTGAGCGACGACGATCTCGAGGCGCTCGCGGCGTACTTGACGAGAAACAGAAACGGGGGCGGGCCGAATTGACCTCCCGCGGGCCGGACGCATCGCGCCCGTGCCCGCGGATTCGCCGAGACGACCGGGCGGCCCGTTACTCCGAGCCGCTCTCGGCGCTCGAGTCGAGACGGCGCCCGGTCTCCGGCGAAAGATTCCCGAAGCCGACCGTCTTCCCGTTCACCGTGAACGCCTGGATGAACCCGCCGTCCTCGCCGTCGTGGCGCGGTGCGATCAGGATCGCGATCTTGTCGCCGGGCTTCACCATGTCGCGCGTGTAGCCCGCACGGTAGAAGTGGCTCGCGCTATGGCCTTCGTACTCGGCGTCGCGCGTGCCGCGCTTCTCGTCGGTGATCTCGACGATCGCCGACGTGTGCGGGTTCACGACGTTCCACTTCTTGACGACGCCTTCGATCGTCACGCGCTGACTGAAATCGAACTGCGCGGCGGAGTGGTGCGCTGCAGCGATCGCCCCCCACGTCAAGAGCGCCGTGGCGCCGATCGTGACGGCAAGCTTCTTCGCAATATTGGACATCAGCATCTCCTCGTCTCACGCGGGCAGAGCGCACATGGCTCGCTCGCACTTCATCTCTGACTCATTCCTTCTCTTCGCGCGCCTTGTAGACGTCGCTCATCCGGGCCGTGATCGGCTCGCCTGCCTCCAGCTGCGCGCGCCGCATGTCGAGCAGCTCGTACCAGAGCTCGTCCTGACAGTTATACGGCAAGATGAACCCGTCGTACGGCTGGTACTTCCGTTCGATCGTGACCGGCGCCGTATAGTAGATCGGATCGTTGATCGTCGCCTGCCACGTCAGCACCTTCGTGCCGTTCGCATCGACCTCGAGCGAGAACCGCTCGTCGATCGTGGCCTGCTCGCTGTACGGGTTCGCGGCCTGATCCTGGCCGTCGAGCAAATCCGTCGTCTTCACGACGAGCACGTCGCCTTCCCAATGCCCTTCCGAGTAGCCGGCGCGGCTCGGGATCCGCTGCTCGGCAGGAAGCTGCCTGTCGCCGATGTAGATGCGGCGCGTCTCGTTCCCGACCTCGAAGATGATCGTGAGCTGGTCGGGCTTCTGGATGAACTCGATCGGATATGACCCGGGCAATGACATCATCGCCGGCACGCCATAGGTCGCGCAGTGCGCGGCAGCGTTCAGCCGCTCCGGGCCGACGAGCCGCTGGTACTCCTCGACGCGGCGCCGTCCCTCCTCGGTCAGCGGAAGCCCGGCGCGCGGGCCAGCGAAGCCGGACGCGCGTCCCTGCGCCGCGCCCGTGTAGGTCGTCCAGACACCGGTTAAATCCGGGGGAGCCGATTGCTGCGCCCACGCCGTGGTTGCACAGGCCACGACGGCGGCGGCCGACGGAAGGATGGTCCAGACAAATCTTAATGTTCGCGGCGTCACACTCTGCTCCCCTAAACGCTTTCGGCACGATGCCTTACGGCTCGTCCCTTCGAGAAAAGGTCCAGCCGGAACGATAAGACAACCGGAACCCGGGATCTACTGCATTGCGGGAAGACGAGGGGGGCGGAAAGCGGCCCGTACCGCGGTCGCTCGCCTGAAGGCGGCGAGCGCCGCGGGGGCGGCGGGATGGGCCTATTCGGTGGTCTTGCCGTCGAAATGCTCGTGAGCGGCGTCGGCCTCGGCCTTCGTGCGGTGGACGACGCCGTCCCGGTGCTCGGGCGGTCCGTAAATCGTGTAGAACTTGAGCGGCTCGTCGCCCGTGTTGATCACGTTGTGCAGCGCGCCGGCCGGGACGATCACCGCGAAGTCGGATTCGACCTCGTGGGCGACGCCATCGATCAGGACCTTGCCTTCACCTTCCTCGAAGCGGAAGAACTGGTCGCGGTCGTCGTGGGTTTCCTCGCCGATCTCCTCGCCCGGCTGGAGGCACATCAATACGAGTTGCAGGTGAGCGCCCGTGTAGACCACGCGTCGAAAGTCTTCGTTGCGTTCGGTCGCTTCTTCGATGTCGTCGACGTAACCGCGCATTGGGATGACCCTCCGGTGAGTGAAGAAATCATGGAGAGGCAAACGGTATGCCAGTCGTCCCGTTTTGGCTAGCGCTCGCGCGGGGCGAGCGCCGGCATCCGCGGCTCAGAGGCCGAGGGCATAGAGCAGCGTGTCGTTGTACATGATGAGCCGGCCGAAGACGATCACGCCGACCCAGAAGACGAGCGACGCACCCGCGACGACCTTCGCTGCCGGCGCGGCATCGCCGGTCGCGCCGACGGCGGCGGCCTCACGCGCGATGCCGGTCAGATAGAACACGGCGACGTTGATCCCGGCGAGAAGGATCAAGAGCATCTTGAGCTGAAACGACAGATTCTCGAGATAGGCCATCGAGCCGCCGATCGGATTGCCGGCGACGAAGACGAGGCCGGTCACGGTATTCACGACGAAACCCGCGACGCCGAACGGCAACAGGCGCTCGAGCGCGTGGATCGGCAGCCCCTTGCCGAAGCCGAGGATGCGAATGTCGATGAAGCCGATCGTGCCGATCAGGAGCGCCATCCCGGCGAAGTGAAAGATCTCGCAGATCGGCCAGACCCAGTCGTAAGCGTTGACGATCTCGGCCATGCCGGTCGCGTCGAGCAGTGCGGCAATCGTTTCCATCGTGTCACTCCCTCGTGTCAGACACCTCTTTCCCGCAGAAAAAAAGGTGTCTGACACATTCAGCCGAAGTACTTGCCGAGCAGGCCCGGATACGCGGTCAACCGCCCCGCGATGATCGCTGCGCTCCACAGCACGAGACAGGAGACCGCGAGCGCTTTCGCGACGGCCGGCACCGGCTCGCCGTTACGCGGCAATCCGGCCTCGTCGAACGCGAAGCGCTTGAGCAGCCTCAGGTTCACGACCGCGAGCACGACGAACCCGAGCTTGACGAGGAAGGCGGCGTTCTCGACGAGCGACGTGGCGCTCCCAGCGAAGAGGGCGATTCCCGAAAGCGCATTCACCCAGAACGCCGTATACATCAGCAGGAAGAATTTGCGGGCGGGCGCGAGCGGGATCTCTGGCGCGACACCGAGGAGCCTGAGCGCGACGGCCGAGCTCAGCCCGACGACGAACGCGAGACCGATCGCGTGCAGCGACAGCATCCCGGTGTATGCAAAGAGTGAAGGCGACTCGCGGACCCATGTCGCAAACGCGCTGCTCTCCATGGCGTCGAGGAGCCCTGACTCGGCGCCCGCAGTGGTGCCCGCGGCGATATTCGCGATGAGCTGTGGCATCTTCGTCTCCCGATGGCTGCGCCCTGGGCGCTGAAGCGGGGTTCGACGAGATGCTATCGACCCGGGTGCGAGCTCCGGTTGACGCCGATCAACCGGAGCTGCACCGCGCACGGTCGATGCGATGCGGAAAGCCGCTATTTTCCGGGAGCGCGACGCACGTTAGCGTCACTGACGTGATGACGCATGCCGCTCGCGTGGGCCTCGCCGTACGGCTTCGGGAATTCGACTGTGCCGAATGTCCCCGCGCCGGACGTTGCTGGGGGGACCCGCCTCGGGCAGGCGCAGGCGTGCTGATCACGCGGCGCGTCACACTCGCGCGCGGCGAGCGTCTGTTTCGGCAGGGCGACGCCTTCGACGGCGTCTATATCGTCGCGTCCGGTTGCGTGAAGCTTCGCGAGACGAGCGCCGACGGCGCCGAGCGCATCGTCGCGCTCTGCACGCCGGGCGAGATCGTCGGCCTCGAAGGCTGGGCCTCTGGTCGTCATCCGCACGCGGCGTTCGCTGCGATCGATGCGACGCTCTGCCGCTTGAGCATGCCCGCCAGGGGCGGCGCGGTCAGCGTCGACCTGCTCGAGCGCGTGCTCGCCAAAGCCGCCGTGCAGCTCGCGCGCGCGTCCCGCCCATGGGCGGGGAAGCCCGCGCTCGAGCGCGTCGCGACGTTCGTCGAGGATCTCGCCGAGCGGCTCGGCGATACGCGGCTTGCGCACGGCGCGGCACCGCTGCCCGTGACCCGTGCCGAGATCGGGTCGTATCTCGGCCTCGCGGAAGAGACGGTCGTCAGGGCACTCGCGAAGCTCTCGCGGCCGGAGCGGGCCGCGGCGCGCAGCGCCTGACCGACGCGGCGCGCCGCCGCCTTCGAAGATCGAGCTCGCGCTCGAGCCGCGCGCGGTCAGTCGAGGTACACCTTGACCGGATTCTCTTGTCCCGCCGTGAAGGTTCGCGGATGGCCCTCGTTATGAATCCGATGCAGGCTGAAGAACCATTCGCCGTCGATCTTCACGAACTCGTCGTACCACGAGCCGAACAGCATCCATTCGACCTTCGTCCGGTCCGCGTTGTTGTTGAACTGGATCCAGTACGTCAACGCGCGGGCCTTGTCGCCGTCGACCTCGATGACCTGGTTCGTGATCAGATGGCGCACCGTCGACGGCCAGTCTCTGCCGTCGGGCGTTTTGGCTTCTGCCGCGCCGCGCGTCAGATCGTACGTGCCGCTCGCCATGAATTCGCGGATCGCATCACGTCCTCTCACGATGCCGCGCGCCCAATCGAGCACGCCGTCCGGCGCGAACACGGCCGCATAGCCGTCGGCATCGAAATAGTCCATCGCCATGACGTAACGCGCCTGCAGGTCGACGATCTGGGCGCGATCTTCGGCGTAGCCTTCGGGATAACGTTCGGCGTTGGCGCAGAACGCGACGAGAAGCAGAGGGAGCAGCAGAAGCCGCTCGAGGCGTGGCGAACGAGACATAAAGCAATTCCCCCGAGTTTCGTATCAAGCGGTCATCCCGGATCATAAACGAAGTCCGGCGGCGCGATCAGGCCGACCGCGCCGCGTCGCCGCCGCCGGGCGACTTCTCGGGAACTCGAACGATCAGACGGTCGGGTGCGCCGGCGCGTCCTCGCGAATCGCCGGGCGCGCGGAGGCGTCGCCGCGGTCCTCCGGCGCGCGCACCGAGAAGATCTGATACGCGCTCCTGATCAGCGGCTTCGCGACGTTCCGCACCGGCACGCCGCCCGACGTGATGCCGCGCTCGGAGCCGTGATGCGCGTGCCCGTGCAGCGCGAGCGCGCAGCCGCCTGCCTCGTCGATCGCCTCGCCGAGCAGGTACGAGCCGAGGAACGGATAGATCTCGAGCTTCTCGCCGAGCAACGTGTCCTTCGTCGGTGCGTAATGCGTCAATGCGATTCGCACGTCGCATTCGAGCGCGGTCAAGCATTGCAGCAGCTGGCGCGCCTTGTCCTTCGTGTGGCGGATGAACGCCTTCATCTCGAGCTCGCCGAACTCGGAGCCGCATGCGCCCGCGAAACCGCCGCCGAAGCCCTTGACGCCCGCGATGCCGAGGCGGCGTCCGTCGATATCGAGCACGACGCTCTCGCCCTCGAGCACCGTTGCGCCGACGCGCTCGAGATCGGCGCGGATCGCGTCCTGAGCGTCCTGGTGATAGTCGTGATTGCCGAGGACCAAGACGACGGGGATGCCGACGTCGGCGATCTCCTCGGCCATTAGCCGGCCTTCTTCTCGTGATCCGTGCTGCGTCAGGTCTCCGGCGATCAGCAGCACGTCGGCGTGGTCCGCCACCGTCGCGAAGCTCCGGCGAAGCTCCCCGCGCATGTCGAGTCCGACGTGCACGTCGCCGACGGCGGCGATGCGCATTACCCGAGCGTCTCCGGCCGTCCCGGCTCGTTGTACTTCGCGATCCATAGCTCGTCGATCAATTCGATGTCGGGCGGCAGGATCTCGGCCGCCACCTCTCTCGCGGCCTGGCGGCGCTCGTCCGACGACACTTCCCCGATCAGAAAGGCCTTGCCGCCCGCGACCTTGATCGTGATATCCAGCACGTTCGTGCGCGGGTCGGTCGCGAGCGCTTCACGGATGCGCCCGATCAGGTGCTTCGATTCCATCGCGCTCGATCCCTGCGACGTCAGCTTTCGTAGATTTCCCGGTAGAGCGCGCGCACGACGTGATTCGGGACGTTCTTGTCGAGCGAGTGCGCGTAGACCAGAAGGCTCAGCACGCGGCGGGGCGCCTGGCGCGCGCGGCGAAGGAGATAATCCCAGTCGAGCTCGTTCACGCCGATCACGCCGAGCGCGTCGTGCCAATGACGCGGTCCCTGCTCGTCGTGCACGGCCGCCTTGATCACGAGCAGGTCCTCGGGCGCGATCATCCGCACGCGATGCCCCAGGAAGTCGCGCACGACGGAGCGCGCGCACATCTCGTCATCGAGGTAGAACCCGCCCGTCGAGCGGAAGATGATGTCAACGAGCACGTTGTGCCTGAATGCTTTGAAGAGCCACGACGGGTCCGTGCGCTCCGTGTCGAAGCCCGCCTCGTCGAGCGCATCGAGCGCCGAGTCGGCGTTGGTCGGGCGAACGAACACGTCGATGTCGTGCGTCCAGCGCGGTCGGCCGAGCTCGGTCGAGGCGATCCCGCCCATCAGCGCGTACTCGACGTTCTTGCCGTCGAGCGCCGCGACGACCTCGCCGAGGACCTGCTCGAACACGCCGTTTTGCGTGCAGCGCAGGTGCTCCTCGATCTCCGGATCCCATACGGCGAGCCGCTCGAGCGGGATGCCGACGGCGTGCTTCGGTTCCATGGCGTCGTACCTCGGAACCGGCCTTGCAAGCGTCGTGCCGCTATTCGCGCTGTCGCGGAGGTTTGGCGCCGTTACAACGTCTTACGAAAGCAGATCTGCCGTTCGACCTCCTCGAAGCCGAGCGCGAGGTGCGCTTCGAGGCTCACGGCGTTGTCGAGCGTCGTGTCGCTCGCGATTTCCTCGAGCCCGCGCGCCCGTGCCCACTCCTCGGCCGCTTGCACGAGCCTCGTGCCGACGCCGAGCCGGCGCACGTCGGGGTCGACGTACCAGCCCTCGAGGAAGGCGACGGGCGTCGTGACGCAGCCCTCGGCGTAGTTGCGCAGACCGATCTCGACGAACCCGGCGAGGCGTCCGTCGCCGCGGTCGGCGACGAATACGGCAACGCCGACGAGCAGCGTGCCTTCGTCGGAGTCGAGCCATTCGTCGATCTCTTCCGGCGCGCTGCCCGGATAAAGCCTGGTTCTCATGCGCAACCACTCGTCGCGGTCGGCACGCGTCACGGGGCGGATTTCCATCGAGCGTCGTCGAGATGCGAGCAGAGGAGCCCGCTTCGCTCGAGCATTAGACCGAATCGAGGGGCGCGGCGGAAGGTTTTTCGCGTCGCCGACGACGAAGTCGATGACGGCAGTCGCCATAGGGCGCATGACTCCGTTCTTGTTGTCGCTATCGGCTCGACGCTCGCCGCGTATACTCGTTCGGGCCGGGTCTCGACAGCAGAAGAAGAGGGGAACTCGACATGAGAACAACAACGCTCGTTTCTTGGCTTCTCACCGCGGCGCTCCTCGCCGCACCCATCTCGAGCACGACGGCACAGGAAGCCGCGACGCCGTCGTACCTCGAGATCCGCGACGTCGCGCACGGCGAGGTTCAGACGTGGAGCTACGTGTCGTCGTCGATCGACCGCGAGCGTGACGTCGTCGTCTACTTGCCGCCCGGTTACGACGCGAGCGACCGAAGCTACCCGGTGCTCTATCTGCTGCACGGCGCCGGCGGCGACGAGCGGACGTGGATCGACCGGCAGCAGGCGAACGTGATCCTCGACAACCTCATCGCGGACGGCAAGGTCGAGCCGTTCATCGTCGTGATGCCGTACGGGTACACGACGCGGCTCGAGGAAGGGCAGCGTCGCCGCGGCGCCGCCGACTACAAGACCGACATGGAGGAGTTCGCGGTCGACTTCATCAGCGATCTGATCCCGCAGGTCGAGTCACGCTACCGCGTGCTCGCCGATCGCGAGCATCGTGCGATCGCGGGTCTTTCGATGGGCGGCGGGCAGGCGCTTGCGATCGGGCTCACTCATCCGGAGCTCTTCAACGCGGTCGCCGGGTTCAGCTCCGCGATGCAGATCGCGAACAATCCGGACTGGGGCGGCGTCGATATGCCGGCGGTGCTCGCGAATGCCGACAAGATCAACGAGCACCTCGATTTGCTCTGGATCGGCTGCGGCACCGAGGACACGCTGTTCAACGTGAACAAGGCGTTCTCGGAGCAATTGACCGAGCACCGCGTCGAGCACACGTTCCGCGTCACGCTCGGCGCGCACACTCCGGATGTCTGGAGCCGTTACCTCTACGAGGTCGCGCCGCAGCTCTTTTGACGATATTGGGGTCAGAGCCCGTTGATGCTGGGGGCTCTGACCCCGTCCCGCATTTGCGGACCCTGCCGCTTACTTCGCCGGCTCGAGCACGAGGATCGCGCCCGGGGACGCCATGGGCGACGCCTCGGTCAGCACGTAGATGCGACCGTCGGGCGCCTCGACGACGTCGCGCATCCGTTGCTCGAGCTCGGTCAGCATCCGCTCCTCGCGCACGAAGCGGTTTTGCTCGTCGACGATGACGCGGACGAGCGCGCCGGGACGCGACATCGCCGCGACGAGCACGTTCCCTTGCCACTCGGGGAACAGCTCGCCGCGATAGACGATCAGGTTGCCGGGGTTCCCGTACGGGGGCCACGCGATGACCGGATCCACATAGCCCTCGATGCCTTTCGAGCCGAGCGCTACCGGTGCGTTGTCGTAATGCTCGCCCTGCGTGATCAGCATCCAGCCGTAGTTCTGGCCCGCCTCGATCAGGTTCAGCTCGTCGCCGCCGCGCGGACCGAACTCCGTCGACCAGAGCGCGCCCGTCGCCGGGTCGAAGCGGAGGCCGGTCGGGTTGCGGTGGCCGATCGTGTAGAGCTCGGGCAAGTAACCCTCCATCCCGACGTACGGGTTGTCGTCGGGAATCGAGCCGTCGTCGTTCAGGCGAATGATCTTGCCGAGGTGCGATTGCGGGTCTTGCGCCTTTTCGCCCCAGTTGCGGTCGCCGCTCGTGATGTAGAGGCGCTTCTCGTTGTCGAACGCGATCCGCGCGCCGTAGCTGCCTGACGCCGGACCTTGCCCGCAGCAGCGGTCGTTCTGGGCAGCCATCGCGGAGCTGTACCAGTCCTTCGCGACGAACACGTCCTCGACGTCGGCGAGCGCCGGCCCCCCGTCCCATCGGGCGCGCGCGACCGCGAGCGACGTCAGCGCCTCGTCGTCCGGGTGCGGCTTCGTGTACGCGAAGTAGATCAATCGGTTCTCTTCGAAATCGGGATGGAGCGCGAGGCCCATCAGGCCGCCGATGCTGACGTTGACGAGCGCGGGCAAACCTTCGATCGGGCTCGGATCGAGCTTGCCGTCACGGATCACGCGAAGCCGCCCCACGCGCTCCGTGAGCAGCATGTCGCCGTCCGGCAGGAATACGAGGCTCCACGGCGACTGCAGATCGCGCGTCAGCACCGTGACGTGGACGGTTCCCGTCTCGGTCTCGATGTCCCACGGCCCTTCGCCGATAGGGGTCGGCTGCGCGGGCTGAGCGACGGCGGTGGCCGAAGCGCCGATCATGAGCGCCGCGACGGCGGCGAGTCGGATTGGACTGACGGATGGCATCATCGCCGTGCTCCTTCGAAACCTGACATGGCGGCAGCGATAGTAGTCGAAAACGCCGCGGATTCGACAGGCGGTGGAGGCGGCGCGCGGCGAAACGCGCCGATGCGGATTCCCGAACTTCGCGCGGCGCAGTCGTCAGCGGCCGCCGCTCATGGCCGCTTCGTGCGCGGCTCGGAGCGGGTTTCTTCGTCCGTTTCCTCGCGGTAGCTGAAGACCTCCTCGAGCGATGCGCCGAGCGCGTGCGCTATCCGGAACGCCACCTCGAGCGACGGCGAGTACTTGCCGAGCTCGATCGCGTTGATCGTCTGCCGCGTCACGCCGACCTTCTCGGCGAGCTCCTGTTGCGTCATTTCGCTGCGGTCGAACCTGAGGCGGCGGATCCGGTTCTCGATGCGCGTCTTGCCCATCCGCTAGAACCCCCGGCGGTAATAGTAGATGCGGGCGGCGTAGTGCACGATCTCGGCGACGACGAACGACAGCAGGACCAGGTAGCCGACACCGATCTGGTTCGCGCCGACGTGAATCGTGAACACCGAGCCGAGACTCAGGAACGCGTAGACGTACGCGGCGACGGCGATGCTCTTCAGCTCGATGAGCCGCTCCCGCTCGTCCTTCGGCGCGCGTGCGTCGTGCGGCGAGAAGATCGCAAGCACGATGTGCGCGATGACCGCGATCGCGACGAACGCAACGATCGCGGCCACCAGCACGTGAAACAGGAAAGGGCTCGGCGCCGGGCTCAACGTCCACGGTCGCGGCAGGTGCAATGCAAAACCGATCGTCAGAACGATGAGCGTGATCAGCGTGACCCACGCGCTCTTCTCACGGAACGACATCGCGATGCCCTCGTGGCGGGAATGGGGTGACTTAGAGTAAAGCAATCTTGACGTGATGTAAAAGAAATTATACTGAAAGTCGCGTATAGGCGACTTCGTCCCGCCCTTCGGCTTTTCTCCGGAGGCCGGGGAAGGCGCGCGAGTCCCGGGAGGGCACCAGAGTCTCGGAGAGAGCACCGACGTCCGGGGAGGCAGAGTCCGCATCCCTAAAATGCGATCGCTCGCCGATGCGGTACGCTGAGCGTTCGCTCCGACGCCGACGTCGAGACGCTCACGACGTCGCGCGGACGCGAGCGCCGCGGAGCTCATGTTTTGCTCCGCGGCTTTTCACTTCCATCGGTAATCGACATGAGCACGACGAATCAGGATCCGATTCTTGCGTACTACAACAAGGAGTTTCTCGACAGCGAGGACGGCAGGCCGCTGCGCATCCTCGCCGAGTACCTGCAGCCGCTCCAGGCGTTTCGACGTGAGGGCATTCGGGAGACGATCGTCTTCTTCGGATCCGCACGGCTTCGCGAGGACGGACCGCTCGGCCGCTACTACTCGGAGGCGCGAGAGCTCGCCCGGCTCGTGACCGAATGGTCGTTGACGCTCGACCGTGAATCTCCGCCTTTCGTGATCTGCTCGGGCGGAGGCGGCGGCATCATGGAAGCGGCGAACCGCGGCGCGAGAGACGCCGGTGGACGTACGATCGGCCTCAACATCGGCTTGCCGCACGAGCAGCGGCCGAACCCTTACATCACGCCCGGCCTCGGCTTCGAGTTCCACTACTTTTTCATGCGGAAGCTCTGGTTCGCGCACCTCGCGTGCGCAATGGTCGCGTTCCCCGGCGGGTTCGGGACGCTGGACGAGCTCTGCGAGATCCTGACGCTGTCGCAGACCAGGAAGCTGTCGCGGCGCATTCCGGTGCTGCTGTACGGAGAAACCTTTTGGCGAGAGGTGATCGACTTCGAGGCGCTCGCGAGTCACGGAATGATCGCGGAACAGGATCTCGAGCTCTTCAGGTACGTCGACACGCCGGCGGTGGCGTTCGATGTGCTCAAGCGGTGGCTGATCGATGAGCTCAAGTATCCGCACCCTGCGTTCGCGAAAACGCTGAAGCCCGAGTGAGGCCGCGCGGCAGGCGCCGCCGCCGGCATCGTTCCGGACGCGGAGCTTTGCGAGATCCGATCGCGAGCGCGGCGGAGGGGCCGTCGCGGCGCCGGGCTTGCGGCCGGAGGCGCGCAGCGCGACGATGGGCGTCTCGACCTGGGGGAGATGAACGTGAAGAAGAACGAACGGATTCTTGTGCCTGCCGCCCTCCTTTTCGCCGTCGCCGGGGTAGTCCACGCCCAGCCGCCCGGGGTGACCATGGAGGACATCATGAGGGAGCTGCCGCGCGAAGGCGCGCCGCTCGCGATACCGGGGCCGTACGACGTGGTCTCGGAGCCCGCGTTCGGCTTGCCGAGCCATGTGATCTATCGGCCGGCCGACCTCACCGCGTTCCCGAGCAGCGATACGCTGCCCGTGATGGCGTGGGGCAACGGCGGCTGCGCGATCGACAGCACGCGCTACGGCGAGTTCCTGTCGACGATCGCGTCATACGGGTTCCTCGTGATCTCGACGGTGCCCGTCGAAGGGCAGGAGCGGGCGCGCGGAACGCCGGAGAACATGATCGCCGCGTTCGACTGGGCCGAGCGCGAGAACGCTCGTGAAGGGTCGCCGCTCGCCGGCAAGATCGCGACCGATTCGATGGCGGCGATGGGGCAGTCCTGCGGCGGCTTCATGTCGGTCAGCGCCGGAGCGGATCCGCGCGTCAAGACGATCGGCATGTTCAACTCGGCCGTCCAGCCGCCGAGCCCGAATGCCGGGGGCGCCGGATTCGCGACGACTGAGGATCTCGCCGCTCTGCACGGTCCCGTGCTGATGATCAACGGCGGCGACGTGGACTTCATGTACGAGCCCGCGCAGGCGAACTACGAGCTCATCAACCACGTGCCGGTCTTCTACGGTGCGCGCGAGAATGCCGGCCATACGGCGACGGTATTCCATCCGGGCGGAGGCGAGTTCGCGAACGTCGCGTCGAGCTGGTTGCGGTACGTGCTCAAGAACGACGCCGAAGCCGGAAAAATGTTCGTCGGGCCGGAATGTTCGCTGTGCACGAATCCGACCTGGGAGACGATGTCGAAGGGGCTTCACTGAACGAAGCCCCGTCGACGGCACCGATGGAGCCTCGGTGCGCATAATGCCCTCCTGCTGCCGCGTCGCGGCTCGTCGGCCCAGCCGAAGCGACGCGGCATCCGGCGGTGCGCCGTAGTCCCGAACGAAGCACCGGTCCCGAGGCGGGTGCCGCAGGGCACCGCCCGTCAACCCCCGTGCCGTCCCGCGCGTTGATTCCTTCGTACGTCCACGGGGATTTCGCGGACATGATTCGTTTCACACGACCGCACCGCGCGTCGAGGCTGCGTGCCGCGGTGCTTGCCGCCGCATCCTTCGTGGCCGCGGCGCTCCTTGCGCTCGCGGACGTCGAAGCGCAGCCGCGCGCCGACGGCGGTCTCCGCGTCGGCCCGCCGAGCGCTCCGGCGCAGCCTGCTTCCGGTTTCGGCGGTCGAGACTATCCGTACGCGGCGATCGAGCACGAAGCACACGGCGAAGGCGACAAGTCCTACTGGATCTTCCGGCCGCGCGGCGTCGCCGACGCGTGCGGCCGCCCGCCAACGCCGCCGGTCGTGTTCCTGCACGGCTGGGGCGCGATGAATCCGTTCTATTACGGCGCGTGGATCGAGCATCTCGTGCGGCGCGGCCATTTCGTCGTGTACCCGCGCTATCAGGAGTCGCTGCGCACGCCGCCGGCGACGATGACCGGGCACGTCGTCGCGGCCGTGCGCGATGCGTTCGTGCGTCTGGACGTCGACTGCAGCTGGGCCGTGATCGGTCATTCGCTCGGCGGCGCGCTCGCCGCGAATCTCGCGGTGCGCATGAGCGCCGCGGACGACATCGGCGCGCCGCTCGTCGTGCTCGCCGTCGAGCCCGGCCGCGCGCTCGAGGGAATGCGCGGCCCGGTCATGGCGCTCGAGGACCTCGGCACTCTCGATGCCGGGACCGTGCTCGTGACGGTCGCCGGCGACGCCGATCGCGTCGTCGGGGACCGCGACGCGCGGGAAATCTTCGCGGCGGCCACGTCGATTCCCGCCGCCCGGAAGCGCTACGTCGTCGTGCGCTCCGATCATCACGGACAGCCCGCGCTCGAGGCCGGCCACCAGGCACCCACCGCGCCGCTCGAAGCGCTCGATCTGCTTGCGGACGAGCCTTCCGGCACCGGAGGGAGAGCCGGCCGGCGGATCAGGGCGGCGCGCCAAGGTCCGCGGACCGTCGACGCGCTCGACTACTACGCGTTCTGGAAGCTCGCGGACGGGCTCATTGCGCTCGCTGCGGCGGGGACCGACGATATCTTCTCCGCCGCCAACGTGCGGATGCTCGCGGACATGGGCCGATGGAGCGACGGACGCGCGGTTACGGAGCTCGCGTTCTACGCGGAGCCGCCGTAGGGGCGGTTCGGGGCACGAGCTGGGGGCAGCAAGCTGGGGTCAGAGCCCTTTGCTCAGTCTAGGCGACCGGATGGTCCGCCTACACAGTCAAAGGGCGCTGACCCCGGAATCACACGTCAGAACCGATACTCCGCCGACGCGCGATACGACCGCCCGAGCAGCGGCCGCGCCATATAGATCGCGCCGATCCCGGCAGCGCCGATGTCCGTGCGCGGATTGCCCTCCGTGAGCCCGACCTCGTCGGTCAGGTTGTCGCCGACGATCTGCACCGACAGCGAGTCGTTCACGTCGTAGATGAAGCCTGCATCGACCTTCGTGTACGACGGCAGGAGCACCGTGTTCTCGTCGTTCGAGAAGCGATCGTCGAAGTGCGATACGGCGAGATACACCTCACCCCTGTCGTTCGGCAGGTAGAACGTCGGCACGATACGCCCCATCGTCTCCGGTATCCGGCGAATCTGGTTGCCCGTGTTGTCGACCGCGGCGCCCGTGAAGGCCCGGTACTCGGGGTCCTGCACCGTCACCGCGAAGCTCAAGCCGAACGGGTCGATCGGCCGATAGACGCCTTCGATCTCGATGCCGCGCGTTCGCGTCTCGGCGCGCCGGTCGAGGATCGTGCCGTCGGGCAGGATGTCGTTGAACGGTACGTTGTCGAACTCGGTCTGGAACAGCGTGACGAACATCCCGAGCCGGTCGAAGCTGTTCTTGTAGCCGAGCTCGATGTTCGTGACCTCGTCCTCCTGCAGCACGCCGTTACGGACGTCGTCGAAGTGCGGCAGCTTCGCCGACTCGGTGTAATGACCGAAGAGCGCGTGCGTCCCGTTCAGCTCGTAGTTGAAGCCGATCGACCATGACGTGTGGTCGAAGCTGTGGCTCGAGTCGGTGAACTGAGTGCCCGCGAGCGATGCGACGTCCCAAGGCGTCGCCGGGTTGCCGTCGAGGTCGACGTCCGGGATGCCGTCGCTGATCCGCGCATCGATGTCCTCGTCGTCGTAGCGGATGCCGACGTCGATCCGAAACGCATCGGTGATGCTGATCTCGTTCGACACGTAGAAACCGAGCAGCGTCGCGTCGTAGTCCGCGATCAGATTGAGCGTCGAATAACGCGTGAACCCCGCGGGGTCCGTAGCGCCGGTCAGGAGCAGCCGGTTCGGCCGGTTCTGAACGTCCATCAGCAGGTCGTTGCCGAGGCTCCAGCGGTCCGCCATCTCGAAGTCCGCGTAGTAGAGCCCGACCGTGACGTCGTGCCGGTCCGCAAGCGTGAACGTCAGTCGGACGTCGTTCTGAAGAGCTTGGAAATCCTTGTCGACGACCCAATGGCCGTGCTCCTGCACGAGCGCGGTAGGATCGAGCGGCTCTCCGGTGCGGAGCACGCGGAAGTCCGGCGCGACGTTTCGCGCCGCGGCGAACTCGGCAGCCGTTACCGGCGCGGCTCCGGTGAAGATGCCGTCGAAGCGCACGTTGCCGTTCGTCACGCGGAAGCGTTCGAACAGGTTCAGCCCGTCGCGAAGCTCCCAGTCGAGCTCGACGCCGCCGGTGAAGACCTCGGGATGGATGCCGTCCTCGAGGTTAGAGTCCTGCAATCCGACCTCGGCCGCCGAGATCGGCAAGCCGGCCGCCGCGAGATCCTTGCTGTGCACCGAGTACTCGCCGGGGTCGATCCCCGGCAAGATCCCGTCCGGATCGCTCGGATCGCCGGTGAGCGGAATCGGCACGACGAACAGCGACTGATCGTCGATGTACTTCGCGTGGAGCGCGAGCCGGCCGCGGTCGAGCTCGCGTGACGCCCGCAAGCGGAGCTGGCCGCCTTCGTCGGCACGGTAGCCTGGATCCCGGATGCCGTCCGAGACGCGGTAGAAGCCGCCTACGCCGAGCGACCAGTCCCCTGCGATGGGGCCGTTCCAGAAGCCGTCGACGCGGTAATAGCCGAAGTCGCCGATCTCGAGACCGACATCGAGCTCCGGCTCGCCCGCGGGCTCGCGCGTGATGAAATTGATAGTCCCGCCGACCGCGCCAGACGTGAAGATCGGCGCGGTGCCGCCGCGCACGACCTCGACGCGGCGCACGGTGCGGTCGACGCGCACGAGCTGATCCGGATTGTAGAAAGACAATTCGAAGACCGGATAAATCGGGATGCCGTCCTCCATCAGGCCGACGTAGCGATAGCCGCCGTCCTGGATGATGCCGCGCGCGAACACGTTGCCGTGCGTCTCGCCCGACGTCGATTCGACCCAGAAGCCGGGCACCGACTCGACCAGATCGGCCGTGCTTTGCGGCGACTCCCTGCGAAGATCGTCGGCCTCGAACGTCGTGATCGCGACGCTCGATTCGTACTTCGTGCGCTCGGGCGACGCGGTGCCGGTCACGATGACCTCTTCCATCGCAAGCGGCGTGCCGCTTTCGTCGTCTTCGATGGGTTGCGCGAGGCTCGCGAGCGGGATCAGGAACGTGAGCGGCAGATGACGGGCGAAACGGCAAAACATCTCGACCTCCTTGTCGCGCGGCCGCGACCGCGGTCGCGCGGCCCCTCTGCATTGGAAAAGCACGGAATCGTGCAATCCACATGCCAGAGCTTGCAGAGATCGACGAACAGTTGTCGCGGCTAGGCCACGCGTCGGCCGCTTTGCCGATCGAAGAGGTGGAGCCGCTCGCGCGCGAGCTCGAAGCGCGCGGTGCTGCCGGGAATCGGCACGGCGTCGGACGCGGCGCGCCCGATGATCTGCTGCCCGTCGAGCCGTCCTACGACCCAGACCTCGTCGCCGGTCGGCTCGGCGAGCAGGACCTCGGCGGCGAGCGCGCGCGGCTCGCTCGACGTCGCGGTCACGCGGACGTCGACGGGACGCACGCCGACGACGACGTCGTCGACCGACGTGCCTTCGGGCAGCGCGAGATCGGGAACATAGCGCGCGTCGAGGACATTGATCGGCGGGCTGCCGACGAAGCCTGCGACGAACAGATTCGCGGGTCGGTGGTAGAGCTCGAGCGGCGGCCCGCACTGCTCGACGCGTCCGGCGTTCAGCACGGCGACGCGATCCGACAGCGCCATCGCCTCTTCCTGATCGTGCGTCACGTAGACCGTCGTGATCCGATACTCGGCGTGCAGGCGCTTCAGCTCCGCGCGCATCTCGAGGCGCAACCGGGCGTCGAGGTTCGACAGCGGCTCGTCGAGCAGGAACACGCGCGGCCGGCGCACGAGCGCGCGCCCGAGCGCGACGCGCTGACGTTGTCCGCCGGAAAGCTCGCGCGGCCTTCGCTCGAGCAACGCCTCGATGCCGAGGCGGCGGGCGACCTCCGCGACCGCGGTGCGGATCTCGGGCGGTTTCGCGCCGCGAAGCTTCAGCGGGAAGCCGATGTTCTCGGCGACGCTCATGTGCGGATAGAGCGCGTAGCTCTGGAAGACCATCGCGACGTCGCGGTCGCGCGGCGCGAGGTGATCGACGGGCTCGCCGTCGAACAGGACCCGACCCGACGTCGGGCGCTCGAGGCCCGCGATCAGCGACAGCGTCGTCGACTTGCCGCATCCGCTCGGGCCGACGAACGTGAAGAACTCGCCTTCGGCGATCGTAAGGCGCAGGCCGTCGAGCACCGTGACGGCACCGAAGCGCTTGCCGACGCCATCGAATTCGATTGCCGCCATCCCGAATCCTCGTTCGCGGCGAGCGCCGCCGTTACCCCTTGACGGCGCCCGCGGTCAGGCCCTCGACGATGCGCCGTTGGTAGAGCAGCACGAGCACGAACACGGGCACCGTCACGAGCAGCGATGCGGCCGCGATCTCGCCCCACGGCACCTCGTGCAACCCGGGGAAGAGCGCGATGCCGACCGGCACCGTGCGCGAGCGCTCGGTCGCCGTGAACGTGAGCGCATAAAGGAACTCGTTCCACGCGAAGATGAAGACGAGGAGCCCGGTCGCGGCGAGCCCCGGTGCGGCGAGCGGCAGGATCACGCGCACGAGCGCCTGGCGCGGCGTGCAGCCGTCGACGCGCGCGGCCGAGTAGAGCTCGTCCGGCAGCTGCCGCAGGAAGCTCGTCAGCACCCAGATCGCGAGCGGCAGCGTGAAGCCCGAATAGGTCAGGATCAGCGCCGCGAGCGTATCGCGGAGCCCGAGCGCGTTGATCAGGAGATAGAGCGGGCTCACGGTCGCGATCGGCGGGAACATCGACGTCGCGAGCACGATCGCGAGGAGGACGCCGTAGCCTCGTGCGCGCATCTTCGTCAGCGCGAACGCGGCCGCCGAGCCGAACGCAAGCGCAATGACGGTAGCGCCCGCGGCGACGATGAAGCTGTTCAGCAGCATCCGCGGAAACGGATGCCCGGTAAACACGGCAGCATAGTGCTCGAGCGTGACCCGCGTCGGCAGGAGCGGCGGCAGCGTCGTGAGCTCCGCGGGCGGCCGGAGCGACGTCACGAGCTGCCACGCGAGCGGCGCGAGACAATACGCCGCGACGAGCACCACGCCGAGATACGTCCCCACCCGAAATTCGGGGTCAGACCCCGTTTTTCTCACCGCCCGAAATTCGGGGTCAGACCCCGTTTTTCTCATCGCTTCGTCTCCGTCGGCGCCCGTATTGGCCACGCCCATCGCGGAAACCGGGTCCGCCGAAATCGGGGTCTGACCCCGATTTCTCCCGATTTCTCGGCGTCGGAAATCCGGGTCAGACCCCTTTTTCTCACCGTTGCGCTTCCTTCAGCAGCTGAACGTAAACGGCCGTGATGATCGCGACGCAAACGAACACCGCGACCGCGATCGCCGAGCCGTAGCCGAACTCGAGCGCCTGGAACAGCACCTTGTACGCGTAGATCGACAGCGTCTCCGTCGTGTTCGCGGGACCGCCGCCGGTCAGCACGTAGATCGCATCGAACACACGGAATGCGCCGATCGTGCGGAAGATCAGCACGATCAGGAGCAGCGGCTTCAGCAGCGGCCACGTGATATGACGGAACGATCGCCACGCGCCCGCGCCGTCGAGGCGCGCCGCCTGATAGAGCTCGGGTGCGATCGACAGACGCCCCGCGAGGAGCAACAACGCGACGAACGGCGTCTCCTTCCAGACGTCCATGACGATCGCGGCATGCATCGCCCAGACCGGATCGCCGAGCCAGTTCGTCTCGGTGCCCAGGAGGTAATTGATCACGCCGAAATCGCCGTTGTACATCCACTCCCACATGCGCGCGGCGACGACGGTCGGGATCGCCCAAGGCAAGAGCACGACGGCGCGCATCGGCGCGCGGCCGACGAACGGCCGCGCGAGGAGGAGCGCGAAGCCGAGCCCGACGGCGACCTCGAGCGCGACCGAGACGACCGTGAAGTAGAGCGTGTTGCCGAGCGCGTTCCAGAAACGCCGGTCGGCGAAGAGTCGCGCGAAGTTCTCGATGCCGGCGAAAGTCGGCGCGTCGCCGATCAGCGAGTAGTGCGTGAGGCTCAGCCACAGCACGTAGACGATCGGGAAGAAGGTGACGACGGCGAGGACGATCGCGGCCGGGGCGAGAAACGCCGCGGGCCGCTCGCCGATGCGCTGGAGCAGCCGGCTCATGGCTCCGCCATGATGCGCTCGGCCTCGCGTTGCGCAGCAGCGAGCGCATCCTCGGGAGACTCGAGACCGGTCACGACCGCGCTGAACGTGCTTTGCAGCACCTGCGAGAGCTGCGCGTAGCGCGGCGTCACCGGCCGCGAGCGCGCGGCATCGAGCGCGTCGCGCAACGCTTCGAGATGCGGCTGAGCCGAGAGGAGCTCCGGATCGGAGTAGAGTTGCCGCCGCGCCGGGTTATAGCCATATGCGAGCGCGAGCGTGCGCTGCGCCGAGGGCGATGCCATGAAGCGAACGAACGCCGCGGCCGCGTCCGGATCACGCGAGCGCGCATTGATGGCGAGGTTCCATCCTCCGAGCGCGGCCGCCGACTCGTGCCCTTCGAAATGCGGAAGCGGCGCGACGCCGACCTTGCCGCTGACCGGCGAGTCGGGCCGCTCGAACAGCGTCCACGCATACGGCCAATTGCGCAGGAAGACCGCACGCCCGCTGCCGAAGATGTGGCGCGAAGGCTCCTCGGTCGCGGTCGTGACGAGCGCCGGGCTCACGCCTTGCGGCACGAGCGACTGCACGAACTCGAGCGCGCGATGGTTCTCGGGACTATCGAGCACGACGCGGTCACCATCGAGCACGTCGCCGCCCGCGCTCCACATGACCTCGAGCACGTTGCAGACGAGCCCTTCGTATTGCCGGCCCTGCCAGACGAAGCCATGCATGTCCGGCTCGCGTGCTGCGATCGTCCGGGCCGCTGTGGCGAGCTCCGGCCACGTGCGAGGCGGCGCGAAGCCGTGGCGCTCGAGCAGGTCCCTACGGTAGTAGAGGAGCCCGGCGTCGACGAACCACGGCACCGCGTACTGCCGGCCATCGTACGTCACCGCCTCGAGCGATGCCGTGAACAGCTCGGCGCGATCGTCCGCCGAGAGCAATGCGGTGACATCGGCGATCCAGCCCGCGCGCGCGAACTCCGCGACCCAGATCACGTCGAGCGCGAGCACGTCGAAATCGCGCGCGCCGCCGCGCAGGTTGATCACGTAGAACTGGTGCTGCTCGTCGCTCGCGGCGGGCAGCGTCTCGGCGCGGACCCTGATTCCCGGATGCCGCGCCTCGAACTCGCGAAGCAGGGCGGCGAACGGCGCCGGATCGCCGAATAATCTGAAGTGCTTGAAGACGATCGTTCGCTCGCGTGCGTCTTCCCGCGACTCGCCGCCGCAGCCGACGATCGCGAACGCGGCGACGAGCACCGCGAGCCCTCGCGCGGTCGATCGGATCGTATCGAGCACGAGGGGTAGGGTACCAACCGCGGCGCGGTTGGCCTAATCGCATCGTTGCCGATGCGCGGCAAGCGGCTCGAGGTTCGAAGCGGGCGCTATTCGATCCGCGGGAACTCCCAGGCGCCGGACACGTGCACCTCCGACACGCTCACGACCTCGCCGTCCGCGTTCATGTTGAACACCCAGCCGAGGCCGAAGCTGCTGTCGAATGCGTTCTCGGACTGCGGAACGAGCTTGGACTTGTCCGAATTGGTATTGCCGCCGGTATCGGAGTAGCGCGGCGTGCGCTCGAGATAGAGCTCGCCGTCCTCGAGCGTGACGACCGCGGTGATCGTGTTGCCGAGCCAGACGCCTCGATACGTGCCGACGTACTTGCGCATCAGCTCCTCGGGAACCTGAACGACTTTCTGCTCCGCCTGGTCGAGATTCCCGCTGTAGTGCTTGCGGCTCGTCTCGGACTCGAGGCAGATGACCTCGAGCATCGCGCTGTCCGGCCGATGCACGAGATCGACGGTCGCGTAGACCGGCTCCGTGAAGGTGCCCGGGTCATCGTACGTGATCTCGAGCTTCATGTGGCCGTAGTCGAGCCGCGTGTACCGCTCCGTGATCTTGAGCTGCTCCGTATGCGGCAGCCCTTCGCGCGTCAGCCACGTCTTCTCGTTGTAGCCGTTGCTTTCGACGACGAGCGTATCCCCTTCCCAGCGGCCGACCGAGTAGCCCATCCACGTCAGGATGATCGGCTCCTCCTCGATCTCGCGGCCGTCCATGAAGATCTCGCGGTACGTCATGTCCGGGTTCAGGACGGCGATGAACTCCGGGTGCTGAACGATGCGCCGCATCCCGCCGACCGACGCGCCGGCCGGATACGAGCTCGGCCCGCTCGGCAGACAATGGAAGCGCGGATCGTCCGTGTAGAAGCGCCGCTCCCGCTCGGCCATCGTCTCGAGCGCCCAGGCTTGGATCTTTGACTCGTCGAACAGCGTCCCGCGCGCGTCCTGGGGCACCCAGAGCCCGGTCAGGTCGGGCCGGCCGTCGGCGGTCTTCGGCGCCGGTGCGTTCAGGTCCGGACGGCCGTCCTCGGTGCGCGGCACGAGCGGAGACCGCCAGTCGAACCATTGCGCGTGCAACGGCATGCTTGCCGCGACTAGAAGAAGTGCTGCCGCTGACCGTCTCATGTGATCCCCCGCTCGACGCTCGTCGTTATTCCTGCTATTTCGCAACAGTATACTATTGGCACGCGCGGGACTTTAGAACGAGTGTAGGGGAGTCCTTGGGATGGGAATCGTCAAAACGCTGATGTCGGCGGGCGCCGCGCTCGCCCTCTCCGTCGGATGGGCTTCGGCGCATGCCCATCATTCTTTCTCGGCGGAGTTCGATATCGGTCAGCCGGTCGAGATCACCGGCGTCGTGGCGGACATCGAGTGGACGAACCCGCACACGTGGGTGCACATGGAAGTCACGGACGAGGACGGCAACAAGGCGCAGTGGGCCGTCGAGCTCCTCGGTGTGAACGCGCTCGCGCGGGCCGGGCTCTCGCGCCGGACTTTGAAGCCCGGCGACGCGATCAGGGTCAAGGGCTATCGTGCGCGGAACGGCACGAACACGGCCAATGCGTCGTCGATGGTTCGCGCCGATACCGGCGAGCCGCTGTGGACGAGCTCCGGGGAGCGGGAGCAGGAGGTCACTCCGGTCCCTTGAGGCGGCGTCTCCGCTTCTGAACGCCGCGTCACAGCGTCTTGATGTACTCGATCAGCGCGCGGCGCTCGTCGTCCGTGAGCTCGTCGCCGAACGTGTGGCCCGCGTTCGAGTAGCCGTAGAGCGTCGTGTCGTAGATGCGCTTGCGTTCACGCTCGGTGGCCGCGCCAGCCTTACCGTAGTCGAGCTCGCGGTACCGCCAGCCGAGCGCATCCGGATCGTAGTCGCGTGAATCGTAGCTCCGGACCCAGTACGTCGGGCGCTTCCGGCTGTCGAGCAGCGCCTCGATCGTCGGCACCGAGCCGTTGTGCAGGAACGGCGCCGTGATCCAGACGCCGTCGAGCGGCGGCGCGACGTAGCCGAGCGCGGGCCGCGCCTCGGCGAGCTCGCCGTACCACGAGCGGTTGAACCAGCTCATGAAACGATCCGAGTCGTCGTACGCCTGCCGCGCGTAAGCGGGATCGGTGCTGACGACGTCGAGCGGCACGAGCCGGTTCGGATATTCGCCGTCGTCACCATATGTGCCGTGGCACGACGCGCAATGCTCGACGAAGATCGGCTCTCCGCGCGCGGCGAGCGCTTCGTCGATCGGGTACGGATACGCGGGCGGCTCGAGCGACGCGATGAACGCGCGGACGTGCGTGAACATCTCGTCGATCCGCTCGGCCTCGTCGACGCTGTCCGTGCAGACGAGCGACTTCATCATCATGAAGCGCGCGTGATCGCCGCGGCCCATCCCGTTGTAGAACATCGAGTGCTTCTTGCTCATTCGCCACCACGGCGGGACGCTGATCGGCAGCGGACGCTCGGGCGGCGGCTCGAGCCGCGGCTCGTCGAACCATTCGAGCGTCTTCGGATCGCGATGCGCAATTAGCGCGAGCGTGAGGTTCGGCGCGGGATTCACGCCGACGGTGTCCGTGATCATGTACGGCGCGATTGCCGCGATCCGGTCGGCCCACTTGCGCCACGCCGCGGCCTGCTGCGGGCCGAGCGCATAGGCGCCGATCGCGTCCGCGAGCTCGGTCGGGTTCTCGGTGAAGTCGAGCGACTCGTCGCCGAGCCCGATCACCGGCTTGCCGTCGAACAGCGCGCCGTGGCACAGCAGGCAGTTCGCGTTCGCGATCTCGACG
>CAZKNH010000017.1:22608-46173 GCA_964553875.1 uncultured Gammaproteobacteria bacterium | reverse complement strand
GGTCGGCGATCCAACGAACGCGCCGACTCGCTTCGATGTGCCGGTGCGAGTCATCTTACAGCCCGCACGCAGGCGCGCAACGCCGTAGCGGCGCCGCGCGCAGAAGGGCAGCGAGAACGGTGGACGCACGGTGCGAGCCCGGCGCCGTTCGCAAAGCAGCGCTCCATTGCATAGCACGATGCATCGTGACGAGCGACGCCGAGCGGCGCTACTCGACGACGGTAGCGCCAGACCCGCCGAGCTCGGACGGAAAGTCCCTGAGCTTCGGCAACCCGTCCTTCATCGGCAGCACTGTGTCGGCGTAGTTCACGTGCACCGCGGGCCTGAACTCGAGGCTCGGGAGCGTGGCCGCGTAGACGTCGGTCAGCCCCCATTGCGGGTGGTGCGTGAGCAGGTGCCCTCCGCACTGCGTGCACCATTGCCGTTCGCTGTTCGCGGTCTTCCGAAAGCGGCCGATGAGCTCCGCTCCTTTCGTCACCTTGACGTTCTCGGGCTTCCATAGCGTGAATGCATTGACGGGGCCCGCTGACCAGGAGCGGCAGGAGGCGCAATGACAGTAGCCCATCGCCTCCGGCTCGCCCGAAACCTCGAGTGTGACGGCTCCGCAAAAGCAGCTACCCGTGTACGTTGCGGTCATGGCATGGTCTCCTTCGCTGAGCGTTCGAACGTTGGTCGGGCCGCACGGGCACGAAACGTGCCGAGTAAAGGGCCTGCGGCCCCGCAGGTGCCTCTGCTCGAGGACAGAATGGTTGCCGAGCGTGGCAATGCCCGTGGGAACGAGCGTGGTTTCTCCTCGCGGGACGCGTAGTAGCGAGCGGCGCGATGGTCCTGCCCCGACAACGACATCGGCGTCAGCGAGAGTATCTTCGCGGATCGCTTTCGTCGTCCAGGCGTAGCTTTCGCATGTCCCGCACGGGACCTGGCCTGCGCGGGGCGGCGGGCTTGTCTGCCGCGCGCCGGCGCAGCACACTTCGGCCGACAATGAATCCGCGCACGGCCACGTCCCGTGCGAACGGCTGCTCCAACCGATACGTACGGGGATCGAACACGATGCGCAAGCTCGCCCGCATCCTGCTCGCAGGCTTGGGCCTCTTGGCCGCGCCGGCCTTCCCGCAGAACCAGAGCGGGATCACCTACGATTGCGACCGCGCTTGCCTGGCCGGCTTCGTGGATGCCTGGATGAACGGGCTGATCGCGAACGATGCGTCCGGGATTCCGCTTGCGCCTGACGCGAAGATTACGCTGAACGACGACGTCGTCGACGTGAGCGACGCGTTCTGGGACGGCGCGGCGTCGGTGCTGGCGCGCGTCGATATCGCCAATCCGCGTTGGGGGGATACGGGGACTCAGGCCGTCGTCGAGAACGAGGACGGCTCTCGGTACCTCTACGCGCTTCGTCTCAAGGTAAAGGATCGCGCGATCACGGAGGCCGAATCGATACTCGTGCGTAACGCCGAGGAAGGCGGGCTGTTCGATCCTTCTTCGCTGCAGACGCCGAACGCGAACTTCAACATTCCGATTCGCCCGGCGGAGCAGGATTCCTATTACGACCTGGTCGCCGCGGCCGAAAGCTATTGGCGCGCGTTCAACACCAACGGGACGGATGAATATCGCCCGGCCGAATTGTGGCCGAACGTCCCTCGGGTGGAGAACGGCGTGAAGACCGCGAACGTCGCGATCGGCGGGGATCCGCCGATGACCGTCGCGGAGCAGTTCGACCTGGGCCTTCACGCGGGGCGCAACGCTTGGCACCTGCGCTATCCGGTCGTCGACGAGGAACACGGTGTCGTCATGAGTGTCGCCCGTTTGGGGCTCAAGACGGGGGCGCAGCCGTTGCGTTCGGAGCACGCGACCGGGCGACTCGTCGCGAAGTTTTTCGCGATTCGCAAGGGCCTGATTTGGGACATTCAGGGCGTGATGGTGAACCGCGCCGAAGCTCTGCCGAGCGCGTGGCCGCCGGATTACGGGCCGACGCGGGGCGGCTGGGCGCCGATCACTTGCGATCGCGCGTGCCTGACGCGCTATATCGATGCGTACTACGCCGCGCTGCTCGCGAACGACCCGGAGGCTCTGCCGCAGGCGGCGAACGCTCGCATCACGCTGAACGGAAAAGAAGTCACGTTGGCGGATGCCTTCTGGGACGAGGCCATGACGGTGCGCTGGCGGTTCGACATCGCGAACGAACGGCTCGGCGATACCGGCACCCAGGTCGTGGTCGTCAACGAGGACGGCTCGGACACGATGGAGACCGTGCGCCTCAAGATCGAGGAGGGGGCGATCACGGAGATGGAGATCGTCCGCGTCTTCCGCGGCGATGCCGGGGAGGCGTGGTGGGGACCCGAGCAGCTCGACCCCGAACCTTCCGCTTTCCTCAAGCTGCCGATCCCGCCATCGGAGCGCGATTCCTACTACAAGCTCGTCGCCGTTGCGGACGGCTATTTCAGGGCGTTCCAGACGAACGGCACGCCGGACTACCACCGTGCCGACCTTTTACCGGATACGCGGCGCTTCGAGAACGGCGCTCAGTTCGCCGGCAACTACAGGAACGGCGTCTATGCGGTCGCCGCGCAAGGGTTCCACCAGGGCCGTTTCAGGGGACGTAATCTTTGGGACCGCCGCTACGCCGTGGTGGACGAGGAACGGGGGATCGTCCTCACCATCCTGCGCTTCGGCCGTCTCGACGGCCCCATCGAGAACGCGAGCGCCGTCACGGCGTTCGACCGCCTCGTGGCCGAGTTCTTCACGGTGAAGTCCGGCAAGATCCAGGAGGTTCAGGCCCTATTGTTCAATCTGGACGACTCCGAGCCCACCGGGTGGGACACGCATTGGTACGGTCCCGGCCCGGGTGGCTGGCACAACCTGCCGACGGGCCAGTAAAAGGGGCGCGATGGCGCGCGCATAGATAGGCCGCTGTCAGCGGGGAACCGGCAGGGGAGCGGCGGAGCCATGCTGGCGGGCGTGCCTTGATAGAATCTCTACTTGCCTGGCTTTGGGGCCCATTTTCGAGAGCTTTCTTATGTCTGCGATCCGACCCATCCACCTGTTCGCTCTGGCCGCCTTCCTCGGTACATCCGCCGCTTCCGGCAGCGACCTCCAGGGTGACGCCGCGAACGGCAAGGAGCTGTTTCAGGCCAGCGGCTGCGTGGCCTGCCATAGCGTGACACCGAGCGACGCTTCGAAGGTGGGACCCAGTCTCTTCGGTGTCGTGGGGCGCAAGGCCGGTACCGCGCCGAGCCTCTTGGGCGCGACCGCCAAGCTGAAGAGCTACGGCGTGATCTGGACCGCGGAGACGTTGGACGAATTTTTGGCCGACCCGAACGCCAAGGTGCCCGGCACTCCGATGGCGGGCAGGCTGATCGATCCGCAGCAACGCGCCGACGTGATCGCGTACTTGTACACGCTGAAGGAGTAACGTCGCCCGAAGCTCGAGCGCAAAAAAGCCCCCGACCCGACGTCGGGGGCTCTTCGCTTTGGCAGCAGGCTGGAAGCTTACCGGCTGACCTGGATGCTGCTTCCGCCGCCGGGTCCCTCGCCGCGAGGGCCGCGCGCGCCGACGCCGTTCGAGACGAGCTTCACCCAGAGCGCATCCTCGCCTTTGTAGTACGACGTGACGCTCGCGCTCCGTAACGCGTCCAGGCTGTCCACCGCTTCACCCGACGCTGCCGTCGTGAAATCCGGCAACTCGAAGATCACCCACGAGCCGAGATCCATTTCACTCAATGTGAGGTTCAGCGTGGGCCTTTCGGTGGTCACCCTGATCTCCGTGCCTGCTCGCACGTTCGTCCCGCTGGTCACGGTGTAGTCCCGGCCATTACGGCTCAGAATGACCGGAGGCTGAGCGGCCGGGCGCGCACCGCCGGCAGGGAATGCAGCCGGACGAACAGCGCCTGCTCCCGCGGGAGCTGCACCGGGTCCGCCAGGGCCACCGGCTGCTCCGGGGGCGGCCCCAGGGCCTGGACCGGCGCCGAAGCCCCTGAAGCCGCCGCCGCCGATGCCGCCGAAGGTCAAGCGGCCGATATCGCCGGTGCACACCGCAGCGTTCCAGTCGGGCTTGATCACACACGCTTCCTCGTCGGTCGCGACGTTGTCGTTGACGCCGTCGTGGATGATGACGTACGAGTCGGGGATACCGCCGACCGAGCCGTCCAGGTCGTGGAACACGGCGGCCTTCCACGCGACGCCGTTCAGATTGTCGTTGCCCCACTTGCGCTCCATCGGCGGGAAGTAGACCGGCTTCGCGTTGACGAACTTCGCGCCCTGGATCGCGTTCTCCGTGCTGACGCCCGCGCTCGTGAACATCAGGTAGGAGATCGCTCCCGTCTTGCGGGTGTCGTTGTCCTCGTAGTTCACGAACGTGACGTTCTCGACGTCCTGGCGGTAGTCGTAGTACTCGTAGCCCCGGATCGGGAAATCGGGCAGCTGGGGCTTCGGCAGGCTCCGGCCGTAGGCGATCTCCTCGGGCGTCCTGGGGTTGCCGACGTTGTCGGTTTCGCCTACGAACAGCGAGTCGACGACCTTCGACGTGAACGGGTCGCTGCCGAACGAGCCGGACGCATGGGTGAAGCCCATCGCGTTGTCGGCGAGCTTCACGTTCTTGAAAACGTGCATCTCACCGCGGCCCCAGATGCCGCCATTGCGGTTCTTGTAGGCCGTGAGATCCTCGAAGACCGACTCGAGCGTCCTGCTGCTCGGGTCCTCGGGATTCTCCTTGGGCATGTGCGCGTTGCCGGTGACGCCGAACGTGCCGTCGGGGTTGATGTTCCGGTCGAACATGAACCCGTCGTAATTCGAGTGGGCGACGTTGCCCTTGAAGACTCCGATCGGCGTCCGGCGCGGCCAGATCGACTTGCTGATCTCCGTGCCTTCGAACTGACCGACCGGGTGCTCCGGCAGCGACATCCAGAAGCCGTTCACATCGGAACCGGCCGCAACGTTGTCGATGAAATCGTTCGCGGGGTTCGTGATCCAGAACGTCGTGACCGTGTTGTCCGACGGAATCAGGACGTCCGGGGAACGCTGACCATTCATTCTGATGGCCTGGCGATCGTCGTAGTTCGCCATCTCGCCGGCCGCGGCGAGGATGGTCGGAACGCACGGCTTCGTCGTATGGCACTTCGTCTGGATGCCGAGGTTGCGGACGAACCTGTTGCCGGTCTCGATGCCGTCCTCGAGGAAGAAGCAGTGACCGACCGTGTTGTAGGTCACGTTGTTCTCGATCAGCAGGTTGTTCGTGCCGTGCACGGTCACGCAGCGGTTGTAGGTGTCGTGAATGGCGGAGTTCTTGATGTACTGCCCATCCGCGTCACCCACCAGGTGCCAGTGGATCGGATACCGCGCAAGCGTCAGGTTCTGGCCCATCCGGCGCAGCTCGACGCCCGACACATACATCTTGCTCGACGGCATCGCCATGATGTGGCCGCCGAAGTACGACTCCTCCGCGTCGTCCGAGGCCTGGATCACGATGTTCCGCGTCAGCAAGCCGACCTCGCCGCGCTCGTCGACGCCGAAGGTGATCTCGCCGAAGTGCATGTACTCGAGGGCCCGATCGAGCGTGATCCTGTTGCCGTCGATCGCAGTGATCGTCCGCCGCTCCGCCTGGCGGGGGTCGAAGTCGGTCGACGCGAGAACGATCTCGTCACCGACACGCCACCCCTCGGCGCTCAGGACCTCGATCGTGTTGCTGCCGGCCTCGGCGGTCTTGGCGAGCTTCGTCCAGGTGTGCGTGCGATCGCCGTGCAGGTTCAGCGTGCCGCCCGAGATCATGATGCCGCGGTCGCCCATGCCCGCCATGACGTCCTCACCCTTGACGTTATCGGTGAAGGTGATGGTCGCCTGGCGCGTGTGGGGCCGGGCTTCGCTGCCGATGGCGAGCTCGCCGTGCAACATAATCCATTCGGTGGTGAGCTCGAGATCGAGCTCGCTCGAGAAAATCAGCTTGCCGTCGATCGAGAGCCCCCCGAGCGGAGGCGGGCTGACGTCGAGCACGACTTCCTTGTCCCGCGGAATGACCACCTTGTCGCCTTCGCCCGGTACCTTGCCGTTCGGCCACGTGGCGGGATCGGACCAGAGCGACGGCGCGGCGGCCGGTGACCCTGCCTGTTGTGCGTAAGCTCCGGCAGATACGCCGACGAGAAGGGCCGGCGAGAGGAGGAAGGAAACAAGGGACGAGAGATATTGTTGTTTCATCACAGCGAACCCCCGACGTGAACAGCGCATATCCTAGCGCCATTACCCATCGGTATGTAGCCGCTGGCGCGCACGAGCCTCTCTTCGCCGTCGTTCGTGCTTTCGTCGAAGAGTTGACGGAGCTGGCAAATTACGCAGTCCCGCAGCAACCGTCGCCGCCGAGAGCGTGCCGAAAGCGGCACGAACCGGGAGGCCCCTGCGGCTCGCAACGACCATGCGCCGCTAAAGATTCCGCGCCCGGCGCCGATATAGTGGCGACCCCTCGCGGCCCGAGCGCTCGCTCGTTCGGCCGCCGGACACCGGGGCGGGGAGATGCAGGGTACGGATACCGTGGTGCTCGATGGCCGCTACGCCGAGTCGCGGGCAGCCGCTCTGTCGCTGATCGCCGAGCTCGAGCGCAGCGTCGCGGAGAATGAGCTCAGGCTGCCGTCGCTGCCGGACGTCGTGCTTGCGATTCGCGACCGGCTGGCCGACGAGAACGTTACGCTAGGCGAGATCGTAGAGCTCGTGAGCTCCGATCCCGCGCTCGCGGCGCGGCTGATGCAGACCGCCAACAGCGCGCTGCTCTTCCGCGGCAACGGGCCGGTCACGACGCTGCACACGGCCGTGGCGCGGCTCGGTTACCGCATGGTTCGCAATGTCGCGTTGTCGCTCGCGGCGCAGCAGATCTTCATCGGCTACGAGACGCGCGCCATCCACGGGCCGCTGTCGGCGATCTGGAAGCACTCCGTCCACGTGGCGGCGCTCGCGCACCGGCTCGCGCGATTCAAGACCGACCTGAATCCGGAGGAGGCGTTTCTCGCCGGCCTCCTGCACGAGGTAGGAAAGCTGTACATTCTCATGCAGTGCAAGGACCGCCCCGAGCTCGTGGCGTCGGAAGCGTTTCAGGGCGTGGTCGCGCAGTGGCACGGCCGCGTGGGGCGCGTCGTGATCGAGACGTGGGGCCTCGCGTCCGAGCTCGCGGACGCCGTCGCCGGGCACGAGGCCGAGCCGCTCGCGGTGGAAGAGCCGGTGACCATGACCGCGCTCGTCGCCGTTGCGAACTTCCTCGCGGAGCACGTGACCCGGGGCGGCGGGAGCCTGGCCGACTGCCCGCCGCTCGGCGCGCTGGCGCTCGACGAGGAGACGTTTGCCTGGCTGCTCAAGGCGGGCGACGTCGACATCAGGATGCTCATGCTCGCTTTCGGCACCTGACCGGACGACCCTATTGCCTCTTCGCCGCGGACGAGGATTCGCCGGGGCGCGCCCGCCGTGACGGCGGTCGAGCGGCGGATAGGAACTCGAGCCGCGTGCGCCGGCTGGTGAACGCATGGCACACTGCCGGCATAGGGGAGCGACCCGCGCGTTCGTCACCGCGGGACGCCGCCATGAAGACGCCGCAGGACATGAGCGCACCACCATTACTCGTCGCGAAGGCAGGTGACACGCGGCTCGAGCTATTGCCGGCGCTCGCGAATCGGCATGGCCTCATCGCGGGCGCCACGGGCACGGGTAAGACCGTTACGTTGCAAACGTTGGCCGAGCGCTTCTCGTCGATCGGCGTGCCGGTGTTCATGGCGGACGTGAAGGGCGACCTCGCCGGCATGGCCGCGCCCGGCGGCGGCAACGCGAAGGTCGAGGAACGCCTCGCGCTGCTCGGCATCGAGCCCGCCTACGCGGGCTGCCCGGCGGTCTTCTGGGACGTGTTCGGCGCGAGCGGTCATCCGGTGCGCGCCACGATCTCCGACATGGGGCCGCTCCTGCTCGCGCGCATGCTCGGGCTGAACGACACGCAAGAGGGCGTGCTGAACCTCGCCTTCAAAGTGGCCGACGACGCGGGCCTGCTGCTCCTCGACCTCAAGGATCTGCGCGCGATGCTTCAGTTCGTCGGCGAGAACGCCGCCGAGCTGCGCATGGAGTACGGCAACGTCTCCTCGGCTTCCGTCGGCGCGATTCAGCGCGCTCTGCTCGCGCTCGAGTCGCAGGGCGGCGATCGATTCTTCGGCGAGCCGATGCTCGACGTCGACGATCTCCTGCGGAGCGACGGCGACCGCGGCGTCGTGAATATTCTTTCCGCGGACAAGCTTCTCCATTCGCCGCGTGTCTACGGCATGTTCCTGCTGTGGCTGCTCGCGGAGCTCTTCGAGCATTTGCCCGAGGTCGGAGATTTGGAGAAGCCGTGCCTCGTGTTCTTCTTCGACGAGGCGCATCTGCTCTTCGACGATGCGCCGAAAGCGCTCGTCGAGAAGATCGAGCAGGTCGTGCGCCTCATTCGCTCGAAGGGCGTCGGCGTGTACTTCGTCACGCAGAATCCGCTCGACATTCCGGACAGTGTGCTCGGGCAACTGGGCAACCGCGTGCAGCATGCGCTGCGTGCGTTCACGCCGCGCGATCAGAAGGCCGTGAAGGCGGCCGCGCAGACGATGCGCGTCAATCCCGCGCTCGATATCGAAACGGCGATCACCGAGCTCGGCGTCGGCGAGGCGCTCGTGTCGCTGCTCGACGAGAAGGGCCGGCCCGGCGTCACGGAACGCGCGCTGATCGTGCCGCCGATGAGCCGGCTCGGGCCGCTCGAGCCCGCCGTGCGCGCAGAGCTCATGGCTGCATCGAGCCTGGCTCGACGCTATGACCAAGCGGTCGACCGAGAGTCGGCTTACGAGAAGCTGCGTGTGCGGGCCGAGGCCGAAGACGCAGGGAAACGCTCTCCCCGAAGGCGCGCGGGCGGCGACGCCCAACGGCGGCGGGGCGGGCAGGGCAACGACGCGGGCAGCCTCACATCGGAGATTCTGTTCGGCCGGCGCGGCCCGCGCGGCGGGCGAAAGTCGCAAGGGCTGATCGAGGTGATGGCGAAGAGCGCCGCGCGTTCGATGGGCACTCGGGTCGGACGTTCGCTGATGCGCGGTTTGCTGGGCTCCTTGCTTGGCGGACGCAAGTAGACCTCGGGAAGCCTTTTCCCACGACGACACGCCAGCGGCCCACGGCCGATCGGCGCGAGCAGCGACAGGCCGCGGGATCGGCGGCGAACTCCGACTCCACGCCCGGCGTCAAGCGCTCGCGCACGGGCGCGAAACGTCTCGGCGGGCTTGGCGCAATACACCATTGCGTCCCGCTATCGACTAAACCTTGCTCCGAAGCGAACACCTCCGTCGTGCCTGCGGACACGCCGTTCCGACTGCCCGCGGCCTGCGGTCGTGGCCTCGATGAAAAGATCGGCGAGACGAACCGGCGCGTCACCAAAGCTGCCCTGGTTCTTGTTCATCATGACGGACACGACGATGCCGTATTCGGGATACACCGCGAAGTTCGAGACGGAGCCGTACGAGACGCCGTGATGGTGCAGGACGAGCGTCTTCTTTGCGCCGCCCAGCACGTCGAGCTCGTGAACGCGCCAACCGAGTGCGTATCCCTGCGGATTGTCGCGCCCGTCGGCGAGCGGCTGACGTCGGATCAGCGCATCGCGCGTGCGCTCGTCGAACAACGTCGGCTCGATCATCTGGTGACCGAGGCGCACCATGTCCGAAGGTGTCGAGACGATTCCTCCCGACGGCAGCCTGTTCGTGAGGTCGATGTCGAAGACCTCCTTGTACACGTCGTTTCGGAGCTCGTAGAACGTCGCGCGCTCCGGGAGGGCGCGACCGTCCTCGACGTGCGTCGAGTGCATGCCGAGCGGCTCGGAGACACGCGTGCGCAGAAATTCGCCGAACGCCTGCCCGGTCACGCTCTCGATCACCGCACCGGCGAGGTTGTAGCCGTAGCTCGAATACGAGAATCCCTCGCCGGGCGGGAACAAGAGATCCGACCGCTCGAACGGCTGCAGCGCTTCGCGTTGCGAGTCGTAATGTTTGGTGCTGTAGTACTCCCAGATCGGGAAGCACGGGCAAACGCCGTACTCGCGCACGCCCGCGGTGTGGCTCATGGCCTGGCGCGTCGTCACGGAGGAGAGCGGCTCGGCCAGATCGGGCAGATAGCGCGATACCGGAGCGTCGAGGTCCACCGCGCGTTCAGCGAGCAGCACCCCCATCGCCACGGACGTGACGGCCTTCGAAGAGCTGCCGATGCGGAAGACCGTGCTCGCGGTCGCCGGTTTCGAGCTCGCGAGATCCGCGAACCCGGCGACGCCCGTCCAGACGCGCTCCCCGTCGACCGAAACTGCCGCGGAGAGGGTAGGCGTGCCGAGTGCCGCGCGGGTTTCGACGAGCCAGGCGCTCGCGCGGACGGCAACCGCGTCCCAGCCGGGTGCATGCGACGTCGTGCTCGGATAAGGCCCTTCGGGCACCTGCTCCCACCCGGAAGAGTAGTAGAAGAAAGGCTCGAAGAGCTCGAAGGCGAGTGCTCCGATGCCGACCAGAGCGGCTCCTGCAAGGAGCCAACGCTTCGCACGCTTCGTCATCGCTGCCCGTCCGAGGTAGTCTTTGACGCGAAAGATTGCCATGTGCGGTGGCTTCGCGGCGACGGGCGAAGCCCTTATCGCGTATGCGGATCGTCCGAATCCTCGAGCGGAGCGCTGCGCGCTTCCTCCTCGGCTTTTGCAGCGAGCGCGAGCGTGACGACGTATTCCCGTACCGCCGCCGCGTCCTCGCGGGTCAACACCGCCGCGAACGATGCCATGCCGTTCGCCGTGCGCACGCCGTCGAGCACGATCGCGTCGAAGAGCGCCTGATTGCGCAGCGCAGGCGAGTAGCGGAGATCCGGAAAGTCTCCGGTCCGGCTGCCGTGGCACTGCACGCAGTTCCGGCCGTAGAGCTCCGCGCCGCGCGCGATCACCTCGGGCGGCGCCGTGCTGGGCGGCGGGTCGAGCGCGGGCGGCACGTACTCGACGGGCGGCGGGAGCTCGGCCGTGCCGCCGAGTCTGAACGCAAGCACGCGCGAGTAGTTCGGCTGGTAGTAAGGCTGGAGTCCGCGGCCGGCCGCAACGGCGATGTACTGCACGCCGTCGAGCGAATAGCTGATCGGGCCGGCCGCGACGCCGGTCTGCGCATCGAAGCCCCACAGCCGCTCGCCGGTGGCCGCGTGATAAGCGAAGAGCTCGCCTTCGCCGCCGCCGGCGAACACGAGGTCGCCTGCGGTCGCGAGCGTGCCGCCGTTGCCGGTCTCCCGCGGGTCGACGAAGCGCCAGCGCGGCGCGCGAGCCACCGGATCCCAGCCGAGGAGGGCGCCCCGGTCCGCGAAGAGCTCCGCCTCGAACGCGGCGACCGCGGCATCGTCGGCCGGCGTCGACGCACGGATGATGCCGGTGTTCGTGCCGACCGGCGTTGGCGTGAAGTTCGGGTCGCTCGCATAGAGCTGTGCGCTGTGGCGGCTGCCGAAATAGACGAGCCCGGTCCTCGGGCTGAACGACATCGGTTGCCAGTTGTGGGCGCCTCGGCCGGTCGGCGTCACGATTGCAGGCTCGCCGGTATCGTCGTAGCGCGCGGCCGGGTTTTCGATGGGGCGTCCGGTCGCGAGATCGACGTGCGTGGCCCAGTTCACCGGCACGAACGGATCGGCCGAGATCAGCTCGCCGCTCGCGGCGTCGAGCACGTAGAAGAAGCCGTTCTTCGGCGCCTGCATCACGACCCGGCGGCGGCCCTCCGGGTAGTCGAGGTCCGCGACGATGATCGGCTGCGTGGCCGTGAAGTCCCAGCTTTCGCCCGGTGTCGTCTGGTAATGCCAGACGTACGAGCCGTCGTCCGGGTCGAGCGCGACGATCGATGCGAGGAACAGGTTGTCCCCGCCGCCGGGGCTCCTGATCGACCGGTTCCAGGGGCTGCCGTTGCCGACGCCGACGAGCACGAGATCGGTGACCGGATCGTAAACGATCGCATCCCACACCGTGCCGCCGCCGCCGAGCGTCCACCACTCACCGTTCCAGGTGCGCGCCGCCATTTCCATCGCTTCGTTCTCGAAGCCGTCGGCAGGATTGCCGGGGACAGTGAAGAAACGCCAGGCGAGCTCACCCGTCTCCGCGTCGTACGCGGAGACGTAGCCGCGCACGCCGAACTCGCCGCCGGAGTTGCCGACCAGCACGCGGCCCTTCACGACGCGCACCGCGCCCGTGATCGAGTAGCGTTGCGTCCGGTCGATCGTATAGACCTCCCAGACCGGTCGACCGGTCGCCGCATCGAGCGCGACCAGGCGACCGTCCAGCGTGCCGACGAAGATCTTGCCGTTCCATGCCGCGACGCCCCGGTTGACCACGCCGCAGCAGACGTTCACCGCCCACTCGCGCGGCACCTCGGGGTCGTAGCGCCAGAGCTGCTCGCCGGTGGCGGCATCGAACGCGAAAACATTGCTCCATGCCGAGCTGAAGTACATCACGCCGTCCACGACGATGGGCGTCGCCTCCTGGCCGCGGTTGAGCGGGATGTCCGCGAACCACGCGAGACCGAGCCGGCCGACGTTCTCGGTGTTGATCTGCGTCAGCGGGCTATAGCGTTGCTCGTCGTACGTGCGCCCGTGCGTGAGCCACTGCCCGGGCTCTGAGTCCGCGGCGAGGAGCCGGGCCTCGTCTACGGCGGCCCACGCTCGTGCGCTGGATGTCGCCGTTTCGTGGACGTCCGGAGTGCAGGCACTGAGGCACAGGGCAATGCTCGACGCGGCCGCCGAATGGAAGGAACGCATGGACACCCCCTCTGGTCGACTGCGGCGATTTTACCTGCGAAATGCGCGGGGCGCCGATGCGCGAGCCGTTATCGCACTCGGGAAATTTTCGGAACGGCGGTCGTCGATCGACGGCAAAGGCGGCGGGGCGCGTTCACACCTCCGCCCAGATCCGCAGGAGATTGTGATACACGCCGGCGAGGTCGACCAGGGCGCTCTGATTCGGTGTCTCCGCCGCGATCCTCTGAATGGCGCGATCGAGCTCGAACAGGATGCTGCGCTTCGTGTCGGAGCGCACCATGCTCTGGATCCAGAAAAAGGACGCGAGCCTCACGCCCTTCGTCACCGGCTCTACCCTGTGCACGCTGGTTCCCGGGTAAAGCACCATGTCGCCGGCGGGGAGCTTGACGCTTCGGGGGCCGTACGTGTCCTCGATGACGAGCTCGCCGCCGTCGTAGCTGTCGGGAGGGCACAGAAAAACGGTGGCGGACAGGTCCGTGCGCACGCGGAGCGCCGTGTCGGCGAAAGGACGAATCGCGCCGTCGACATGCCGGCCGTAGGTCTCCCCGCCGGCATAGCGATTGAAGAGCGGCGGCAGGATCTTCGCAGGCAGGGCCGCCGCCATGAACAGCTGATTCCCCTCGAGCGCCCGCAAGATGACTGCGCCGAGCTTGCGCGCAAGCGGATCCTGATCGGGAAGCTGCTGGTTGTGCTTCACGCTGCGCGCCAGATACCCGGCGGAGCCGCGCCCGTCTTCCCAGCGCGCCCGTTCCAGCTCCTGCGTGACGAACGCGAGCGTGTCGGCATCGAGCACGTCAGGGATGTGAATCAGCATCTGGAACTCGATCGCGGCCGACGGTCGCTCCGTACTCGCGGCACGCGGTCATGCCGAGCTCGCGCTCGGCGATGGCGGTTGCCGCTGGCAAGAGGCGCCGGCGACGTCAATAGTCGAAGTTGACGGCAAGGACCGCCGCGCGGCCGTGCCCCGGAAAGACGTGCCACGGGTGAAGCTGGTCGAAATAGTACTCGTCGGTGATGTTCGTCAGATTGAGCTTGAAGCTGATCGAGTCGCTCCAGCGATATCTGACCATCGCATCGAGCGTCCAATAATCCGGCACCGATTTGTTGCCCCAGAAGCGTTTGTCGAGGTAGCGGGCACCCGCGCCGAGGCCGAGCTTGTCGTTCGCAGCCCAGTTGATCCAGAAGCTGAAATTGTTCCGCGGGACGTTGTCCATGTGGGTCTTCGCGCCGGTGATCGTGTTCTCCTGCTCGTCGTCGAGATAGGTGTAACCGACCATCATCTGCATGATGTCGCCCACGGAGCCGTTGACGCTGACGGAGAAACCCGTCACCTGCTGATTTCCCGCCTCGATGTTGCGCCCGGGATTCAGAGGATCGGGAACGTACGCATGCGTCTTCTCGATCCGGAACACCGATGCGTCCAGCAGCAGGCCGCGGCCCAGGAGGTCCCACTTGAGCCCGAGCTCGAGGCTTTCGTTCTTCTGCGGATCGAGATCGACGTTCGGCACGGAGAGGCCGCGGCCGGAATCGATCTGCGTCACCGATTCCGTCGCCGGGTTGAACGAGGTGCCCCAGCCGAGATAAAGCGTCCCTTCCGGCACGGGCTTGTACACGAGCGCGGCGCGGTACGAGGGCTCCTTGTCCTCGGTCACGAAGCGGTCGCTGCCGCTCTGCGTGCCGTCTTCCTCGAAACGGAGCTCCGCGTAGTCCGTCTCGAAGCGGTCCCAGCGCAGGCCGACGAGGAGCTGCCACTGCTCGTTGAGCTTGATCGTATCGAGCGCGAAGAGCGCCAGGGTGTCGCTCGTCGTATCCGCGCTCAGACGTCTCGGCACGACGCCCGTGAACACGCCGCCGACGGGATTCGCGAGGTTTGTCTCCGGCACCGGCGCCGTGATGGGGAGCGAGCGGGGGACACCGGCGAAGGCGAAGAACGTATCCGAGCTTTCCTTCGACAGCTCGAGGCCGGTCACCACGGTATGGGCGATGCCGCCGGTGGCGAAGTCGGCACGCACGTTGAACTGGCCCTGGAGCACGTTTTCGGTACCGTCGCTGCGATAGATGAGCCGCTCGACGGTGACGAGCTCGGGCGGCGTCCCCGGGTCGACGGACGGATCGACCTGCGGCTCGGTCAGGCGATTGCTCCGTTCGTAGTCGGCGTAGCGCACGTGCGCGTTGAACGAAACGTTGTCGTTCAGCCGCTGGTCGAGGATCGCGCTGAAAATGCTGGTCGTGTTGTCGAGCCAGTCGTTCTCGAAGCCGTAATAGTTCGCCCGATCGACGTTCGCGGGTCTGTTGCCGACCCAGGGGAGACCGTAGTCCGGAATGCTGTCGCTGTCCTGATAGAGGTAGTTCAGCGTCAATCTCGTCGCATCGCCGAGCTCGAGCGCGAGACTCGGCGCGATGCCGTAGCGGGAGGTCTCGACGACATTGCGGCCCGGCACGTCGCTCTGATGCGCGAGCAGGTTGACGCGCACGGCCGCGCTATCGGACACAGGCTGGTTGATGTCGGCGGTGGCGCGGACCGTGTTGGCGCTGCCGATATTGACGTGCACGCTGCGCAACGGTTCGTCGACGGGCTGCTTGCTGCTCTGATTGACCACGCCGCCGGTCGAGCCGCGCCCGAACGCGAACGAAGACGGCCCTTGCAGGACCTCGACCGCTTCCAGATTGAACGGATCGCGGTTGTAGAAGCCGAGATCGCGAATCCCGTCGATGTACATGTCGTTCCGGGCGGGAAAACCGCGAATCGTCGGGCCGTTCCCCATCCATTTGAACTCCCCCGCGCTCAGGGTAATGCCGGGGACGTTACGCAGCGCGTCGTCGAGCGTCATCACATTGCGGTCTTCGAGCAACGCCTGGCTGAGCAGGGTGACGCTCTGCGGCGTGTCGCGCAGCGATTCGGTGAACTTGCTGCCGAGAGTGCTCTGATCGATGAGGTAGCGCGTGCGTAACGAGTCGGTCACGACCACTTCTTCCATCTCTCCGGGCTGCGCCAGTGCCTTCGGCACGGGGCCGAGCAAACCGGCCGTGGCCACGGGCACGCCCATCGCGGCGACGATGCCGAGGCTCAAGGGATGGAGGTCGGCTTTCGGGTCGAGGTTGTCGTTCATGCTGGATTCCGAGCGTCGCGTCCCGAAAAGCAGGGCATTTTCGCTACTGCCGTAAGCGTTTTCAAGGACATGCGAGCGGAGCGTTGCACCGACGCGTCGCGGTCGCGAGGTGCTCTTCGACGCGTATAGGCTCGACTGACGGGCCGGGTGCTCGTGGCCGGAGGAGCCCGCCGCGCCATTCGGGTCGGTCACGCGTGGTCCGCCCGAGGCTCGGTCGATCCGGGCTCCTCTTGCACGCCGCCGCTCGACTTTGCACGCCGCCGCTCGATGGGTAAGCATGGTCGGCGAGCGAACGCGTCCGGCGAGGCCAATCGAGCGAGGCAGGCTCCCGCGGAAGCGCGGCGGGCCAGGCACGGAACTTGCTGGGCGCGACCGTGACCGAACGGAGGCGGCATTGGCAGTAGATACGGCCGGCGGCGCGTGGAGCACGCCGAACGGATACGGCGCGATCGACGAAGGCGACATCTACTACTTCCGCGAGGGGACGCACGCGCGGCTCTACCGCGTGCTCGGCGCCCATCCGACGGTCGTCGACGGCACGCGGGGCGTGCGCTTCGCGGTCTGGGCGCCGAACGCCGAGCACGTCGCGGTCATCGGCGACTTCAACGGCTGGAGCAAGGACGCCAATCCGCTCGTCGCCCGCGGCGACTGGTCGGGTATCTGGCAGGGTTTCGTGCCGGGCGTCGAGCCTGGGGCCGCGTACAAGTATCACATCCGCTCTCGTTACGACGGCTATTGCGTCGACAAGGCCGATCCGTTCGCGTTCTTCGCCGAGGCGCCGCCGCGGACGGCTTCCCGCGTCTGGACTCTCGACTACGAGTGGGGCGACGCGGAGTGGATGGCGCGCCGCAAGGACGCGAACGCGCTTCGCGCACCGTGGTCGATCTACGAGGTGCATCTCGGCTCGTGGCGCCGCACGGCCGACGGACGCTCGCTGTCGTATCGCGAGATCGCCGAGCCGCTCGCCGACTACGTCGCCGAGATGGGTTTCACCCACGTCGAGTTTCTGCCGGTGATGGAGCACCCGTTCTACGGATCGTGGGGCTATCAGGTCGTCGGCTACTTCGCGCCGACGTCACGCTACGGTACGCCGCAGGATTTCATGTACCTGATCGACGCGCTGCATCAGCGCGGCATAGGCGTGATCCTCGACTGGGTGCCGTCGCATTTTCCGGCCGACGAGCACGGGCTCGCCTATTTCGACGGGACCCACGTGTTCGAGCATCGCGACCCGCGTCAGGGCTATCACCCGGAGTGGCACAGCTACATCTTCAACTACGGCAGGAACGAGGTGCGCTCGTTTCTATTGTCGAGCGCGATGTTCTGGCTCGATCACTACCATGTCGATGCGCTCCGGGTCGACGCGGTCGCATCGATGCTCTATCTCGATTATGCGCGCAAGGACGGCGAGTGGATTCCGAACGCGTTCGGCGGGCGCGAGAATCTGGATGCGATGAGCTTCCTGCGCAAGCTCAACACGGTCGTCTACGAGCATTATCCGGACGTGCAGACGATCGCCGAGGAGTCGACGGCGTGGCCGATGGTCTCGCGCCCGGTCCACGTGGGCGGCCTCGGTTTCGGCATGAAGTGGAACATGGGGTGGATGCACGACACGCTGTCGTACATGTCGACCGACCCGCTGTTCCGCAAGTATCACCACCACAAGCTCACGTTCAGCCTCGTCTATGCGTTCACGGAGAACTTCGTGCTGCCGCTTTCGCACGACGAGGTCGTCTACGGCAAGGGCTCGCTGATCGGCAAGATGCCGGGCGACGAGTGGCAGAAGTTCGCGAATCTGCGCGCGCTCCTGGGGTACATGTGGCTGCATCCCGGCAAGAAGCTGCTCTTCATGGGCGGCGAGATCGGCCAGTGGAGCGAGTGGAATCACGAGAGCGCCGTCGACTTCGCGCTGCTCGAGCGGCCGCTGCACGCGGGGCTCAAGCGCTGGGTGCGCGACCTGAACACGCTGTACCGCGGCGAGCCCGCGCTCCACGTGCACGACTTCAGCGGCGACGGTTTCGAGTGGATCGACTGCAACGACAGCGAGGAGAGCGTGATCAGCTTCATCCGCAAGGGCGACGCCGGCGATCCCGTGATCCTCGCCGTCGTGAACTTCACGCCGGTGACGCGGCATAACTACCACGTTGGCGTGCCGAGCGGCGGCTATTGGCGCGAGGTCCTGAACAGCGACGCGGAGCTCTACGGCGGGTCGGGGCAGGGCAATCTAGGCGGCGTCGATGCGGCGCCGGTCGGTGCGCACGGCCGCTATCACTCGCTGACGATCACGCTGCCGCCGCTCGGCGTCGTCGTGTTCAAGCAGTCCGGGGAAGCGACGTGATCCGTGTCGAGGAGGGACGGCGCCGCGTCGTCATCGAATCCGTCCGTCCCGAGGTCGATTGCGGGCGCTTCGCGGCGAAGCGCGTCGTCGGCGAAGACGTCGTCGTCGAGGCGGACGTCTTCGCGGACGGGCACGATCGGATCGCGTGCCGGCTGAAGTTCCGGGGGCCGGGCGAAAGCGCGTGGCGCGAGACGGCGATGGAGCCGCTCGTGAACGATCGCTGGCGCGGACGGTTTCGTGTCGATGCGCTCGGCCGCTACGAGTACACGGTCGCCGCGTGGGTGGACCGGTTCCTGTCGTTCCGGCACGACCTCGCGCGGCGCGAAGATCCGGCGGACATCGAGCTTGCGCTCGCGGCGGGCGCAAGCCTCGTCGCGGCCGCCGCGGGCCGCGCGCGGGACGGCGATGCCGAGCGTCTCGCCGAAGCGGCGCGCAGGCTTCGCGGGACGGAGCCGATCGAGTCACGGCGCGCGCTCGCGCTGTCGCCGGAGCTGCTCGACACGATGATGATGTACCCGGATCGGCGTTTCGAGACGGTCTATCCGCGCGTGCTGCCCGTCGTCGTCGAGCGGGAGAGAGCGCGATTCTCGGCATGGTACGAGTTCTTCCCGCGCTCGCTGGCAGGCGAGGAGGGAACGCACGGCACGTTCGAGACGGCTCGCGCACGGCTCCCGTACATCGCGAGGCTCGGCTTCGACGTCGTGTATCTGCCGCCGATTCACCCGATCGGCGTGACGCATCGCAAGGGCCCGAACAACCGGCTCGATGCGGGCCCGGATGATCCGGGCTCGCCGTGGGCGATCGGTTCCGCGGAGGGCGGGCACAAGAGCGTGCATCCCGCGCTCGGCACGCTCGAGGATTTCCGTGCGTTCGTCGAGGACGCGCGACGGCAAGGCCTCGAGGTCGCGCTCGACATCGCTTTCCAATGCTCGCCGGATCATCCGTACGTGCGCGAGCATCCCGAGTGGTTCCGCCGGCGGCCGGACGGCAGCGTGCAGTACGCGGAGAACCCGCCGAAGAAGTACGAGGACATCTATCCCTTCGATTTCGAATGCGACGAGTGGCGGGAGCTTTGGGCGGAGCTCGCGAGCATCTTCGAGTTCTGGATCGCGCAGGGGGTCAAGGTTTTTCGCGTCGACAATCCGCACACGAAGGCGTTCGCGTTCTGGGAGTGGGTGATCGGCGAGATCAAGGCGAAGCATCCCGACACGATCTTCCTGTCCGAGGCATTCAGCCGTCCCCGCGTCATGCATCGCCTCGCGAAGGTCGGCTTCAGCCAGTCCTATACTTATTTCACGTGGCGCAACACCAAGCACGAGCTCGTCGATTATCTGACCGAGCTCACGCAGCACGAATCACGCGAGTATTTCCGGCCGAACCTCTGGCCGAACACGCCGGACATCCTGCACGAGTACCTGCAGTACGGCGGCCGGCCCGCGTTCGTCTGCCGGCTCGTGCTCGCAGCGACGTGCGCGGCGAGCTACGGTATCTACGGGCCCGCGTTCGAGCTGCTCGAGGACCGCGCACGGGAGCCGGGCAGCGAGGAGTACCTCGACTCCGAGAAGTATCAGGTGCGTCACTGGAATCTGCGGGAGCCCCGCAGCCTCGCGGACCTGATCGCGCGCATCAACCGCATCAGGCGCGAGAACGAGGCGCTTCACTCCGACTGGAGCCTCGAGTTTCACCGAATCGACAACCCCGAGCTCATCTGCTATTCGAAGCGGACCGAGGACCTCGAGAACATCGTGCTCGTCGTCGCCAATCTCGATCCGCACCACGTGCAGAGCGGCTACGTGGAGCTGCCGCTCGCGCGATTCGGGCTCGATCCGACCCGGCCTTATCAGCTCCACGACCTCCTGTCGGGCGCACGCTACCTGTGGCACGGATCGCGTAACTACGTGGCGCTCGATCCGCAGCGTTCGCCGGCGCACGTGTTCCGGCTGCGCCGCCACGTCGCAACGGAACGGGACTTCGACTACTTCATCTGATGGACGACGTTGATTCGCCGACGAGCCCGCTGCTGTCCGAAGCGGTCGAGAGCCTCGACTGGGAGCACGATCCGCTGTGGTACAAGGACGCGATCATCTACCAGCTGCACGTGCGCTCGTTCTTCGACTCCAACAACGACGGCATCGGCGATTTCAAAGGGCTCACCGAGAAGCTCGACTACATCCAGCGGCTCGGCGTGAACGCGCTGTGGCTTCTGCCGTTCTATCCATCGCCGATGCGCGACGACGGCTACGACATCGCGGACTACCGCAACATCAACCCGGTATACGGGACGCTGCGCGACTTCAAACGCTTCGTCCGCGAGGCCCACCGCCGGGGGCTCAAGGTGATCACCGAGCTCGTCGTGAACCACACGTCGGACCAGCATCCGTGGTTCCAGGCGGCGCGCAGGGCGCCGCGCGGCTCCGCGAAGCGCAACTTCTACATCTGGAGCGACACCGACAAGAAGTTCCCGGAGACCCGCATCATCTTCACCGACACGGAGACGTCGAACTGGGCGTGGGATCCGGTCGCGAAGCAGTACTACTGGCACCGCTTCTTCTCCCATCAACCGGACCTGAATCACAACAATCCGGCGGTCGTCGCCGCCGTGATCCGCGTGATGAAGTTCTGGCTCGATATGGGCGTCGACGGGCTGCGCCTCGACGCGATTCCGTATCTTTGCGTCCGCGAGGGAACGAACAACGAGAACCTGCCGGAGACGCACGCCGTGATCCGGCAAATCCGCGCCGCGGTCGACCGCGATTATCCGAACCGGGTGCTGCTCGCCGAGGCGAACCAGTGGCCCGAGGACGTCTGCGAGTACTTCGGCAACGGCGACGAGTGCCACATGGCGTTCCACTTCCCGCTGATGCCGCGGATGTACATGGCGATCGCGCAGGAGGACCGTTATCCGATCGTCGAGATCATGGAGCAGACGCCCGAGATCCCCGAGAACTGCCAATGGGCGATCTTTCTGCGCAACCATGACGAGCTGACGCTCGAGATGGTGACGGACCGCGAGCGCGACTACATGTACCGGACGTACGCGACCGATCCGCGGATGCGCGTCAACGTGGGTATCCGGCGCAGGCTCGCACCGCTCTTGGAGAACGATCGCCCCAAGATCGAGCTGATGAAGAGCCTGCTGTTCTCGATGCCCGGGTCACCGATCGTCTACTACGGCGACGAGATCGGGATGGGCGACAACATCTACCTCGGCGATCGAAACGGCGTGCGCACGCCGATGCAGTGGAGCCCGGACAGGAACGGCGGCTTCTCGCGGGCGGACCCGCAGAGCCTCTTCCTTCCGCCGATCATGGATCCGGTGTACGGCTACGAGGCCGTGAACGTCGAGGCCCAGAACCGCGAGCCGTCGTCGCTCCTGAACTGGACGCGCCGCATCCTCGCCGTGCGCAAGGCGCACAAGGCGTTCGGCCGCGGCACGCTCGAGTTCCTGCACCCCGGCAACCGGAAGATCCTCGCGTACATTCGTCAGTACGAGGACGAGACGCTCCTCTGCGTCGCGAACCTGAAGCGATCCGCCCAGGCGGTCGAGCTCGACCTGCGCCGCTTCAAGGGCTGCGTACCGGTGGAGCTCATGGGCGGTTCGCCGTTCCCGCCGATCGGTGACCTGCCGTACCTGCTGACGCTGTCGGGGCACGGCTTCTATTGGTTCAAGCTCGCGGCGGGCGCGGCCGCGCCGAGCTGGCACGAGGAGTTCCTCGCGCCGGAGCCGCCGCCGTGGCTCGTGCTGTTCGACGATCTCGCGAGCTTCACCGCGAGCGGCGACGGCGAGCGCCAGGCGCTCGTGAACCGACTGATCCGGCAGATGGAGACCGAGGTCCTGCCGCGCTATCTGCGCCAGCAGCGCTGGTTCGCCGCGAAGAACGAGCGCATCGAGACGGCATCGTTGCGAGACCGGTGCGAGTGGAAGACGGCGCGCGGCAGGTGGCTCATGGCGAACGTCGATGCGCGGTTGGAGGGCGGCGGCTCGCAGACTTACTTTCTGCCGCTCGCGATCGAGTGGGGCGCCGAGCGCGCGGGGCCCGAGCAGGCGGCCGCGCTCGCGCGCGTCCGGCAGAAGGCCGCGACGGGCCTGTTGTTCGACGCGTTCGCACGCGAAGACTTCTGCCGCGATCTCGTCGAGCGCATCGTGCGCCGCGACGACGAGCCGGTCGCCTGCGGGCGCGGCATGCTCCGGTTCATCGCGACGACTGCGCTCGAAGCGCTCGCGCCGACGAATCTCGACGAGCTCGACGTGCGGCGGCCGGCGACCGAAGGCTCGAATTCGACGTTCCTGATCGGCGACGCGCTGTTCCTCAAGGCGTACCGACGGATCCGCAGGGGCGTCAATCCGGAATGGGAGATGGGACGCTTCCTCACGGAGGTATCGCCGTGTCGCGCGGTCGTGCCGGTCGCGGGGGCGATCGAGTATAACGGTCCGGACGGCGAGATCTCGACGCTCGGGCTCTTGCAGGCGGCGACGAAGAACCAGGGCGACGGCTGGAGCTACACGCTGGGCTATCTCGATCGCTTCATCGACGACGCGTTGACCCGTGCGGCGGGGGAGACGCCCGAACCCGTGAGCCACGCCGAGTATCTCGCGCTGATCCGCACACTCGCGCGGCGCACCGCGGACCTGCACCGCGCCCTAGCGGTGAAGACGGGCGATCCGGCGTTCGAGCCCGAGCCGTTCGGGCGGGGGGCCGTTGCGGCGTGGGCGGCCCGCATCGAGCAGGAGCTCGGGGAGACGATCGGGCTCCTGCGGGAGCCCGCCGAGCCCCTTCCCGAGAACGTCACCGTCGATCGGGAACGGCTCGACGCCCTGGAAGGAGCGCTGCGCGCTCGGCTCGCGTTGCTCGCGAGACGGCCCGTCGCGGCGACGAGCACGCGATACCACGGCGACTATCACCTCGGGCAGGTGCTGCTCACCGCCGGGGATTTCGTGATCGTGGATCTCGAAGGCGAGCCGGGGCGCGAGCTCGACGAGCGCAGAGGGAAGGCGCCGCCGCTGAAGGACGTCGCCGGGATGCTGCGCTCGTTCGACTATGCGCGCCGCGTCGCCGCGCGCAGCGCCGGCGCCGAGCGGCAAATCGATCGCGCGGAGCTCGACGCAATGCTCGAGGAATGGCTGAGCGCGACGCGGGACGCGTTCCTCGACGAGTACCGCTTCGCGATGGAGGGTTGCCCCGCGTACCCGGAGGATCCGGATGACGTCGCGACGCTGCTCGAGCTCGGGACGATCGAGAAGCTGCTCTACGAGATCCGTTACGAGCTGCGCCACCGGCCGGAGTGGCTGTCCGTGCCGCTGCATGCGCTCGATGCAATCGTATGACGCGCCTGCCCGCTATCGGCTGAACG
>CAZKNH010000017.1:0-22508 GCA_964553875.1 uncultured Gammaproteobacteria bacterium | reverse complement strand
CGCTGCATGCGCTCGATGCAATCGTATGACGCGCCTGCCCGCTATCGGCTGAACGCCCAGCGTCGGAGCGCCAGGAGCACGTCCGTGTGAGACACTACAGCCGCAGCTCGCGGACGCCGCAGATCACGGACATGATGACGAGCTCGTTCAGCGACGTCGCATCCATTTTCTTCATGATGTGCGCGCGGTGATGCTCGACGGTCCGCGGGCTGATCCCGAGCTCGCGAGCGATCTGCTTGCTCGAGTTGTCCCGCACGACCATCGACATGATCTGGCGCTCGCGTGCCGTCAACGTCTCGAACTTCTGCAGAACGCCCGCATGCTGCTGCTCGTTCTCGCGCCGCTGCCGGTGCCAGCGCAGGGCGTCGCCGACACTCTTCAGGAGCTCCTCGTCGTCGACCGGCTTCTCGAGGAAGTGGAACGCTCCGTTCTTCAACGCGGCGACCGACGTGGACACGTCGCCGTGACCCGTCAGGAACACGATCGGGACCCGATCGCCGCGCGCGGCGAGCTCCTGCTGAATCTCGAGCCCGCTCAGGTCCGGCAAGCTCACGTCGAGCACGAGGCAGCACGCCGCGCCGTCCGTACGGTAGTTGCGCAGGAAGTCCTTGCCGGAGCGGTACGTGCGGACGTCTAGCCCTGCGTTTTGCAGCGTGAGCGCAAGGGCATCGAGAAAGATCGGATCGTCATCGACGGCGTAAGCCGTCCCATCGAGTGTGGTCGTGCTAGTGTCGTTCATTGGCCGGTAATGTGAAGGTGAGGGTCGTGCCTCGGCGCGCCTTCGGTGCCCAAAGGCGGCCGCCATAGGATTCGATGATGGAGCGGCTGATGGAAAGCCCCATCCCCATGCCGCTCTGCTTCGTCGTGTAGAACGGCTCGAAAGCCCGCATTCTCTGCTCGTCGGTCATCCCCGGGCCGGTGTCGGCAACTGTCACTCGCACCAGGCCCGGCTCGGGCCGATCGCTGACGACGACGACGCGGCGCTCTTCCGCGGGCACTTGCTGCATCGCGTCGACGCTGTTCTGAAGCAAGTTCAGCAGTACCTGCTGGATGTGCACGCGATTCGCGCGCACGGCCGGCATCGCTTCGGAGAGCCTGAGCTCCACCCGGGCGCCGCGCTCTTTCGCGTAGGCGCCCGCGAGCTGCGCAGCGTCGCGGACGACGGTGTTGATATCGAGGTCTTCGACCGTCGTTTCGCGCTTGCTGAGGTAGGCGCGCAGGCCCTGGACCGTCGCCTGCGCGTGCGACGCCGCGTCCGCGATCCTGGCGACGAGCGTGGCGATCTGCTGCGGGTCGGCGCCCGCGGTCAAGGTCTTTTTCGCTGCGCTGCAGTAGAGGGCGATCGCGCCCAGCGGTTGGCTGAGCTCGTGCGCGAGCGCCGCGGCCATCTCGCCGCAGGAATTCAGACGTGCCACGTGGGCGACGTCGTTCAGTCCGTCGCGGCCGAACCAGCGCTGCTCCGTGACGTCGGTCATCGTGATCTGGCAGCGGCCGAGCTTCGCCGACGTGGCGCCGCCTCGTGCGATCATGGAGACGCTGTCGAAGCGCACGTCTCGCGTACGGCCGCGGCGATCGTTGATGCGGAACTCGTCGCTCAACGGCTGATTCGTACGGCACGCGTTGCGCAGATGCTCCAAGAACCGCTTCACGTCACCCTTGGCGATCCAGCGCGAGAAGAGCTGTCCGGCGATCCAGCCGCGCGGCAACCCGAGCATCGACGCCGCGGTGCGATTGATTTCCTCGACGCGGCTGTCCTCCGTCAGCACGAGGGCGCCGACGGGTGCGAACGTGAAGAGGTCCGCGTACCGCTGTAACGTGCCGATCAGCTCCTGATCGCGTACGACGGTTTGTTCCATGTCCCGGTACGGCTCCGATTGGTGTCGGTACGCACGGGTGCAAGTCTTATGCCAAGCAAGTGCCGCGTGCTTGGACTCGGCAAATACGGCGGACGTGAACCGCGATGCCCGCGCGCCTTCGCAATGGATCTTGCGCATCGCCGAGGCGGGGCGGGGCGTGCGCCTGCGATCGATCCCTGCACATCTTCGAGCGGGGGAGGCCGTCGGTTGCAGCGAACGAATCGTACGGGCGCAATTTGACCGATTTTTGTATTTCGGCTTTGCTTATCGGAAGCGAGCGACGCAGCTCGCGGGAACGCATAGGGAGCTCTGCATGCCAAGAGGCTTTCATCTGGCGCGGATCGCGGGAATCGACGTCTATCTCGATTGGAGTCTCGCGATCGTCTTCATGCTCGTGACCTTCAGTCTCGGCGGGGTCGCATTTCCTACGTGGCACCCGGACTGGGGAGCGGGGACCGTCTGGCTGACCGCCGCGACGGCGGCCGTGCTCTTCTTCGCGTCCGTGCTGATCCACGAGCTAGCGCACGCGCTCGTCGGCCGCCGCTTCGGGATCGACGTGCCGACGATCACGCTGTTCGTCTTCGGCGGCATGGCGCAGATGCGCGAGGAGCCGCACGCGTGGCGGCCGGAGCTCCTGATGGCGATCGCGGGGCCGATCACGAGCCTGCTGCTCGGAGCACTCTTCGTCTGGATCGGCAGCGCGCTCAGCGGTCCGCTGCCCGATACGACTGATCCCGAAGCGTTTCTGAGCGGGCTCAGCCCCGCGGCGACGCTGTTTTTCTGGCTCGGCCCGATCAACGTGATCCTCGGCCTCTTCAATCTCGTCCCGGGCTTCCCGCTCGACGGCGGGCGGGTGCTCCGCGCGGCGCTCTGGGGCGCAACGGGCGACCTCGTTCGCGCAACCCGATGGGCGTCGAACGCCGGACGCGGCGTCGCATGGCTTTTGATCGCGACCGGATTCGCGATGGCGCTCGGAGTGCGCGTGCCGTTCTTCGGCTCGGGGCTCGGCGGAGGATTGTGGCTCGCGCTGATCGGATGGTTCCTGCATAACGCGGCGGTCGCGAGCTACAGGCAGCTCCTCGTGCGCGAGTCGTTGCTCGAGGTGCCCGTCGCCCGGCTGATGACGACGGAGCACAAGACCGTCGCGCCGGGCCTGACCGTGCGCCGCTTCGTCGACGAGCACCTGCTCCGCGGGGACCAGCGCGCTTTCCCGGTCGTCGACGGCGGGCGCCTCGTCGGGCTCGTTTGCCTGAAGGACGTGCACCGCCTCCCACGGGACGAGTGGGACACTCGATCCGTCGCCGACATCATGACCGCAGCGGGCGAGCTCGCGACACTCTCCCCGGAAGACGACGGTGTCGAAGCGCTGAATGCGCTCAATCGACGGAACGTCAATCAATTACCGGTCGTCGACGGCGGCCGAGTCATCGGCATCGTCAGGCGCGAGGACGTGCTCCGCTGGCTCGCGATCTACGGAGACAAGCGACTCGGGCTCGGCTGAAACCGCGAGCCCGTGCTCCGAGCGATCGGAGCCGCGGTTCCTCGACGATAGGCGGCCAAGGTTCCGCGACGACGATTGGCAGCCGAGGATCCCCTCGGACGACGGATCAGTAGCCGAGGCCGGTGCCCGGCGACGACGTGGACGTGCCGGTGGATGAGGGCTCCGTCGTCCGGGACGTGTGCTCTTTGGGAGCCATCCCCTGGTCTTCGGGCAGCGCGTCTTTCAGGGACTCGGCCGCCGTCTCCGCCCGCTCGCGGGCACGGCGTGCGCCTTCGGCACCGGCTCGCTTCGCACGGTCGAGCGCCCGATCGCGGATCCGGCCGAAGGCCCTGTCCTCGTGCTCCGTCGGCGGCAAGGCCGCGCCGGCGATGACGCCCGCGGCGAGACCGATCGCGCCGAGGAGCAGCGGTTGCTCCTCGAGGAGGTGACCGAGCCCGCCCCGTGCCCGGGCGACGCCGTGTCGAGCCGACGACGACATCGCACGCGCGCGTTCGCGCAGGTGCTCGCCCGAGCTCGTCGCGCGTTCGCGGACGTGTACGACTCCGCTGCGAGCGTCGCCGGATCGCTGCCGCATCGACTCGCGCATGCCGTGCATCCGCTGCCGCATTCCGTGCATCCCTTCGCGCACGTGCTCGCCGAGCTGCTCGCCGCCCTCGCGTAACCGCTCTTTCGCTTCCCGGAATCGGCCCGAGCCGTTGCCGTTGCCGTGCCGAACGCCGTACGAGCCGCCGTTATGACTGCGTGTGCTCGACGCCATCATCCACGCGAGGCCGATCGACGCAATCAGCGCGGGCACAGGATGGTCCTTCAGCGTGCGGCCGAGGTTGGAGCCGTACTCGCCGCCGTGGCGGCGCAGCTGTGACCAGAACTGATTGATCAGGTCGGTCGGCGACAGTCGATGCTCGAGCTCCTCGAGCGTCGCAAGGAGCTCCGTCCTCGTCGCGTCGATCTCGCGTTCGAGCTGCTCGGGGCTCTTTCGCGAGTCCAGGCGAAAATCATCGGTCATGCGATTCATGGATGTTCCTCTTCAGCATTTCGCGGTCTTTCTGCATGGCCGCCTGGGTGTACTCGGGCTTGAGGGACGAGGCCTCGAGCTTCTTCTTGCCGCTCGACAGCATGATCGCGCCGATGATCGCGACGACCGCGCCGACGATCAGCGCGGCAAGCCACCCCTCGACGACCAGGGACAACGCGAGGAACGCCGACACGAGCAGGAACAGAAAGCCCGCGTACAGGACGGCGCCGCCAGCGGCCATCGATCCGACGCCCGACTGCGCTTCACGGATCGCATTCGTCGTCTCGACCTTGAGGAGCGCGATCTCCTTCGTGAAGAGCGTCGTGACTTCGTCGGCCAGGCGGCGGATCAGCGTGAAAACGCGCGCGTCGGTCGTCTGCCTCGATTGGGGGATCGTCGTGATGTCTTCCACCTCGGCGCCCATCCGCTCGTGCTCATACGCTGGTCTGCTCACGGCTTGCTCCTTCCGTTCTCGTCCGACGTGTCGTCCGAAACGGACGGCGACCAGTGCTCCGTCGGCGACGCCGCACCCGGCCGCTCGCGCCCGCGGTCCTCGGGCCATGTGTCTTCGCCGCCGAGTTCCGTGCCCTCGGCGCTCGCATAGCGAGAATCGGACGACATCGGCTCGTCCGAATCATCGAGCTCGATCTCGTATTCGTCTTCATCGAGCTCGTCGAGCAGGTACTCGTCCTCGTCGTCGTAGCCGTACGCCTCGACCGAGCGCGTGCTCGTCGCCTTCAGGAAGCGTGATACGCCGAAGCCGAGCGCGACGCTTCCGGCGAGAAAGCTCGCGGGATTGCGTCGTGCGAACGTTGCGAGCTCGCCCGCGAACTCCTCTATCTCATGTTCCCGAAGGCCGCCGGCGAATCGCCGCATCAGCTCCGCGAGGCTGCGCCCGTAGCCGGCGATCATCTCGCCGCCGTCGGAGGTCTCGAGATCGTCCGCGGTGCTTTCGATTGCCGATGCGAGCTCGTCCGCCTGCTCGGCGGCAGAGTCCTTCACGCGATCCGCATAGTCCTGTCCGCGCCGCTTCGCGGCGTCGGCGGCGCTCGAAGCGAGCTCGGACGCTTCGCTTTTCGCCCTCTCGAGCTCTTGCTGGATCTCGCGATCCGAGCCGGAGTGTGGTGTCGTAGACATTGCTCTTCCCCTTACTTGCCGATGCCGCTGAGGTGGCGAAGATGCAATCGCCATGCCACGCAACACGCGAGGGGCGGCCTGCAGTCCGTTGCGGAACCGACGGATGTCGAGGCTGGTGCGGCGATCGGCGACGAAGGAGCGCGGACCCGTTTTTCTCTCGACGGGCGTGTTCTCTCGACGGACGCGCGCGCTTTCGAAAGGACGCGACGTGAAGCGAGAGCGAGCGGCGGGAAGAAGGCAGCTTGCCGGCTTCCGCCGCGGCGCCCGCGCGCCTCGTCAGAAACGGTGCCGCACGCCGAGGTGCATGTTGTCGTCGACCTCACGGTCGACCTCGAGGTCGAATTCGAATACCCGGTATCCGATGAAGATGTTCGTCGATTCGCTGAGGCGCGTTTCGAGCGTAATCGAGACGTCCTTGATGTTGTCGGCGTTACCGAACGTGACGATGTCCGGCGCGTAGAACGCGGTCAGCGCGATCGACGAGGAGCGGTTGCGGCCCAGGTAGTAGCTCAGTCGCCCGCCGAGAGCGATCGAGAACACGTCCTGGTTCTCGATGGTCATCAGTGCGCCGTAAGCGCGCGGGCCGACCTCGAGGGCCCAGTACGGCCGCCGGTTGGGCTCGCCGACGTTGAACAGTATGTCCGCGATGCCGATCAGATCGCGTTCCTCGTTCAGGAATATGCCGACGCGTACCTCGTTTCGGCCGAGCTCGCCGACGTCCATATCGCGTCCGTACATCACCTGCATCGCATCCTCGCTGAGATAGGCTTCGACGACTTGGGTACCGACCGCTGGTTCCTGCTGAGCGACCGCCAGGGTGGGGAGGAGCGCGATCACGGCAGCCGCTGCTGACGTCGAGCGTCGGCGGGTCGTTGAAGCATTCGGTCCGTCAGCGTGGAGCAGTCGTTGCGTCATGTTCGGAATCTCCAAGGAGAGCCGCGCCCGCGGCGAAATTCATACGGCCAGCAGCCGCCAACGAAGACGCCGAACGCGGCGGCTCATTCGCCGCGCATCCGCGTTACGTACGCGGCGCAGTTGCAATTCGGATGCGAGCAGCCCGTTCCGGCGGCGCAGCCGTCGCTGCAGTAGTGACGTCCGCCTCCCGATGCTCCGGCAACCGGGCAAGAGCAGCCCCCGTGCGCGCACGTGCCGTCCTTGGCGCGTGTGTCGCTGGTCGAAGGTGGCGTGCTCATGCGCGGCCGATCGGTACCACGATTGTCGACAAGCTATATGGTGGGTCGTCGTCCGCGAATGAAGAACACGATCGCGAGGATCAAGCCGACGACGAAAAGGATCCAAGCGATGTTCGCGGCGGTCCCGGCGACCCCGGAAAAGCCGAGAACGCCTGCAATGATCGCCACTACGAGAAAAATCAGGGCCCAGTACAGCATGTTGCCTCCTCGAAGGCGTGCGCCGGCGGAACCGGCGCCGCGCCTCGTGCGATATCAGTAAGTCATTCGTCCGAGAAGCCGTCTATATCGTCGTACGCCGAGAGCTCTTCGCGCAGTCTGCGGCGCTCCATGTGATCCTCGATCCGGCGCCACGCGGGCCGCTCCGGGTCGTCCATCGACTGCAGAAACGCGTCAAGGTCGAACTCAACGTCGTATGCGATGTTCATCTGCCGATGCTCCTTGCTTGCCTTCTTTTACTTCGTAACTACATACAGTTCGCGAAGCGACATCGGACGACTGCAAGGAGCATGCCATCGCTTTCGAGCCGATCCGCATCAATTTCGTGGCGCCGTCGCGGAGCGCACACTTCGTTCTGCCGCGTCACATGACGTCGCTGCAATCCGTGGCATGTGTCTTGCACCCGCAGCGACTCCGACGGCGCCGCGCGCTCGCGGTGAGCGTTCCACGGCGCTCTGTCCGTCCTCGATCGAAAGTCCATCCACTCCAGAGGTATGGGGAATGAAAAGCTTCATTACGCTGATTGCGCTCGGGTTCGCCGGCGTCGCCCTCGCGCAGGAACCGTTACCGCCGTTCGAGGAAGTCGACTCGAATCAGGATGGTCAGATCAGCCGCACCGAGGCGGCAGCCGTGGAAGGTCTCGAGTTCGATACGGCCGACGCGGATCAGAACGGCTCGCTCGACCGCACGGAGTACATGGCGGCCGCGAGCGGGCAAGGTCAGGGCGGAAGGGCTGGTCAACCTGGCGAGTCGGTGCAACCCGGACAGCCCGGGCAACCCGGTGAGCCCGGACGCCCGGGAGAGCCCGGGCGTCCGGGCCAGCCGGGTCCGGACACGGGTCAAAGGAACTGACGAGCGCTCGGGCGACACCGTCGAGGTGTTGCCGACGTGACGCGATATCGAAGCTTTGCGTGGGCGGGTGCGGTCGTTGCGGCGGCCGTCGCCTGCGCAAGCCTCGGTTACCGGCACGGCCAGGCGGAGCGGCTCGAGCGCGCCGCCGCGCTCGAGCCGGTGCTCGAGACGTGGCGGCTCCGCTTCCTGCGCGACAGCCGCCGGCTCGCCGCCGAGCGGGCAGCCGCCGAGCGTTGGGTGGACAGCGCCGCGGCCGAATTGAGTCGCATCGAGACGCGTATCGTGCGGCTCGAGTCGCTCGCCGAGCGTCTGGTCGAGCGGACAGGGCTCGATGGCCTCGAATTCGACTTCCGCGCGGAGCCCGGCATCGGTGGGCCGGAGGAGGCGCCGCTCGAGCACATGGCTGCCGCGGAGTGGGAGGTTGCCGTATCGAGCCTGTCGGCGCAGATCGACGACCGACGAAGACAGCTCGACATACTCGATGAGATGCTCAGGTGGCGCGACCTTCGCGCCGCGGTTTCCCCGGAAGGCCGTCCCGTGCAGGCTGCATACGTGTCGTCGCGGTTCGGTCCGCGCATCGATCCGTTCTCGGGGCGGCCGGTGCTGCATCGAGGCGTCGACTTCGCTGGGGCTGCGGGGACGCCGATCGTCGCCGTCGCGGCCGGCATCGTGACGTGGTCCGGTCCGAGGACCGGCTACGGCGAGATGGTCGAGATCGATCACGGCAATGGGCTCGTGACGCGCTACGCGCACAACACGAACAATCTCGTCGAGGTGGGGGACGTCGTGACTCGCGGTCAACCCATTGCACGGCTCGGCGCGACGGGGCGGGCCACCGGGCCGAACCTGCATTTCGAGGTTCTGCAAGACGGGGAAGCGGTGGACCCGCTTCCGTTCATCGAATGAGCGCCGGCGTCAGCTCCGTGAGGACGTTCGTGTCACTCACGGCGGCCGCAGTCGTTGCTGCAGCGTGGCTCGGGCCGCTGCCGGAGCTCGCGCTCGAACGGTTCGCGGCGCAAGCGGCGCTCCATGTCGTGCTCGTGTCGATTGCGGGGCCCCTGCTTGCGGCATGCATCGCGGGCTCGCACCTGGACCCTGTTCGTCGCTGGCCGCAAGGGTTTTCGCCGCTAGGCCTTTCGCTGCTGCAGGCGGGTGTCGTCTGGGCATGGCATATGCCGGGCGCGCAGCTTGCCGCACGCGCCGAGCCGTCGCTGCTCTGGGTGCAACAAGTCACGTTATTGCTTGCCGGGCTCCTGCTCTGGGTCTCCGTGCTCGGCGGGGACCGCGCGACGCGCTACGAGCGGGTCGGGGCCGGGATCATCGCGTTGCTCACGACGTCCGTCAGCATGACGCTCCTCGGCGGACTGTCGCTGATCGGGCGCTCGCCGTACTTCGGTGCGGAGATGGCCGTGTCGTTCGACGATCAGACGCTTGGCGCGCTGCTGATTCTCGCGGGTGCGGTCGTGATCTACACGATCGCCGGCGTGCTGCTGCTCGTCCGGCTGCTCGAGCCTGGCGGCGCGGTGGTACGCGCTGCGCCGCCGGGGATCACCACGGCAGGCGGCCGAAGCTGAAGCGCATCGACAGCGTCACGCTCGAAATATCGCCGCTCTGATAGTCGAGGCCGACTCCGAGGTCGGGGAAGAAGTACCAGCGAAGGCCCGCGTTCACGACGGTGCCGGAGTCGAAACGCCGTTCGTCGAGCATGACTCGGCCGTACGGCACGCTTCCCGCCGTCGCGTAGAGCTCGAACGGTTCGCGGGGATTCCAGCGGAAACCGACGCGGGCGCCCACGCCGGACGTGTCGACGTCGAAGTTCTCTCCGGCGAGGCTGCCGAAGTCGAGCTCTCCGGTGTCGTGGGTCACCTCGAGCGTGAGATCGAGATTCGGCGCGAGCTCGCGCTGATACCCCAAGCCGAAACGCGACGTGATCAGATCGAACTCGTCATCGATGTCCACTTGTGCGAGCGGGCTCTCGATATGCGCGCGCACGTCGATGATGGAGCTGTTGTAGGCGCCGACGAGGTAGAAGCGGTTCGGCAGCGCGACGGCGCCCGCGACGGAAATGCCGTCGCCGTCGCCGGCGTCCGCCGTCACGTCTTGTCCCGGAGTCGTCGACTGCGTGCCCGTCGCGTCGACGCTCGTCGACAACACTCGGAAGTCGACGTAGGTGTAGCTCAGCTCCGAAGCCGACAGAGCGGTCGGCAGCGCGAACGCGAGAAGCGCGGCGGCGTCGAGGAGCGCGCGTTGTCGATCGAACATCAGGCCTTCTTCGTATTCGTCTTGGTCGCCCTTTTCTCGCGCAGCAAGAACCATGCCACGGCCTGGCACGCTTATTGCTCAGCGCAAAGGCACCAGATAGTGGAGAATTCATGATGATGAACATCCTCGGCCGTTCGACGCGATTCGTGATGCTCGCCCTCTTTTTCTGGATCGGTGCGCTCGTTGCTGGCTGCGAGGAGGGGCCCGTCGAAGAGGCCGGGGAGGAGATCGACGACGCGCTCGACGATGCCGCGAACGCCTTCGACTGAGCTGCGCTGCCTACGGAGTGAGCCGCGCCGGAAATCTCCGGCGCGGCTCGGATCGTTTCTGTCGACCAAAAAAAAGCCCGGCCAGCGCGCCGGGCGTAAGGACGACGGCAGGCTGAGCATGGGGGGGCTTACAGCCTCGCCCGTCGTATGACACGGATGAAGCAACGTTCGTGCCAAGCGGCTGACCTTGGGTTGCGCGGGGGCACAGCGGCGCGCGCGGGAGGCAAGAACATTCGTAGAGACTGAATCTTAGGATGCGGACCTAAAGCCAAGTCTCGGAACGGTCCCGCGTCCGTCGAAGGTCTCGGCCCTGCGGTCGTGACTCGCGTTTCTCAAAACGCAGTTGCTGCGTCAGGGTTTGTGAAAGCCGAACGTCCGCCGGGGCGTGGCACAGATCGTGCACCAAGCGTCTCACCCTCGCTTTCCCGGCTGGTCGCCGATCCGAAATGTCGAACCTGCGCTCGACATCGCAGTCAGAGAAGCGCCGCGCCGACCGGCGCAGAGCCGGGCCGCGACCGCTGACGCACGACGCCTTCGAGCGCTTCGGAGGCAGTCGCGCGAACGCGCTGCGGTCGACGTTCGACGTCTCGTCGCTGCGGGGCGCGAGGGCGGGTCCGATGCCGCGGAGACTCGAGCCGGAGCTCGCGACGCGCTCGAGCACGGCGCCCGCCGGCGACGGATGGCTTCACGAGATCAAGTTCGACGGTTATCGCCTGATCGCCCGCGTCGAGGGCCGGGGGGTGCGGCTCTTCAGCCGCAATGGCAAGGACTGGACGGCGCGCTTCCCGGCACTCGTCGACGCGCTCGCCGATCTCGGGATCGATCAGGCGCTGTTCGACGGCGAGCTCGTCGCGCTGCAGGCGGACGGCACGAGCAGCTTCCGGCAGCTGCAGGAAGCGTTGGCCGCGAATCGCACCGAGGGTCTGATCTACGAGGTGTTCGACCTGCCGTACCTGAGCGGCCATGATCTGACGGATGTCGAGCTCGAGGCGCGCAAGCGCGTGCTGAAAGAGCTGCTCGCGAGCCGCGGGCTCTTGAGTCACCGCGGTACGATTCGTTACGTGCAGCACTTCGAGGGCAGGGGCGAAGCGCTGTTCGACGAGGTGTGTCAGCTCGGCCTCGAAGGGATCATGTCGAAGCGCCGCGGTTCGCCGTATCGGAGTGGACGCTCGACCGACTGGCTGAAGATCAAATGCGTGCAGCAGGGAGAGTTCGTCGTCGGCGGCTTCACCGATCCGAGCAACGCCCGGATCGGCTTCGGCGCCCTGCTGCTCGGCGCCTACAACGACAGGGGCGAGCTCCATTACATCGGCAGCGTCGGCACGGGCTTCTCGGCACAGCGGCTGCGCACGCTTTATCAAGAGCTGCGGGAGCTCGAGGTCGATTGGTCGCCTTTCGCTTACAGCGCGCTGCTTGCGTCGGTCCGCGCCGCGCACTGGGTCAAGCCCGAGCTCGTCGCGGACGTCGAGTTCACCGAATGGACGCGCGACGGCGTGCTGCGCCATCCGGTGTTCCGCGGTCTGCGGGAAGATCGCAATCCGAACGAGATCGTGCTCGGCGCCGAGTATTCGCCCGCGGAGCTGCGCATCGAGCCGCCGACGCGAGGAGCGAGAATGACGAAGCCCGCGAGGCCGCCGAACCCGGACGATCGCGTCGCAGGCGTCCGGCTCACGCATCCCGATCGGATCCTGTATCCGGACCAGGGCGTCACGAAGGCCCATCTCGCGCGGTACTACGAGCAGATCGCCGAGCACATCCTGCCGCACATCGCGAATCGGCCGCTGACGCTGCTGCGCTGCCCTGACGGGCAAGAGAAGTCGTGCTTCTATCAGAAGCACCCGCCTGAAGGGCTCGGCGAGGCCGTGCGCCGGGTCATGATCGAGGAAAGCAACGGATCCGCCGAGTACATGTATGTCGACTCGATCGCCGGGATCGTATCCCTCGTGCAGATCGGCGCGCTCGAGCTGCACGTGTGGGGCAGCGTGATCGATGCGCTCGAGACGCCGGACATGCTGATCTTCGATCTCGATCCCGGGCCCGGAGTGATCTGGCCGCGACTGATCGATGCCGCACTCTTCCTGCGCGAACGCCTGGAGAACATAGGTTTCAGAAGCTTCCCGAAGCTGACGGGCGGGAAAGGGCTTCATCTCGTCGTCCCGCTCGAGCCGCGGGCGGATTGGGATCGCGCGAAGGAATTCGCCCGCACCGTGGCCGAGCGTGCGGCACGCGAGCAACCGGAGCGCCTGACCGCGAACATGGCGAAGTCCCGGCGCCACGGCCGGATATTCATCGACTATCTGCGCAACGGGCGCGGTGCTACGGCGATCTGCTCGTACTCGACCCGCGCGCGCGCCGGCGCGCCCGTCGCGGTGCCGATCGGCTGGGATGAGCTCGATCCGGCGTCACGGTCGGATCGCTACGGGATCGACACGGTCAAGCGGCGGCTGGCGGCGCTGCGGAAGGACCCGTGGGCCGATTTCGATCGTGCGCGGCGACCGATCACCGACGAGACGCTCGACGCAGCGGCTCGGGCTTGAGGATTCCCGATGGCGGCGCGCGCGATGTGGAAGGGCGTGCTCCGGATGCAGGACGAGCGCGTCCCCGTGAAGCTCTACTCGGCGGTGCAGGATCGCTCGGTGCATTTCCGTCTGCTGCACGACGAGGATCGAGTGCCGGTGAGGCAGCGGCTCGTCGAGCCCGAGTCGGAGCGCGTCGTCGAGTACTCCGAGACATTGCGCGCGTTCTTGACGCCGGAGCGGGATCTGGTCGCGCTGCGTCCCGACGAGCTCGACGCGCTCGCGCCGGAGCCTTCCCGTGACATCGAGGTGCTGCGATTCGTTCCGACCGGCGCAATCGATCATCGCTGGTACGAGCGCCCGTACTTTCTCGGCCCGGACGGCAACTCGGGTGCGCTCGCGGCGCTCGTCGCCGCGATGCAAGAGACACGTCGGGAAGGGATCGTGCGGTGGGTGATGCGCAAGAAGGCGTATCGCGGCGCGCTGCGCGCGGCCGGCGACGGCGTGCCGATGCTCGTGACACTGCGTTCCGCCGAGGAAGTCATCGTCGCATCGGAGCTCGGGGCACCGCGGGGTAAGCCGCTCGACGAGCGTGAGATCGCGATGGCGCAGCAGCTTCTGTCGATTCTCGAGGCGCCGTTCGACGCGGAGCAGTACAAGGACGAGTACCGCGAGCGCGTCCTCGGGCTCGTGCGCGCCAAGGCCGAAGGGAAGACCGTGCGGCGCGTGCCGGCCCGGCGTCAGCGCATCGAGCCTGATCTCGCGAAGGCGCTCAGGCTGAGCCTCGAGGCCGAGCGCAAGCGCGCATGAGCGGTGAGGAACGCAACGATGGCCGAAGAGCGCGATGACGGCGACGAGATCGAGCCGGTCGACGGCGGGGGCGTGCGGTCGCTGTGGTCGGGCTCGATCACGTTCGGGCTCCTGAGTCTCGCCGTCGACCTGTTCCCGGCCGTGCGCACGGAGGCGCTGCCGTTGAAGCTCGTCGACTCGTCGCTTCGGCCGCTGACCCGCAGGTACGAGTGCCCCGAGCACGGGCGCTTCCTGTCCCGCGACGAGATCGTGCGCGGCTACGAGCTCGATGACGGCGAGTTCGTCGTCGTCACGGACGACGAGCTCGAGTCGCTCGCGCCGGAGAAGTCGCGGGCGATCGATCTCAGGAAGTTCGTCGACGTCGCGGAGATCGATCCGATGTACTTCAAGCGCTCGTACTTCCTGACGCCGGCCGAGAACGAGGCGAACCGCGCGTACCGGCTCCTCGCGGAGACGATGGAGCGGAGCGGCCGGGCCGGCATCGCGACGTTCGTGATGCGCGGCAAGGAGTACCTCGTTGCGCTGCTCGCCGAGAACGGCGTGCTGCGCGCGGAGACGCTGCGTTTCAGCGACGAGATTCGTGCGCCCGGCGACATCGGGCTGCCCATCGACGCGGAAGCCGACCCGCGCGAGGTCGAGCGGTTCCGGCGCGCGATCGAAGCGCTCGCGGCCGACGACGTCGATCGGACGCTCCTCCGTGACGAGCGCGTCGAGCGCCTTCGCCGGATCATCGATGACAAGCTCGCTCGCGGGGTCGACGTCGAGAAGGCCCCCGAAGCCGACGAAGCGGAAGACGAGGCCGAGATCATCGACCTGATGGACGTGCTGAAGCGCAGATTGCAACCGGAGCAGCGCGAGCGAGCGCCGGCTTCACCGCCCTCGGGCGATGCGGCACGAGACGACGGTAACCATGCCGGCGGGGACGACCTCGAGCGCCGATCGAAGAGCGAGCTGTACGAGCGCGCGAAGGCGTTGAACGTGCCCGGGCGCAGCAGGATGGACAAAGACGAGCTCATCCGTGCACTGCGCAGCGCGGGCGGCTGAGAAGCGCATGGCATGCGATTTGCTTCGAGTTGGGAGGGGCGGCCTGCCACGAGCGCGATGCCGCGCGCAATGCGACGAGCGCCAGGGGGGACTCGGATGAAACTGGCACGGCAAAAGCAGGTAACGATTCCGATCGGCATATGCCTCGCCTGCTTCAATGAGCAGCAGCAGCTTCGCTTTCCGTTTCTCGTCTACTGTCCGCACGGCGAGACCCTTGCCGTGATACGCGGGCCGGACGAGCACGCGACCTTCCAGTGCGCTCCGGCGCAACTCGAGAACGTGCTGAGGCAGCTCGGTCACGGCAGCGAACGGTTGCGTAACGCGACGGACGGAGCGTGACGGAGGATCCAATGGGCATCGCGGGGACGTTGCGCGACTACCTGGACCGTCACTCGGTCCAATACTCGCTTCTGCGGCATGCCGAGACGAGGAGCACGGCGCGGACCGCCGAGGAGGCGCACGTCCCGGGCGATCGCGTTGCAAAGCCGGTCGTGATCGAGGATGCGAACCGCTACATCGTCGTCGTCATCCCAGCTACAAGACGGCTCGACTTCACCGTCCTGCACCGATGGTTCGGTCGCCATGTCGGGCTCGCCACCGAGCCCGAGGTCGAGACGCTCTTCCGGGACTGCGCGCCAGGCGCGGTGCCCGCGCTGGCCCAAGCGTATGGGCTCGACGTCGCCGTCGACGACGCGCTGCTCGAGCTCGATGACGTGTACTTCGAGGCAGGGGATCACCGCGAGCTCGTGCACGTGTCGGGCGACGCGTTCCGCGCGCTCATGCGGGGCGTGCCGCACGGCCGATTCGGCGAGCCGATGGCGAACTACGGCGACGGCCGCCGCAACGCGAGCTGACCGCCCCGAGGTCGGGCCGCGCCGCGTCGACCGACGCTCGGTACCATCATCTGGAGTCCTGCGTGAGCGACGGCGGGTCGCTCGCCGGGAAGCTGTCCTCGAGCTCTTGGTCGAGCTGCTCGTCGAGCTCTTCGTCGGTGCGCTCGGCGGGCGCGCGCTCCGTCTCGCTGTCGGACTTCGCGTCCTTTCGTTTGCGTTTGTCGGGTTGTCCGTTCATGTCGTTCTCCGCTTTGCAAGGGGACTGCAAGGGGCATGCCGAGGTTGTGGATAAGGTTGTGGAGGATCGTGTTCCAGGATTTGGAACACCGCCGACGGCAATGTGAGTTTATCCATCAATCGCTCAAAAATTCCTACGGATCAATAAGATAAGTGAAATATCTAAGGTAGATCCTCGTTAAAGATCTTGGGAGACGGGCATGACCAGTCCGGTGGATATCCGCGCTAGGCAGAGGGGCGAGGGCACGGCCGTACCGCCTTCGGCTGACGCTCACGTCGTGATGAAATCCCCGCCGTTCGGGTGGAGCACCTGACCGGTCATGTATGACGCATCGGCGGACGCGAGGAATACGTAGCTCGGCGCCACCTCCGAGGGCTGCCCGGCGCGCCCCATCGGCGTGTCCTTGCCGAACGATGCGACTTTCTCCTCGTCGAACGTCGCCGGGATCAGCGGCGTCCAGATCGGCCCCGGCGCGACGCCGTTCACGCGGATGCCGCGCTTCACGAGCGATTGCGACAGGCTCCGCGTGAACGACACGATCGCTCCCTTCGTCGCCGAGTAATCGAGGAGCCCGGCGCTGCCGCGGTACGCCGTCACGGACGTCGTGTTCACGATCGCGCCGCCCGGCTGCATGTAGCGAAGCGCGGCCTGCGTGAACAGAAAGTACGCGTAGATGTTCGTCCGGAACGTCTCCTCGAGCTGCTCGAGCGTGATGTCCTCGATTTCGGATTGCGGCCATTGCACGGCGGCGTTGTTCACGAGCACGTCGATCCGGCCGCCTGCCGCGCTTGCGACCTCGTCGATCGCGCGGCGCGGGAAATCGGGGTCCTTGACGTCGCCTTCGATCAGCATGCAGCGCGTGCCGTGCGCTTCGACGAGCTCGCGGGTCTTCTCCGCATCGCGTCGTTCCTCGCGAAAAAGCACGGCCACGCTCGCCGCGCTCTCGGCCGCGAAATGCACGGCGACCGCGCGGCCTATGCCGCTGTCCCCGCCGGTGATCACGCAATGCCTGTTCTCGAGCCTTCTCGATCCGACGTACCCGTCGCGAATGATCTCGGGCTCGGGCCGCATGCGGTGCTCGTCGCCGGGCTGCTTCTCCTGGCGTTGCCGCGGGAAACCGTTCTGCTGCGCGCTGCTCATCTGTCATCCCTCCTCGAGTTGCTCGGCCTCCGCAAGCGCCGTCGAGCCTCCGGCTTCGTCGAGAAACCACGCCGCGCACCAGCCGGGAATGTGCTCGGGCAGAGGTGAAGGAAGCGGCACGCTCGACGCGAGGAGACGGCCGCGCGGCCACGCGTCGCTCATCACCGGCGAATCGCCGAGATTCGCGACGAGCCCGAGTCGTGTGCCGTCCGCAAGCGGCCACGTTGCCGTCAACGCGCGATCGGCGAGCATGCGTCCTTCGGCGCGGCGCGCCGGAAGGCGAGGGGTCACGACCGCGTGCCGCAGCGCGAGGAGCGCCGCGTAGCGTTCCGCGGCCTCGGCATGCTCGGGCCGCGTCCGTGCCGACCAGTCGATGCGCGCGGCGGCGAACGTCTTCTCGTCGTTCGGATCGGGCAGGCTCGCGAGGTCGTGGGCCGCGAAGAACTGCGCGAACTCGTCACGACGGCCCTGTCGGACGGCCTCGGCGAGCTCCCCGTCGAAGTCGCAGAAGAACGGGAACGGATTCGGCGCACGAAGCTCGTCGCCCATGAAGATCAGGATCGGCCCCGGCAACAGCAGCAGGAGCGTTTCGGCGGCGCGCATCGCATCGGGCGACGTGAGCATCGACAGGCGCTCGCCGAACGCGCGATTGCCGATCTGATCGTGGTTCTGCAGGAAGGCGACGAACGCGGCCGGCGGCAGATCCCGCGACGGCTCCCCGCGCGACCGGCCTCCCCAGTGCCTCGATGGTTCGCCCTGGTACGCGAAGCCTTCGGTCAGACAACGCAGGAGGCGCCGGGCCGGCTCCTCGTAGTCCTCGTAATAGCCGCTCGTCTCGGAGGTCAGGAGCACGTGCATCGCGTGATGGAAGTCGTCGTTCCACTGCGCGGTGTACGTCCGCGGACGGCCGTCCGGACGGCGCGCGAGATGACGTGCCTCGTTATCGCCGTTCTCGAGCACGAGGTGCACCTCGCGCTCCGTGATGCGGCGCTCGACCGTCTCCGCGAGCTCCGTCAGCACGTGGGGCTCGGAGTCGTCGATGATCGCGTGCACCGCGTCGAGGCGAAGACCGTCGAACCGGTACTCGACCAGCCAGAAGAGCGCGTTCTCGATGAAGAACGCGCGGACCGGCGCGGACTCTTCGCCGTCGAAGTTGATCGCGTCACCCCACGGCGTCTGGTGGCGCTTCGTGAAGAACTGCGGCGCGTAGTGGGGCAGGTAGTTCCCCGACGGTCCGAAATGGTTGTAGACGACATCGAGGAAAACCATGAGCCCCAGGCGGTGCGCGGTCTGCACGAACGCCTTGAGATCGTCCGGGCGACCGTAGCTCGCGCGGAGCGCGAACGGCAGGACCGCGTCGTAACCCCAGCTGCGGCGTCCCGGGCCTTCGGCGATCGGCATGAGCTCGATCGCGGTCACGCCGAGGCGAGCGAGCTCCGGCAGCTTCTCGGCCGCCGCGGCGAGCGTGCCGTCCGCCGTGAACGTTCCGACGTGCAGCTCGTAGAACACGGCGTCGCGCCACGGCCGGCCGCGCCAGTCGCCGTCATGCCACTCGAACGCGGTCGGATCGACGACCTCGCTCGGCGCATCCGGGCCTTCCGGGTTGAAGCGGGACGCGGGATCGGCGACGGGGCGGGGCAGGCCCTCGATCGCGAAGGCGTAACGATCGCCGGGCGCGGTGCCTTGCACCATACGCTCGTGGAAACCGTCCGGCCGGCGCTCGAGCTCGAGCCGCCGATCGCCGAGCAGAAGCTCGACCCGCTCGGCCGCCGGCGCCCAAAGCCTGAAGCGCGCGCCGCCGGTCACGAGCTCGGCGCCGAACGGCATCGAATGCATGCACCTCATCCGTTCGCCTCCAGTCGAAGCAGGGCCAAAGAGCGGCCGTGGAGCCGATAGGGCGCGCGTACCGGGGCCGTGGCGGGCCGCGGCTCGAGCGCGGTATCGATGACGCGGTGCCATACGCCGCTCCGATCGGGCAGCGTGAAGTCGATCGGCTCGTAGTGTGCGTTCAACAGCAGCAAGAACTCGTCGTCCTCGATCCGCCGCCCGTACGGATCGACGTCGAGGCAACCCTCGGCATAGAGCAAGAGCCCGACGCAGCGCGCGAACGCGTTCCGCCAGTCGTGCTCGGACATTTCCTCTCCCGTGGGAGTCAGCCACAGCATCGACTGCCCGATCGGCTCGCCGCTGCGCCGCACGAAGCGCCGCCGGCGAAATGCCGGATGCTCGCGACGCAGATGCACGAGTCGGGCCGTGAAGTCGACGAGCGCTGCGTCGATCCCGTCCCAGTCGACCCAGCTCCGCTCGTTGTCCTGGCAGTACGTGTTGTTGTTGCCCCGCTGCGTGCGGCCGAGCTCGTCGCCGGCGAGCAACATCGGAACGCCGTGCGACAGGAGCAGCGTCGCGAGGAAGTTCCGCTTCTGACGGCGGCGGAGATTCAGGATCTCGGGATCGTCCGTCGGTCCTTCGACGCCGCAATTCCAGCTCTCGTTGTGCGTCTCGCCGTCGCGGTTGCCGTCGAGGTTCGCGTCGTTGTGCTTCTCGTTGTAGCTGACGAGATCGTCGAGCGTGAAGCCGTCGTGCGCGGTCACGAAGTTCACGCTCGCATACGGCAGCCGCCCGCTGCTCTCGTAGAGATCGCTCGAGCCGGTGAGGCGGTACGCGAGCTCGCCGAGCACGCCCGGGTCGCCTTTCCAGTAGCGGCGCACGGTCCGGCGATACTTGTCGTTCCATTCGGCCCAGCCGACCGGGAAGTTGCCGACCTGGTAACCCCCTTCGCCGAGGTCCCACGGCTCCGCGATCAGCTTGACCTGCGACAGCGTCGGGTCCTGGTGGATGATGTCGAAGAACGTGCCGAGACGCTCGACGTCGTGCAGCTCGCGCGCGAGCGCGGACGCGAGGTCGAACCGGAAGCCGTCGACGTGCATCTCCGTGACCCAATAGCGGAGGCTGTCCATGATGAGCTGCAGCACACGCGGGTGCGTCATGTTCAGCGTGTTGCCGCAGCCCGTGTAGTCGACGTAGTAGCGCGGATCCGTCGGCGACAGGCGGTAGTATGCCGCGTTGTCGATGCCCCGGAAGCAGAGCGTCGGACCGAGGTGATTGCCTTCGGCCGTGTGGTTGTAGACGACGTCGAGAATGACTTCGATGCCTGCCGAGTGCAGCCGCCGCACCATCGTGCGGAACTCGTTGATGTGGCCCGTCGCCGTGTAACGCGCATCGGGCGCGAAGAAGCCGATCGTGTTGTAGCCCCAGTAGTTCCGCAGACCCTTCTCGATGAGATGCCGGTCGTCGACGAAGCTCTGGATCGGCATCAGCTCGACCGTCGTCACGCCGAGCTTGAGCAGATGATCGATGACCGGCTGCGTGCCGAGCGCGCCGTAAGTGCCGCGCATATGCGGCGGCACATCCGGATGACGTGCCGTGAAGCCTTTCACGTGCAGCTCGTAGATGACGGTATCGCTCCACGGGACCGAGGGACTGCGGTCGTCGCCCCAAGTGAACGCGGGATCGATCACTTCGCAGCGCGGCATGCCGGCCGCGTTGTTGCGGCGGTCGAACGACAGGTCCGCGCGCGGATGACCGATCCGGTAACCGAAGTGCGCGTCGCTCCACCTGATCGTGCCGCGGATCGATTTCGCGTACGGGTCGAGGAGCAGCTTGCTCGGGTTGAAGCGGTGACCGTCGGAAGGGGAGTACGGCCCGTGGACGCGATAGCCGTACAAGAGCCCCGGGCGCGCGAGCGGCAGGCAGCAGTGCCAGACCTGGTCCGTGTGCTCGCCGAGCGGGATCGTGATCGGACCCACTCGGCCGCTGCGCTCGAAAACGACGAGATCGACCCGTTCCGCGTGCTCGGAGAAGAGCGCGAAGTTCACGCCCTCGCCGTCCCAAGTCGCGCCGAGCGGGTAAGGCTTGCCCGGCCAGACCGGCGTCGCGGGCGTCACGCGACCTTGCGGGCAGCGGCGGCCTTCCCCGACGCCGGCGTCCTGCGGGTCACGAGGACGATGCCGCGCGGCGACACGTAGTGCCGGTAACGTTCCGCATCGTCGAACAGGTCGCCGCCGAGCACCGTGTTGTCCGGAATCACGCAGCGGCTGTCGACGACGACGCGATCGAGCGAGCAGTTGCGCCCAATCTTGACGTCCGGCAGCAGCACCGAGTCTTTGATGCGCGAGTGCGCGCCGATCTCGCAGCCCGACGACACGACCGAGTGGAGCACGTCGCCGGCGACGATCGCGCCCTGGCCGATGATCGACGCGTGGACGCGAACCGTGTGACTGACGAAGGCGGGCGCCGAAGAGCGGACATGCGTCCAGATCGGCCATGCGGGATCGAAGAGATCGACCTTCGGGCCGTCCTCCCGCAAAAGGTCCATGTGTGCGCTCCAGTACGCGTCGATCGTGCCGACATCGCGCCAGTAGCCCGGGCCCGTGCCGTTTCGTGCCCTGAACGGATAGCCGTGCACCCGCGCCGTCGAGATCGATTTCGGCAGCAGACTGTAGCCGAAGTCGTGCGCCGAGTCCGGATCGGCCGCATCGTCCTCGAGCAGCTCGAACAGCGTGTCGCGCTCGAAGACGTAAATGCCCATCGATGCGAGCGTCATGTCACTCCGTCCGGGAGTCGGCTGCGGTCGATCCGGCTTCTCGTCGAAGGACCGCACGCGGCCGTCGCGATCCATGCCGATGATGCCGTACGTGCGCCTGGCCTCGTCGATCGGCACCTCGACGCAGCCGACCGTGATCTCGGCGCGGGCGGCGACGTGCGCTTCGAGCATCCGCGAGTAGTCCATCGAGTACACGTGGTCGCCGGCGAGCACGAGCACGTGATCGGGGTCGAGCGCCTCGATGAGGTCGCGGTTCTGGTGCACCGCGTCGACCGTGCCCATGTACCAGCGCTCGCCGCAGCGCTGCTGCGCGGGCCAGATCTCGATGAACTCGCCGAGCTCGCGCCGCAGGAAATCCCATCCTTGCTGCACATGCCGAATCAGCGACTGCGACTTGTACTGCGTCAAGAGCGCGATCCGCCGGATGTCCGAATTGATGCAGTTCGACAGCGTGAAATCGATCGCGCGATGATGGCCGCCGAACGGCACGGCGGGCTTCGCGCGCCACTCCGTCAGGCCCTTCAGTCTCGTACCGTTTCCCCCCGCGAGGATCAGAGCCAGCGTGCGGCTCGTTTCGCGGCGCGAAGCGGAACGGCTGCTGTTCTCCATGCGAGCAAATCCTCCTGCGCGTGCTTGCAAGGTTGCGGGCACGGCATCGAGTTGCAAAACGACGTGAGGTGTCCCAAGTTTTGAGTCGTCCGCATGCGGTCACCTGTCGGCCGCGCGGATGGCGCGGACCGGCACCTCCCGGCCCCCTCGGCCGGGCGCCGCCCTCCACGCCTCTATCGAAAGCCGACCTGCCGCGCGAAATGCTGTTAAAGGGTCGAGACCCCCCGGTAGCGAAGCAAACCCCGTGCCATGCCGACGGCCGCCGCTCGGCACTGGCATGGAACTTGGAGCTCGAATTCATGCGGTCGAGACAACGCCCGGTCGCGACGAGAGGGAGCTGCGGCGCGACGGTGGCCGCGGTGTTGCTTGCGGGCGCGTGCTCGGTCAATCCCGCGACCGGGGAGCGGCAGCTCT
>CAZKNH010000016.1:0-46382 GCA_964553875.1 uncultured Gammaproteobacteria bacterium | reverse complement strand
GCGAAGAGCGTGCCGGTGCGGCCGAACCCGACCGCGATCTCGTCGAGGATCAAGAGCACGCCGTGCCGTCGCGCGGCCGCGGCGATCGCGGCAAGCGTCTCGGCGTCGTGGAACTTCATGCCGCCAGCGGCCTGCACGAGCGGCTCGAGCAGCACGGCGGCGAGCTCGCCCGCATGACGCGCGAGCGTGCGATCGAAATCGCGTAGCGCGTCGCGCCCTTTCGGCAACGGCACGACGAGCTGCTCCGCGAGCGCGCCGGCGAAGTGCGCATGCATGCCGTCCTCCGGATCGCAGACCGACATCGCATGGAACGTGTCGCCGTGATACGCATGCTCGAACGCGAGGAAACGCGTCCGCCTCGAGCCTTGGTTCAGCCAGTACTGGATCGCGATCTTCATCGCGATCTCGACCGAGACCGAGCCCGACTCGGAGAAGAAGACGTGCGCGAGGTCGCCCGGCGCGCGCGCAGCGAGCCGGTCCGCAAGCTCGATCGCGGGCCGGTGCACGAGCCCGCCGAGCATCACGTGCGGCATCAGCGTAAGCTGCGCCTCGACGGCGCTGCGAATATGCGGATGGTTGTAACCGTGGCACGCCGTCCACCACGACGACGTGCCGTCGACGAGCGACCGCCCGTCCGCGAGGAAGATGCGCGAGCCTTCCGTGCGCGCGGCGACGAGCGGAGGCGGCGCGGATTTCATCTGCGTGTACGGCAGCCATAACGTCCGTGCCGCCTGCGTCTGCCGGTCCCTCTCCATGGCGCGGATGGTACAAGGCTTCACGACGACGGGTCAGCGTCGCAGCGACGGCCGCCTTTGGCGATCGCCGAAACGCGCGATCGCCGGTGCGCCGCCCGGGTCTCCCGCCGCGCGGGCGGTATACTGCCGGGACCATCCGACACGATCGAGAGCAAACGGCGAATGAAGAAAATCAATTGCTTCAAGGCCTACGACGTCCGCGGCCGCGTCCCGAGCGAGCTCGACGAGGATGTCGCGTACCGCGTCGGCCGCGCCTATGCGGAGTTCGTCGGCGCGCGCCGGGTGGCCGTCGGACGCGACATCCGTCTCTCGAGCCCGAGCCTCGCGGCGGCACTGATGCGGGGCCTCACCGACTCGGGCGTCGACGTGCTCGATATCGGCGTCGTCGGCACCGAGATCGTCTATTTCGCGACGTTCCACGAGCGGCTCGACGGCGGAATCATGGTCACCGCGAGCCACAACCCGCCGGATTACAACGGCATGAAAATGGTCCGCGAGGAATCGCGGCCGCTGAGCGCCGACACGGGGCTCAAGGACATCCAGGCGATCGCCGAGCGCGAGCAGTTCCGCACGCCGGAGCGCAAAGGCACCGTGACGGTGCACGACGTGCGGCCCGCGTACATCGAGCACCTGCTCGGCTACATCGACCGCGCGGCGCTGAGGCCGCTGAAGATCGTCGTCAACGCCGGCAACGGCGGCGCGGGACCGATCATCGATCTGCTCGAGCCGCATCTGCCGTTCGAGTTCGTGAAGCTCCACCACGAGCCGGACGGCACGTTCCCGAACGGCGTGCCGAACCCGATGATCGAGCGTAACCGCACGCCGACGATCGAGAAGATCCGCGAGACGAAAGCGGATCTCGGCCTCGCGTGGGACGGCGACTTCGACCGCTGCTTCTTTTTCGACGAGAACGGCGTGTTCATCGAGGGCTATTACATCGTCGGGCTCCTCGCGATGAGCTTTCTCGAGAAGCATCCCGGCGCGACGATCGTGCACGATCCGCGCCTCACGTGGAGCACGATCGATCTCGTGCAGCAGGCCGGGGGCAAGCCCGTGCAGAGCAAGTCGGGCCACGCGTTCATCAAGCAGACGATGCGCGAGGTCGACGCGATCTACGGCGGCGAGATGAGCGCGCATCACTACTTCCGGCGCTTCTCCTACGCGGACAGCGGCATGATTCCGTGGCTCCTCCTGACGGAGATCATGTGCCGGCGCGGCGCGAAGCTCTCCGAGCTCGTGGGCGAGCGGATGGCGAAGTTCCCGGCGAGCGGCGAGATCAACCGCCGCGTCGACGACGCGGCCGCGACGATGCGCCGCATCGAGGAGGAATACGCGAAGGGGGCGCGCTCGGTCGAGCACGTCGACGGCATCAGCATCGAGTTCGACGACTGGCGCTTCAATCTGCGCGCGTCGAACACGGAGCCGCTGCTCAGGCTGAACGTCGAGAGCCGCGGCGACGCCGAGCTGATGAGGAGAAAAACCGAGGAGCTTCTCGCGAAGATCGGCGGCGAGCCGGAGTAGCGGCAAGCTTTAACGCTCGCGCGCCGCTCCGCGGCGCGCGAGCGGCACCGAGCCGGCCAACGACGAGCGGGCTACGGCTCGTCGTCGTCCCCGCTGCCCTCGTAGCCCTCGTCGCCATAGCCGATCTGGTCGAGGCCTTCCTCGAGGAAATCGGCGGCGAGGGGCATCCCGAGCAGGTAATCCGCCGTACGCTCGTTCCAGCTGTCACGTGCCTGCGCGAGGGCGGCTTCCCACTCGTCCGCGCCGAATACGCCGCGACCGACCCACGTCAGCGCGACGAGCTCCACCTGCTGATCCGGATCGAGATCCTCGATCGCGTTGCGTACCTCCGCGACGACGGGATCGTCGGCGAAATCCGCGAGGATCTGCTGGGCCCAGTCGTCGTCCGCGTCGTCCGGAAACGTCACGCCTTCCTTGGCCTGAAATTGCCGCAGCCGGTCGATGATGAACCGAACCGTGTCGGGGTTCACTTCGAGCAACATCGCTCGCCTCCGCATCGTCTCGCGCGGCCCGTGCCCGCGCATCACGTCGCCTGCGCAAAAGCTCGTCGCCAAGCCATTGTTATGGGCCGCTCGGCGCGGGTCTCTACGGGATACTACGGACCCCCGCGGCCCGGCCTGGCCGGGCCCGGAGCCCGCCAGAGCACCGGCTCGGAAATTGCACGAATCGGGCGCCACCCTCGCCTCGGCGCATTGAAATGCGCCCGCCGAAGCCCCAACTAGGGCAGCACACCTACTGAACAAAGCGAGCCGAATGCCGATGAACCAAGAGAACCAGACCCCGCGCGACGACCGTTCGTCGGCCGAGCGGCTGCGCGCGCAGATTCCCGAGGACGTGCTGCTGATCGTGCCCGTCCGGAACATCGTGATGTTCCCGGGCGCCGTCACGCAGATCTCGCTCGGCCGCGAGATGTCGATCAACGCGGCGCGCGAGGTCGTTCAAGACGGGCACAAGCTCGGCATCATCCTGCAGCGCGATCCGAACGTCGACGAGCCTGGCCCGGACGACCTGTACCAGGTCGGCACGACGGTCAGCGTGATCCGTTACCTGAAGGCGCCGAACGGCATGCATCATCTGATCTGCCAGGGCGAGCAGCGCTTCCGCGTGCTCGATTACCTGCAGGGGCTGCCGTTCCTCGCGGCTCGCTTCGACCTCATCCCGGAGCGCGAGCAGCGCGACGCGACGATCGAGGCGCGCGCGACGTATCTGAAACAGAAGGCCGCGGAAGCGATCGAGCTCCTGCCGCAGGTGCCGCCCGAGGTCGCGGCGGCGCTGCAGCAGGTCGAGTCGCCTTCCCAGCTCGCCGACCTGATCGCGGGCCTGATCGACATCAAGCCTGCGGAGAAGCAGGAGATTCTCGAGACCTTCGACGTCGGCGAACGCCTGAAGAAGGTCACGGATTACCTCGCGCACCGCGTCGAGGTGCTGAAGCTTTCGCGCGAGATCGGCGAGCAGACCCAGGAGAAGCTCGAAGAGCGTCAGCGCGAGTTCCTGCTTCGCGAGCAGATGCGCACGATCAAGCGCGAGCTCGGCGAGGACCAGGAGCAGGCCGAGATCGAGGAGCTGCGCGAGGCGATCGAGAAGGCGCAGATGCCCGAGGAGGCGCACGAGCAGGCGATGAAGGAGCTGCGCCGGCTCGAGATGATGCCGGAGGCGGCCGCCGAGCGGTCGATGATCCGCACCTATCTCGACTGGCTGGTTTCGCTCCCGTGGTCGAAGCTCGACACCGAGGAGATCGACATCGCGAAGGCGCGTCAGATCCTCGACGAGGACCACTACGGCCTCGAGAAGATCAAGCGGCGCATTCTCGAATACCTCGCAGTTCGAAAGCTCAACCCGGAAGGCAGGAGCCCGATCCTGTGCTTCGTCGGCCCGCCGGGCGTCGGCAAGACTTCGCTCGGCCAGAGCATCGCGCGCGCGATCGGGCTCAAGTTCGTCCGCGCGAGCCTGGGCGGCGTGCACGACGAGGCGGAGATCCGCGGACACCGGCGCACGTACATCGGGTCGCTGCCGGGCACGATCATCCAGAGCATCCGCAAGGCCGGCACGCGCAACCCCGTGATGATGCTCGACGAGATGGACAAGCTCGGCGTCGGCTTCCACGGCGATCCGTCGTCCGCGCTGCTCGAGGTGCTCGATCCGGAGCAGAACTCGACGTTCCGCGATCACTATCTCGACGTCGCGTTCGACCTGAGCAAGGTGTTCTTCATCGGCACGGCGAACGTGCTGGACAACATCCCGCGGCCGCTGCGCGACCGCATGGAGATCATCGAGCTCTCGGGCTACACGCCGGACGAGAAGCTAGAGATCGCGAAGCGCTACCTCGTCGATCGCCAGCTCAAGGCGAACGGCTTGAAGCCCGAGCAGGCGTCGATCAGCGAAGACGCGCTCCGCACGATCATCGAGGGCTACACTCGCGAGTCGGGCGTGCGCAATCTCGAGCGCGAGATCGGCAGCGTGCTGCGTAACGTCGCGATGCGGATCACGGAAGGCGCGGAACCGCCGATCCATATCGACGCCGGCGACATCGCGTCGATCCTCGGCGCGCCGCGCTTCGAGAGCGAGACGAAGCTCAGGACGAGCGTGCCGGGCGTCGCGACCGGGCTCGCGTGGACGCCGGTCGGCGGCGACATCCTGTTCATCGAGACGAGCAAGGTGCCGGGCAAGGGTCAGCTGATCCTGACCGGACAGCTCGGCGACGTGATGAAGGAGAGCGCGCAGGCGGCCGTGACGCTCGCGAAGAACCGGCTGCAGGAGCTCGGCGCGGACAAGTCGGTGCTCGAGGAGAACGACCTGCACATCCACGTGCCGGCGGGCGCGATCCCGAAGGATGGCCCGAGCGCGGGTGTCGCGATGTTCGTGTCGGTCGCGTCGCTCCTGTCCGGGCGCAAGGTCCGCGACGACGTCGCGATGACGGGCGAGATCAGCCTGCGCGGCCTCGTGCTGCCGGTCGGCGGCATCAAGGAGAAGGTGCTCGCGGCGCTGCGCGCCGGCATCAAGTGCGTGATGCTGCCGGCACGGAACCGCAAGGACTTCGAGGACATCCCCGAGCAGGCGCGTGAGCAGCTCGAGTTCGTCTGGCTCGAGAACGTCGAGGACGCGCTCGAGGTCGCGCTCGAGCCGGCCGAGACGCGCGGAGACGGCATCGCTGCCGAGGACGAAGACAGCGTCTCGGCCGGACGCGACGCAACCGGCGGCGTCGGCGTCGCGCACTGACGCATCGCGGTCAGCGAAATCGGGGTCAGAGCCCTTTCGAGGGTTGGGAAAACCGGGGTCAGTTGGCACTCGCTCTTCAATCCCCCTCGCTCAGAGAAAGGCTCTGACCCCGAAAATCGGGGTCAGACCCCTTTAGAGGGTTGGGGGCACTCGCTCAACGCCCCTTCTCGCTCGGAGAAAGGGAGACCACGTCTCTGCCCAACCGTACGCCGTTCTGCATCGCCCGGTCGGGCAGGCTCGAGATGGCGTCTCGCAGATGGGGTCACGGAGGTCGGTAGTCCGGGACAACCCTTTCGAGCGGTATTCGACGCGAAGTGGCGTCTGTGCGATCAGAAGTCGTCGGGGCTTGCTCTTTCGGAAAGGGTTTTGGTCGCGATCGGAAGCCGTGCCGGACGCGCTGGGAAATGGTGTCTGACACCTTTTTCGCGAGAGAATGGGCTCTGACCCCAATTCTCCGCTGACCCGAATTCGTGCAGGAAAATGGGCTCTGACCCCAATTTCCGTCTCTCGACGGGGACGGCGCGCGCGTCTCTCGATGCCTTCGCCGCCGACAAGCTTCGCGCGCTCGATGCGCGCGGCTTGAGGCGCCGTCTCGAGGTCACGGATCGCAGCGCGTCGCCGCGCGCCACGCGCGGAGACCGCCGCCTCGTCTCGTTCTCGTGTAACGATTACCTCGGCCTCGCCACGGACCCGCGCGTGGTCGCCGCGAGCATCGATGCGACGCGGCGCTACGGCGCCGGCGCGGGCGCGGCCCGGCTCGTCACCGGTAATCATCCGCTGTACGCGGCGCTCGAGGAGCGGCTCGCCGCGCTGAAGCAGACGGAGCAGGCCGTCGTGTTCGGAAGCGGCTATCTCGCGAACGTCGGCATCCTGCCGGTGCTCGCGGGCGCACGGGATCTCGTGCTGCTGGACGAGCTCTGCCACTCGTGTCTGCTCGCGGGCGCGGCGCTCACCCGCGCGCGCGTCGAGACGTTCAGGCACAACGACGTCGGCCACGCCGAGGAGCGGCTCGCCGCGCTGCGCAGCGCGTACCGGCACTGCGTCGTCGTGACCGAGGGCGTCTTCAGCATGGACGGGGACCTCGCTCCGTTGCCCGAGCTCGCGGCCGTCGCCGCGCGCTACGACGCATGGCTCATGACCGACGACGCGCACGCGCTCGGCGTGATCGGCGGCGGCAGAGGCTCCGCGCACGCATTCGACGCGCACATCGACGTGCCGGTGCAGATGGGCACGCTGTCCAAAGCCGTCGGCGCATACGGCGGCTACGTCTGCACGAGCGAGCCCGTCGCCGAGCTGATCCGGAATCGCGCGCGAAGCTTCGTCTACTCGACCGGCCTGCCGCCCGGCGTGGTCGCCGCGGCGATCGCCGCGCTCGACATCATCGCGGCGGAGCCCGAGCGCGGCACGGCCGCGGTCGAGCATGCGCGCCGCTTCACGGCGGCGCTCGGCCTGCGACCCGCGCAGAGCGCGATCGTTCCGATCGTGCTCGGCAGCGCGGAGCGCGCGTTCGCGGCGAGCGCCGCCCTCGAGCGGCAAGGCTTCCTCGTCACGGCGATCCGGCCGCCGACCGTGCCGCTCGGCACCGCGCGCCTGCGCTTCGCGTTCTCGGCGGCGCATCGGGCCGAGGACGTGCTCGCCGCGGCGGAAGCCGTCGCACCGCTCCTGGCCGCCGCCCGATGAGAACACGCAAGCCGGCCGGCCGCCGCGCTTTCGACGGCTCGCGCGCCCGCGGCTCGGCGTCATCCACACGAAAGGAGTTCCGTTGACCGCGTTTTTCGTCACCGCGACCGGCACCGACGTCGGCAAGACGTACGTCACGAGCCTCATCGTGCGCGCGCTTCGCGAGCGGGGCCGCCGCGTGCGCGCGCTGAAGCCGGTCGCGACCGGATTCGACGCCGCGCATCCGGAGCGGTCGGACGCGGGTGTCCTGCTGTCCGCGCTCGGCCTGCCCGTCGATGCGGCCGCGCTCGACCGCGTGTCGCCGTGGCGGCTCGCCGCGCCGCTGTCGCCGGACATCGCGGCCGCACGGGAGGGTCGCCCGATCGAGTGGTCCGCGCTGATCGCGCGCTGCCGCGCGGAGATCGCCGAGGCCGAAGCCGACGGCGCGGTCCTGCTGATCGAAGGCATCGGCGGCACGATGGTGCCGCTCGACGAGCGGCACACGGTGCTCGACTGGATCGTCGAGCTCGACATCCCGGCGCTCCTCGTCGCCGGCAGCTATCTCGGCACGCTGAGCCACACGCTGACGGCGGCCGGCATGCTCGCCGCGCGCGGCGCGGCGCTCATGGGCGTCGTCGTCGACGAGTCGCCGCAGCAGCCCGTGACACCCGACGAGACGGCGGCGGTGCTGCGCCGCTTCGTCGCGCCGACGAAGGTCGTCGTCGTGCCGCGCGTCACGACGGACCCGGCGCGCGCGGACGCCGGCGCGCGGCGGGACTCGGCACGAGCGGCCGCGGAGCTCGTCGCGCTGCTCGATTCGTGGTGATCGGCGTAAGAGAAAGCCCCGCTCCCGGCGCGGCGGCCGGGGCGGGTGCCGTTCCTCCGATAGCGGACGTCAGCGTTCCGACGGAGCCCGCCGCGCGACGCGAGTCTCCCGCTCGGGTCCGACGATGCGGATCGAGACCCGTCGATCGAGCGCGAGCGCGTCGACGTCGTCGATCGACGCGGTCGACTTCGCCTCGCCTTCGGCCGTGATCGCGATGCGCTCCTCGGGCACGCCGGCATCGACGAAGATCTGCCGGACCGATTCGGCGCGCGCCTGCGACAACGCAAGGTTGTACTGCTCGTCGCCGCGCGGATCGGCGTGGCCCTCGAGCAGCACGGCGGCGCCGTCGATCGACCGCACGAGCTCGCCGATCCGCGCGAGCCGCTCCGCGACGCCGGCGTCGACGTCTGCGCTCGCCGTGCGGAAGTACACTTGGAGGTTCAAGGCCTCCTCGAGCGTGCGCGCATGTGCGCGGCGCTCGCTCTCGAGCCGCGCTGCAATCTCCGCGAGCTGCCGCTCGTTGCGGGCGAGCAGGCTCTCGAGCTGATCCGCCTCGGCGCGCGCCTCTCGGTACTTCTCCTCGGCCTCGAGGCGCCCGCTCCGCTCGCGGTCGAAGCGATCGCCGACCCAGCCGCCGAACGCGGCGCCGAGCACGAAGCCGACCGGACCGCCGGCGGCCGCGCCGATCACCGCGCCGCTGCCGACGCCGATCGCCTCATGCTTCGCGCTGCGGGATTTTTCCGCCGTCCAACCCGTCGTCGTGGTCAAACTCGCGAGGGCCAGTACCAGCAGATGCTTCATGTTCATGTTCTTCGCTCCTTGGATTGCCGCGTGCCTTTGCCGGCACTGGAGCGCATTGAAGCGTTGCGGGAAGCCGGCCCGATGGCGGAATGGGCCCGGCCAATGAAAGATTGTGTCGAAATATGACTGCGGCGGCGCGGACGCGCCGCCGCTCGGCATCGGACCGGGTACTAGCTAGAACCGCTGGTCGATCTCGTCCTCGATCTCGTCGGCCGCCTGGTCGATCTCCTCACCCGCCTCCTCGAACGGACCCTGCGACTCGCAACCCGCGAGCGAGAAGCCCGCAAGAATCCAGAATGCGGCGATCCAACCGGTCATGCTGCGTGCAATGTTCATCGTTCAACCTGCCTTTCCTGTCGAGAGGGATTGCAGGCCGGCATCTGCACGAAGCGTGCCACGGCAACGCGGGCACGAGCTCAGTGCGTCATCGAGTAGACGATGAAGTTGATGAACGCCCGCATCGCCCTCGCGGAGTAGTTCTCGGGGTATTCGGGCGTATCGGAATGCTCGACGGCGTCGCCGAGATCCATGTTGTGGCAGATCATGACCATGATCCGGCCGTCGTCGTCGTAGATCGCGCGCCAATGCGGCGTGAATCCGCCGTATTCCCACGTCCTGCCCGTCTGCAGGAACTGGGCGCCGGGGATCTGCGACAGGTCGTCGATATCGTAGAGCACGTGGAAGATCGGATCCTCGGGCAGGACTTCCTGTATCGGCCGGTCCGGGAACACACGCTCCATGCTCTCGATGAAGATTTCCCAGTCGTCCGGACCGTGGAAATCGTCGACCATCAGGAAACCGCCGCGAAGCAGATATTCGCGCAGCTTCTGAGCCTGCTCGTCCGTGAGCGCCCACGACCCAACCTCGACCGCATAGAGCCAAGGCCAGTAGAACACGTCGTCGCCGTCGTCGAGGTTCACCGGTTGCTCGACCGTGCGCGCGTCGATCGCGGTCAGCCGCCCGACCATCTCTGCGATGTGCCGGTCGCCGCGCGGATAGTCGATCGTCCACGCGGCGTACCCCTGCGTCCAATCCCAGCCCCAGTCGCCATAACGCGACAGGTAGTGCGGCGGATACATCAGGCGCGCGAAGACCCATTCCGCGGGCCGATCGTGATCGCGCGGCAGCGGCGAATAGAGATACCGCTCGCCGTACTCGATCGCGAGGTACTGCCTGAACGGCCGCGGCGACGCGAGCACGAGGCTGCCGAGCCCGCAGGCGAGCACCGCGGCGGCGATCGCCGCACGCAGCCGGCGCTTCTTCGGGCGGCGGACGCGTTCCGGCGCCGCGTTGTCGTTGACACTCATCGGTCAGAGATTACCAGAAAAGGTCCACCTGCCCCCGGAAACCCGTCAGATATCGCGCCGCGACGGCAGCGCGACGAACGTGCCCCCGTTGCGCTGACAGAGCACGCGCATCAGCGTCGCGAACCGGGCCGCGGACAGGAGCTCGCCGCCGGTCGCCTCGTAGTAGACCGGGAACGCGACCGCGTGGATGCGCACGCGGCGGCCGTTCGGATCGTGCGCCCGATTCTTGCGATCGACCTCGCGCACGACGGAATTGATCGAGCCCTGCGCGAAGTCGTCGCTGTAGACGTAGAGCGAGATGCGCTTCTCCGGATCGTAGAACGTGTCGATCGCCGCGAGGATGCCCTCGCGCGGCGACGAGTTCGAGAACGCGTTCCAATGCTGCAACGCCGCGATGATGTTCTCCCGCGTGCTCGGCGTGTCGGGGATCCATTCCCTGCGATAGCTCTTGAAGAGGTACTCGCCCTCGTCGTTCATGACCTGGATGCCCTTGACGGTCGGATAGACCTCGAGCGTCTCGCGGATCTGCTGCTGCACGCGGTCCCACGCGTACGTGCGCATGCTGCCCGACGTATCGATGATGAAGATGATGTATTCGCTGTCGACCGGGATGCCGCCGATCTTGTACTCGTCGACCGGCGGGCGATAGTTCGCGAGGAGCCGCTCCATCTCCTCGGTCAGCTCCTGCTTCGCCTGCGCGAGGCGCCCGGCGAGCTCCGCCGCGATCTCGGCGTCGTCCTGGCGGTCCATCATCTCCGCGCGAATCCGCGTGAGCTGCCGCTGGAGCTGCGCGATGATCGCCTCCTCGCTCTGCACCTGATTGAGCACCTGATCGCGCTCGCGCTGCACGATCTGCGTGTCCTCGAGGATGTCCTCGAGCTCCTGCTGGTAGCGCACGAGCAGCTCCTCGAGCTCGGTCCGGCTTTCCTCGATCCGAATCGGCTCGAACATCTTCGTGATCACCAGAAGCAGGATCACGGCTCCGAATCCGCAGCAGACGCAGTCGATGAACGAAAGGCTCATCGTCTCCGTCTGACGGCGATTACGTTTTCTCATGCTCATGGCCAATCCTCCGCCGGTGCGAGCATCGAGCCGCCGGTTCTGAGCGCGAGCAGCCAGTACGCGGGAGCGGCGAGCGGGTCGCCCTCCATCGCGAGCAGGATCACGTTGACGGGCACGTTCACGGGCAACTCGCGGATCGCACGCTCGAAGTGCTGCGCGCGCTCGCGCCCGCTGACGCCGGGACGGCTCGGCGCCACGCTGCCCATCGTCGGTAATCCGTCGACGATCAGATAGATGTTGTCGGGCTTCGGCTCGAGCTGGCGGGCCGCGATGAACGCGGCGTGCAGACTGGTCGGTCCGGACGGCACCGTGTTGCGGAGCGTTTCGACCGCCTGGTCGAGCAACGCGCCGTCCGAAGCCGTGAGCCATTGCCCGTCCGTGCCCTCGACGAGCGACCATGCCTTGTCGTTGAAGGCCATGATCTGGAACTGCGTGCCGGGCGGGATCTGCGCGGTGATCCAGTCCACCGTGCTCACCGCCTGCCGCCACTTCGGCGCGCGCAGCTGATCCTCCTCGGACATGTTGCGGCGGCGGATGATGTTGACGAGCGTGCGGTCGAGCATGCTGGTCGACGCGTCGACGAGGATCAGCACGCGGCGCCCGCCCATGCGAAGCCCGGTCAAGTACTGCCGGTTGCCCTTGCCGGTGACGCTGCGAATGCGGTTGCCCGCCTCCTCGGGATCGACGCTCGCCGCGGACTGCTGCTGCAGCGCGGCCCTGAGCTCCGCGAGCTCCGCCTCGAGCTGCGCGATCGACTCGCGCCGCGCGAGGCTGTCGGCGTCGAGCATCGAAAGCTGATCCTGCGTCGTCTGCATCTCGGAGACGATCCGCTCCTTGACGCCGCGGAGCACCTGCTGCTCCTCGAGTAGCCGGGACAGCTCCTCGCGCGACTGCACGAGGCTCTTGCGGCCCGCGAGGACCCTGAGCTCGATCCGGTCCACCTCGCCCGTGATGTCCCTGACGACCTCGTCTTTGCGCATGTCGATCTGCGCGACGATGATCATGTAGAAGAGCAGGATCGCCCCGAAGCCGTTCGAGATGCAGTCGAGGAACGACAGGCTGAAGACGTTGACGTCACGTCGTTTACGCGCCATCGGACCCCACCACTCGAATCACTTGCAGCTCGACCCCGGGCGAGCCGATCCGGATCACGTCGGCGGGACGCACCACCGTCTCGTCGACGACGCGCTTCTCGTTCACGAACGTGCCGTAGCGGCTCGTGTCGCGCAGCTTGAGCTCGCCGTCGCGTAGAACGAGCTCGCAATGCTGCCGCGAGAGCCCGCCGCTCGCAGCGTCGACGACGAGCGTGCGCCGCCCCGGCACTTGATCGCGTCCGATCACGAGCCCGTGCCCGTCGACCGCATAGGCGATGCCTTTGTACACGACGTGCGTCGCCGTCTCGGCCGGCCGCGGGGCCGACGTCGACACCGCGTCGCGGCTGACCGCCGCGAGCGAACCGTCGGACGCAGCGGGCTCGTCCGGCCGCTCGCGCCACGGGAAATGCTTGAGCAGCTTGACCGCGCCGCCAGACGAGCCGAGCACGTCGAGCGCAAGCAGCGCGCTGCGGGCGGCGTGCCCGACGGGCAGCCGGACGACTTTCGCGTCGTCGAGACGGGCGAGCTGCAGACCCAGGCCCGGCAGCTCGAGCATCCGCTCGGACAGCTGCACGACGAGCCCCTTGCCGCCCTCGCGCGCCTGCGCGATCAGCTGCGCGATCGCCCGGTTGAAGCCCGAGAGAACACCGAGGACATGCTCCCGCTCGATCGTCACCCGGAACGGCTCGTCGGCATGCGTGATCTCGACGTCGACCTTCTCGGCGTCGTGAAGCGCGCGCAGCCATCCGGGGAGCCCGTCGTAGAGCGCCTGCTCGCTGCGCGCGTCGTGGAACGGATCGAAGCGCGTCGCGAGCACGAACCGCTCCGCGATGAAGCGTGCGAGCATGTCGTTCGCCTGTGCGAGCCCCGTGTTCGCAAGGCCCTGCTCGGCCGCCGCGATCGCCTCGTCCGCCTGGTCGACGAGCGTCAACGAAACCCGGTGGAGCCCTGCATCGACGTACACGAGCTGACGCTCGGGATACGGCCGCGCGCTCGCCGCCGCCGCGGCATCGACGAGCCCCGCGACCGGCACTCCGCATTCCTCGGCGAGCCCGACCAGAAGGCCGAGCTGCTCTCGCGAGTAGTAGCCCGGCACGACGAAAACGACCGGGCCCGCGCCGCCGAACCGCTTCCACAGATCGGAAAGCTGCGCGTAGGCGAGCTCGGCGGCGTTGCCGACGCCGTCGAGACCAGCGCTGTCCGGATCGAGGCTCAGGCTCGACCAGTAGCGATTGCTGACCTGCCGCGGCTTCAGCCGCGCCTGCCGGTACGCTTCGGCCCCGGTCGTGATGTTGCCCCGCTCCACCAGCGCATAGCCGGGCTCGACGGCGAGCACGCGTTCCGCGTCTGCGACGACGAGCCCGGAATCGTTGATCTCGATGGCGAGCGCGGACATCGCGACCTCGTCAGCCGGAGCGCGACTGCATGTGCCGGATCAGGTTGTGATCGACGTACGACTGGGCGTCGAGCACGAGCCGCTCCTGCAGCGCCTGAAGCTGGTGCACGAGGAACATCAGCACGATCGAGATCAAGAGCGCGATCAGCGTCGAGTTGAACGCGGTGCCCAGATTCTCGGTGACGCCGCTGATGTCGCCCTCGACGGCGCGATGCGCCTCGGCGAGCGCGAGCCCGATGCCGCGCACCGTGCCGATGAAGCCGAGCGACGGTATCGCCCATGCGATGTAACGGATCATTGACAGGTCCGAGTCGAGCCGATCGGCCTCCGCGTCGAGAACGGTGTTCGCGACCGTCGACACGTCCTGCACGCTTCGCGTCGCGCCGAAGCGCTCGAGGGACGTCAACAGAAGCCGCGGCACGAGCATGCGCCGAACCTGCTCCGGCAGCGACTGGATGACGCGCGCGTACTCGCGCGTGTCCTCGGGAAGGATCCGGACGCCCTCCCGCACCGGCAGGAGCTCCTCCTGCAGCAGCGCGCGCTCCCGCAAGAGCTGCACGGCCTTGTAGCCCATGATCGCGAACGCCCAAAGCATCAGGACGAAGCACGCTTCCTGCTCGTAGTCCCGGATGACCACCCAGATGGATTGGCCGGGCGAGTAGTTCGCTTCCTGCTGCATGCGCAGGGCCTGCTCCGCGAGAATCGCGCTCGCTTTGGGACGCACGATCGTGACGTACGGCACGTGCACGACCAGCACCGCGATGACCAGCGCGAACGCCTGGTACAGAAACTCCGTCGGAAAAGCTTTCTTCATCTGCTCCTCTGCCAGACCTGACGACGAAGAGGTGCCCGGCGACATCAGATATCGACCGGGAACACGACCTCCTCGTCGGCGCCGATCTCCTCGGTCGGCACGAACACATCATCCTCGTCGTCGGCCGGGCGCTGTGCCTGCCCGCGCGGGCCGGGCGCGGGCGCCTCGGTGCGCGGAGTCTGCGGCGCCTGCGCAGGGGGAGCGGCGGACCTGTCGCCGTCCTCCTGCGCGCTTGCGGCAAAACCGAGCGCCAGCACGCCCGCGAGCAAGATCGACGTCGGCCAGCCGCGGAAGCTCCTCGCCACGAAATCCTTTCGACCGTCCATCGTCTTCCTCATTCGCTCACTCCAGGTTACGCGCGATACGGAATCCGAGATCGTCTCTCGGCGCGCTGCTGTAGTCGCGAAACGCCATCCCGAGCTCGGTATCCGTCGCGCTCCGCCAGCTAGATCCTCTGACGACGCGGAACGTCCCGCGTTCCGGCCCGAGCGGATCGACCGCCTGCTCCGTGGTCGCTTCGATGGCGACCTCGTAGTAATCCTGCACCCACTCGGCGACGTTGCCGCCGATGTCGAAGAGCCCGAGCGCGTCGGCCGGGAAGCTTCCGACGGGCGCCGAGACGACGAATCCGTCGTTGTACGTGACGAGCGTCGTGCCGAGCACCTTCGCCGCCGACACGTCCGCGAAATTGCCCGAGCGGTCGGGCGGCGGCAACGCCGGGCCCCACGGATACGTGAGCGCCGCTTCGCGCTCGGCGATCCGCGCGGCCCATTCCCATTCGGCTTCGGTCGGCAGGCGATAGCCGTTGCGCAGCGGCCGCACCGGCTCCATGTTGCCGTTCCGCTCCTCGTACACGGGCTGCAGCCCATCGTTGATGCTGAGCCAGTTCAGGTAGCGCGCGACATCGTTCCAGCTGACGTTGACGACCGGCTGGTCGTCGCCGTTCAGCGAATGACCGGCGAACTCGCCCGAGTCGTGATCCGGCTTGAACTGGCGGAACTCGGCGTTCGTGACCTCGCGGACGCCGATGTAGAACGCGCGGGAGAGCTTCACGCGCCGGAGCGTCTCGTTCGAGCGGCGCCTGGTCTCGCGCCGCGAAGAGCCCATCGTGAACTGACCGGCCGGCACGAGCCGCAACTCCTGGCCGAGGCTCGTCCTGATCGTGCGCGGATAACCGCTGCCGCTCGTGTCGTCGAGCGGCTCGAGCGCGAAGTCGAGCGTCTGCGCGAAGCCGGGTCTAGGCGTGACCTCCTGCGAGCGCGGCGCGTAGCCCTCGTGCCGCACCTCGATCGTGTGAGGCAGCGCGGTCAGGCGCAGCGTCGCCGGCGTCATGCCCTCGCGGCGGCCGTCGACCCAGATTTCGGCCTGCGGCGGCTCGCTCGCGACGTGAATCTCGCCGTATTGCGCCGGCAGCTCGATCGTCAGCCGCCGGCCGCTGTCGGCCTCGACCGAAAGCTCGCGCGTGACCGATTCATATCCCGGCTTCGTCAACGTGATCCGGTGCGTCCGCCCGGGCCGAAGCCGCAGCGTGAGCGGTGTCCGCCCGCGGAACTCGCCGTCGACGCTGACCGCCGCCTCGCTCGGCGTGCTCGCGAGCTCGATCCGACCGTCCGCCTGGACGAGCGTGACCGGCGGCAGCGCGAGCGGCTGGTTCGCCGTCACGTCGATCTTGCTCTGCCACGCGTTGTAACCGGCCAGCCGCACCTCGATCTCGTGCTCGCCCGCCTCGATCTCGAGCGTCGCGGGCGTCGTGCCCGCAGGCTCCCCGTCGACGAGCACGGTCGCGCCCGCAGGCTCCGTGACGATGTCGACCGGGGCCCAGCTCGGCGTGAGCTCCACGGCGAGCGACTGCCGCGCGCCGCCGCCTTCGACGTCGATCTCGCGCAGCTCGGCCAGGAAGCGCTCGGCGCGGAACTCGATCCGGTGCCGGCCGGGCCGGATCTCGGCCACGAGCGGCGTCGTGCCGACGGGCTCGCCGTCGACGAGCACCTGGGCGCCGGCCTCCGGCACGGTCGCGAGCTCGACCAGGCCCGGAAGCTTCGTGAGCGCGAGCTCGAAACGCTGGTCCGGCGCATCGCCGACATCGATCTCGACGTCGAGCGGGTAGTAGCCCTCGAGCTCCGCTCGCACGCGATGCGTGCCCGAACGCAGCAGGAACCGGTCCGCGAGCCTCAGCTTGAAGACCGTATCCGGCAGCTCGACCGTCGTCGGCTCGGGCTCGAAGACGAGCTCGACGGATTTCGCCGTGAACGAGAACCACGCGAGCACCGCGAGCACGGCGAACATGAGGCCGGCCACGGCGGCCGGCCAGCTCGGGCGCTTACGCTTCGCGGCGGCTTGTGCGGCCCCGGGGCGGAACGCGATCGGCGTGATCGCGACCTCGTCTTCGCTGCGCGCTTCGCGCGCGAGCTCCTCGAGATCGGGCGGCGCCGTGTCGCCGGCGGTGAGCCTCGCCTCGATCTCGAGCCTGAGCGTGCCGCCTGCGAGCTTGCAGGTGATGCGCGCCGTGTCGAGCGCGATCACGTCGCCGTCGGCGAGCTTCCGCGCGCCCGTGACCGGCTCGCCCGCGACCCTCAGGTTCCGCGCTTCGCGGCTCGGCTGCACGAAGAACACGCCGTCGAGGACGCCGATCGAGAGCGTGCCGTCGACGCCCGCGAGGCGGATGTCCGCGCGCGGATCGCCGCCGATCGTGACCGGCAGCGCCTCCGCGGCGAAATGCCGCGTGAAGCCGCCGACGTCCGTTGCGAGTATCCAGTCGGTCGTCTCGTTCATCGTCCGGTCGCCGACGCGGCCGCGGGCCGCTTGTCCCCCTTCCTCGTCGTCATATCCGCTCCGAGCAGATCACGCTGATCGGCTCGGGCTCGCGTCCGGGCACGATCGTGAACGTGCGGCGCACGTCCCGATAGCCGTCCCTCGAGCCGACCACGGTGTAATTGCCCGGCCGAAGCTCGAGCTCGTGCGTCGTGAACGTGCCGAGCCGCCCGACGCGGTACAGCATCACCTCGGTCAAACCGTCCGAGACGAGCGTGATCCGCACCGGCGTCGTCGCCACCGCGACGAGCTCCTCGAGTCTCGCGACCTGACCATCGAGCCGCGGCTGCGGCCCGATCTCTTCCGTCGCGCGCGCCGAGACGGCTTTCGCCTCGTCGAGCAACGCGCGAGCGTCGGCGAGGACGTCGTCGCGAAAAAGCAGACTGGGGTTGTCGATCAGGTTCGCGAGCTTCGCGTCGAGGTCGGCCCTTACCCGTGCGCGCTCGAGGCCGGCGCGCGCGAACGCGAGCGTCGGGTCCGTCTCGAGGGCGCGCTGGTACTGCGCGATCGCGTCGGTCCAGAGCTCGCGCCGCTCGAACGCGAGCCCGCGCGCTTCGGCGAGCGCGATCTGCTCGAGCTTCGCGCCCTGCTCGGCCTGCAGAATCCCGTCGCGCGCCTCGGCGGAGCCCGGCCGCATCGCGAGCGCGTCCCGGAACGCCGCCGCGGCGTCGTCGTAGCGCTCGTCGGCGAGCGCCTGCATGCCGCGCGACATCAACGACTCATAGCGCGCGTTCGCGATCCGGCGCTCGACGTCCTCGAGCCCGCGCCGGGCTGCGGGCCAGTTCGCGTCGAGGTCGAGCGCGGCCCGATAGGCCGCCGCGGCCGCCTGGAGCTGGCCCGACTCGGCGAGCTCCGCGGCCTGCCGCACGTGCTCGAGCACCTGCGGCAGGCGCTCCGCCCGCGCTCGGCCCGCGAGCGCCTCCGCGTGATCGGGATCGATGCCGAGGACGAGATCGAATTGCTCGAGCGCGAGCTCGGCGTTGCCGGCCGCGAGCGCCGCGTGACCGGCTTCGAGCGCACGCGCGCTGATCGCTTCCGAGCGCGCGATCAGCGCGTCACCGAGCTCGAGGGCGGCGCCGTACGCGTCGACCGCGTCGCGGAGCCGGCCGGCGAGGTACGCATCGTCGCCTTCGCGCGAAAGCGCCTGGTATCTCGGCCAGTCTTCGCCAGCCCAGCTCGGCGCCGACAGCGCGTCGAGGCGCTGCTGCTGCGTCAGCAGGTCGGCGAGCAGCTCTTCCGCACGCTCGCGGAGCGCCGCGCGCTCCTCCTCCGACAATTCGGGCTCGGGCTCGGGCGCCGGTGCCGCCGGTGCGGGCGGCGGCACGGCCGCCTGCCGGTCCGGCGCGGCGACCCAGTCCGGGAGGAAGGCGAACACGACGATCGCGACGAAGACGAGCGCGACCAGCGCGGCACCCGCGAAGAGCGGCGCACGGCTCGGCCGAGGCCCGGGGCCGGCGCGACTGCCGGCGGAGGGCGCAGACCTGATGCCGGGTCTGACCGGGACGATGGCCTCTTCGTGTCGTCCTCTGTCGGCTTCGCGTTCGTTCATCGTTCTGAAAGGCTCTGGGAGCGATGCGGCGCTCGAGCGCCTTCTTGCACCGCGGCCGTTCGCTTAAGCCGTGCCGCATCAGCCATCGACGGGGCCTTGTGCGGCCTCCGCGTGCACCGATTCTAAGACATCGGCGAATTCGATAAGTGTCACGACCTGCTCGGGCCGCTCCGCGGCAAGCGAGGCCATCACGCGGCCCGCGAGCCCTTCGAGGACGCGGCTCGGTCCGGCGTCGAGCGGCGCCGGGGGCGACCAGCGAACGGGCTCGGGCCCGAACGGCAGACGTCCGGACATCAGCTCGTAGAGCAGCACGGCGAACGCGTACGCGTCCTCTACGGGGCTCGTATGCGTCGGATCGAAGCGCAGGATCTCGTGCGCGCGGGTCCGGCCGCCGCGGGGCCGCGGCGCGCCGATCGGCCGCGCGGAGCCGAAGTCGATGAGCTTCGCACGGTCGCGCGCGTCGAACCGGACGTTGCGCGCCTTCACATCGCCATGCACGAAGCCCGCCGCGTGCACGGCCGCGAGGGCGGCCGCGACCGCGCGGGCCGCCGACACCCAGTGCACCGGCGGCGCGCCCGCGAGCGGCACGAGGTCGCCGCCCGGCAGGAACTCGGTGACGAGGACCGCGACGCCCGCGCGCTCCGCGAAGCCGAGGGTGCGGACGACGTGCGGATGGTCGATACGTTCGAGCACGCGATGCTCGCGGGCGACGAGCTCGACCGCGCCCCGATGGCCGCGCCAGCGCTCGCGCGTGAGCTTCACGGCGACGGGGAGAGCGGCCTCGGCGCCGTGCGGCGCGCGGCTCGGCGCCGCGCCCGCATCGGGCAAACCGTCATCCGGCAGGTCGGAGGATCGTCCGCCGCGGACGAGCCCCTCGATCACGTCGACGATTTCGCCCGAGTGGACGAGCCTCCCGGGCTCGACACCGCACGCGGCGAGCGCCGCGGCGGCATGGGCCGCGTACCCGGCCGGCGGGGCGTCAGGCGCCGTGGCCAGCGGCGGCCGCATCCGAAGCGATCCGCGCCTCGGAGCCGGTCCCTTGGGTCGTCGGCGCCTCGGACGCGTCGTCGGTATCCTCCGACTCGTCGGCACCTTCGGCGGCGTCCGGATCCGCCACGGCGCTGCCGGACGCCTCGGAGGACGTTTCGCCTTCGGCGGGCGCCGTCGGGTCCTCGGCCGAGCCCGCCGCAGGCTCGGGCTCGGGATCGATGCCCGGCTCGAGCGGCTCGGGCTCCATGTAGATGTGCACGTCGTCGACGGCGAAGCCCGTCTCGCTGACGAAGAGCCGCCGCAGCAGGTCTCGCCACTCCTGATACTGCGCCTGGGCCGTGCCGGTCAGACGGTGCTCGGTGCCCTCGATCTCGACGACGAGCGGACGCACCTCGTCCTCGAAGCTGAGCGACAGCTCCTCGAGCGCCGCCGTATGCAGGCGCTTCTCCTGGCGGCGGATCGCGCTCGTCTGCAGGACGTCCATGCCCATGTAGACCAGCGCGTCACGCAGCACGCGGTCCGAGAAACTGTCGTTCGCCGCGTTCGAGCCGTACACGACGGACGCGAGGATCGTCGCGATGCCGAGGCCGGTCCGCCAGCGCGCCGACTTCGTCAGCTCGCGGATCGAGATCGCCTCCTCGCGCGCGTACTCGCGCCAGCCGTGGTAAGGGTCCCGTGCCTGCCGGGAGAAACCGTCGTAGTGCGCGCCGAGCGTCTCGACGAACAAGCGCTCGCGCGCCCGCACGCGCTCGGTGCGCGCGAACATCGGGTCGTCAGCGGCCGGGAGCCGCCTGAGCTCGTACGTGCCGTCGCGCTTCTCCTCGACGTAGCCGCTGAACGCCTCGGGACTCAGCTCCTCCGCATAGCGCAGCGCGGCGACGGTGCGCACGCGCGCCCTCTGATCGGCCGACAACGCGGCCTGCGCGGCCGCGAGGTCGTTCGCGATCATGTTGAACACGTCCTGGTACGGGTCGAGATTCGGGTAGCGCTGGCGGTTGTAGACGCCGGCCGGCGTCTCGAGCTCGTAGACATCGTTGATCCAGACCCGTCCCGTCGCGTCGACGGCTTTCGCGCGCACGCGCACGATATCGCCGTCCGAGTGCAGGATCTGCGCCGTCACGTTCACGTCGGCCGCGTTCGACGGCTCCGGCATGACCCACACGGCGCCCCAGTGCCCACTGTTCTGCAGCGTCTTCTGGAGCTCGACCGCCATGTAGATCGACTCCATGCGCCGGATGTGCACGAACGTGCCCTCGCGGATCAGCTCCTCGAGCACGTCCTTCGGGATCTCGCCCTCGGGCACGCCGGGATCGAACACGACGACGCCGACGTCGAGGAGCTGGTCTTCGGGAACGGCCTCGGTCGGCTCAACGAGAGCCACCGAGTGGGCGATCATGACCTCCGTGCTCGTGCATGCGGCAGTGCCGCAGATCGCCGCGATCGTGAGGATCCTGAATAAACGCATGGACCTGCTCCCGCCGCCCGGCCGGCCCTGCGTCTGGGCCTGACCGTTATTGCCTCGCCAAGATCTTCTTGTACTCGTTGTACTCGTCCCACAGCGCCGCGCGCAAGAAGGGGTCTTCCTCCTTCGTAGCCGCCTCGCAGAGCTGCCGCGCGACCTTGTCCTCGTCGTTGCAGCCCTCGACTTGCGGCGCCGAATCCTCCGGGATCGTGCGCGCCATCGCGGGCGTGGCCTCGCCGCGCTGGCCGGTTTCGACGGACGAGCCGACCGTGCCGCCCTGCTCGGCGGTATCGGCATTGCCGCCCGCGTCCGTCCCGTCGCCGCCGCCGGTCCTGCCGGCCTCGGCGAAAACCTCGTCCGCTGCGCGGCCGACTCCGGCACGCGCGATCGCTTCGCGCTCGGCCTCCATGATCCGGTCGAAGTCCCCGAGCGAGCTCTCGAACTCGTCCTCGGCCGCGGTGCCGGCGGTCGCCGTGCCGGCGCCGTCCGCGTCGCTGCCCGAATCGGACGTGCCGCCGCTCGCGCCGGTGCCGGTGTCGCCGTCCGGACCCCGCGTCCCGGAGCCCGTCCCCGCGGTGCGAGTGCCGCTCTCCTGACCCGAGCCGTCCGCGCCGGCCTCGTCGCCGCCGCCGACGCCCTGGTCACCTTGCGCTCCGGCCGTGCGGCCGTCCCGGCCGCCGGACGATCCGTCCTCGAGGCCGTCCTGGCCGCTGCCGTCCGCGCCCGCAGCTCCTTGACCGTCCCGGCTACCTGCCGTGCGGCCGTCCTGTCCGTCCGCCCCGCTGCCGGTCCTGCCCTGCGCGCCGCTCTGCTGACCCTGCCCCTGCGTGCCGCTCTGCTGACCCTGCTGCCCCTGCGTGCCCGGCAGACCGCCCTGCGTGCCATCCTGCTGGCCGCGAGTGCCGGCCGTCTGCTGCCCGCTCTGCCCCGGCTGGCCGGACGACGGCGAAGGCATTCCGGAAGACGGAGACGGCAGGCCGCTCGATGGGGTCGGCAGACCGCTCGACGGAGACGGCAAGCCGCTCGATGGCGACGGCAGACCGCCCGACGGCGACGGTAGTCCCGCGGACGGCGACGGCATTCCGGACGAAGGCGACGGCATCCCGCTCGAGGGCGACGGCATGCCTCCGGACGGGGAAGGCATCCCGCCCGACGGCGACGGCATCCCGGACGACGGCGACGACGGCGAAGGCATCGACGACTGGCTCGCGCAGGCGACGAGACCGCTCACGGCGCCGGCGACAAGGGTCAACCTGATCAGCTTGATGAGTTCGGTTCGCATATCGCACCTCGTCTGGCGACGAACGGCCCGGCGAAGATCGCGCGGCCGCGCAACAGTCTTAGTGGCGCTTCGACCGCGTGAAGTTCACCGCGATTCGGCCTTCGGCGAGCTCGAGCCCGGCAGCGGTTCGGCTCTCGGCGTCAGGGCAGACGCGGCACGTACGGGACCTTCTGCGGCGCGCGACACGAAGCTGCTAACATTGCCTCGATCCGCCACGTCCCGCCGGATGTGGCTCCACCCATCCAGCGAACACAAGCAGCAAGGAACGTCATGAGAACAATACCACCGATCGCCAGCGTGCTTCTATTGCTGTTGCCCGGCGCTGTCCTCGCGCAGCAGCAGGCTGCGGAGCTGCCGAGAACGCCGGCACCCGAGGGCGCGGAGGTTTACATATTGAGCCCGGAGGACGGTGCCGAGGTGTCGTCGCCGTTCACGGTCCGTTTCGGTCTGCGCGGGATGGGCGTCGCACCCGCGGGCGTGCAGCATCCGAACACGGGGCATCACCATCTCCTGATCGACGTCGACGAGCTGCCGCCCGAGAACCTGCCGCTGCCGACGACGGATCAGGTCCGGCATTTCGGCGCGGGTCAGACGGAGACGGAGCTCGATCTGCCTCCGGGGCGGCACACGTTGCAGCTCGTGCTCGGCGATCATCTGCACATCCCGCACGACCCTCCGGTCATGTCGGAGAAGATCACGATCACCGTCGTCGAGTAAACGATGCGTCGGGTGCGTCTTCGGCGCAGACCCGAAGACGCCCCGGCCGCGCTCAGTGCCACTTCGCGCGATCGCGCAGCATCGCGTGCGCGGCGTTGTGACCCGGTGCACCGCTGACGCCGCCGCCCGGGTGCGCGCCCGAGCCGCATAGGTAAACGCGGGGCACGGGCGTGCGGTACTGCGCGTAGCCCCACGCCGGCCGCGCCCAGTAGAGCTGATCGAGCGTCAGCGCGCCGTGGAAGATATCGCCGCCGACGAGACCGAAGCGCGTCTCGAGATCTTCCGGCGTGTAGGCCTGCACCGCGATGATCGAGCGGCGGAAGTTCGGCGCGTACTCCGTCACGGTGTCGATGACGCGGTCGAGCGCGGCCTGTTTCGCGTCGGCCCACCGCATGCCGTCGGGCAGGTGTCTGCGGAAGTGCTGACAGAAAAGGCTCGCGACGTGCGCCCCGGGCGGCGCGAGCGTCGGATCGATCGTCGACGGAATCAGCAGCTCGACGACGGGCGCCCGCGAGAATCCGGCGCGCCGCGCATCGAGGTACGCGTCGTCGAGGTAATCGAGACCGGGCGTGATCAGGATCCCGGCCATATGGTGCGGCGCCGGATCGCGCCCCGGTGCGCACGTGAAGTCTGGCAGCTCCGACAGCGCGACGTTCGCGCGCAGGCTCGCCGACTCGCTGCGCCAGCGGCGGATCCGCTCGCGGAACGCCGAGGGCAAGAGGTCGGGCGCGAGCAGCCTCTCGAACAGGATCTGCGGGTGGAGCCCGGCCGCGACCGCGCGCGCGTGCACCGGCCCGAGCGGCGTATCGATCTCGCAGCCGTCGGCGCGCGCGTCGATCCTGGTTGCTTCGCACTCGACGAAGATCTCGACTCCGAGCGCTTTGCACGCCTGCTCGAGCGCGGCCGAGATCGCGCCCATGCCGCCGAGCGCGTGCCCCCATGCGCCTTCGATCCCGTTCACCTCGCCGAGCGCGTGATGGAGCAGGAGGTAACCCGAGCTCGGGTGATACGGGCTTGCGAAGTGCCCGACGATCGAGTCGAAGCCGATCCCGCCCTTCAGCGGATCGACGTCGAACCAACGGTCGAGCCAGTCGCCTGCGCTGCCCGCAAGCAGGTCCCAGAGCGTCTCGATGCCGCGCGCGCCGAGCGTGCGAAAACGCGGCAGACGCGCGAGCAGCCGGAGCAGCTCCCGGGGACCGCCGCGGGGATCGATCGGCGCTTCGAGCAAGAGCGTGCGGAACAGCCTCGTGACCCGGCCGAGCTCGGCCGCGAAGCGCGGGTAGCGCTCGGCGTCGCGCGCCGAGTGCTCGGCGATGGCGGCCTGCATGCCCGCCATGTCTCTATGGAACGCGAGGCCCTTGCCTTCGCGTGCGGGCACGAAATTCGCGAGCGGCCGCGGCACGATCGTGAGCCCGTGCGCGGCGAGGCGGAGCTCGTCGATGATGCGCGGCTGGAGCAGGCTCACCGTGTAGCTCGCCATCGAATTGCGGAAGCCGGGGTGGAACTCCTCGGTCACGGCCGCGCCGCCGACGTGCGTATGCTTCTCGAGCACGGCAACGCGCAGATTCGCGCGCGCGAGATACGCGGCACAGACGAGGCCGTTGTGACCGCCGCCGACGACGGCGACGTCATAGAGTCCGGTCGGGCGAGACGTGGCGTGCATCGCGAGGCGAGTCGGGCGCGAGGAGGCCGGAGTGTACAATACGCAGGCTCTTTGAGCCTTCGCTGACGAGGAAACTGCCGGCCGAACGGATCGGCCGACGAGGGGACGACATGGGGAGCGACAGCCGGGATCATGCAGCGGATTTCGCACCGCGCATTCGTGAGGATTTCGTCGACACGATCGGCAACACGCCGCTGATCAAGCTGCGCAAGGCGTCGGAGCTCACCGGCTGCACGATCCTCGGCAAGGCCGAATTCCTGAACCCGGGCGGATCCGTGAAGGACCGCGCGGCGAAGTACATCGTGCTCGACGCCGAGCGTCGCAAGGTCATCGAGCCCGGCGGTCTCATCGTCGAAGGCACGGCGGGCAATACCGGCATCGGCCTCGCCCTCGTCGGCAACTCGCGTGGTTATCGAACGCTGATCCTGATGCCGAACACGCAGTCGCAGGAGAAGAAGGATGCGCTCCGGCTCTGCGGCGCCGAGCTGCGCGAGGTGCCGGCGGTCCCGTATCGCGACCCGAACCACTACGTGAAGATCGCGGAGCGGACGGCCGCCGAGCTTTCGAAAACCGAGCCGCACGGCGTGCTCTACGCGAACCAGTGGGACAATCTCGCGAACCGCGAGGGTCACGTGCAGAGCACCGGCCCCGAGATCTGGGCGCAGACCGGCGGGCGCATCGACGGCTTCACGTGCGCCGTCGGCACCGGCGGCACGCTCGCGGGCGTCGGCGCGTACCTGAAGCATCGCAATCCGGGCATCGTGGTCGCCGCGGCCGACCCGATGGGCGCCGCGATCTACAGCTGGGTCAAGACCGGCGAGCTCAAGTCCGAGGGCAGCTCGATCACCGAGGGCATCGGCCAGGGACGGATCACCGGCAATCTGGAGGGCGCGCCGATCGACGACGCGTTCCAGATCACGGACGAGGAGATGCTGCCGGTGCTCTACGACCTCGTGACGACCGAGGGCCTGCTGCTCGGCGGCTCGAGCGGCATCAACGTCGCGGGCGCGATCCGGCTCGCGAAGGCGCTCGGCCCCGGCAAAACGATCGTCACCGTGCTCTGCGACTCGGGCTCGCGCTACCAGTCGAAGCTCTACAATCCCGAGTTTCTCGCGTCGAAGGGTCTGCCGCCGCCGCCGTGGCTCGTGAAGTAGCGCGGCCGACGGCCGCTACAGCGTTCAGCCTGCGTTCACGGTCGCCCCGCAAACTCGGAGCTCGATGACCCGGTTCCTTCGCTTCGTACGGGGAGCGGCGGTGATCGCGCTCCTCCTCGCTCTCGGCGGCTGCGCCGGCACACGCACGCTCGAACCTGCGTCGAAGGCAATGGAGCCGCGCGACGCTGCCCCGGCGACGGGGAGCGATCGCTCGCCGGACACGGCGCGCAGCACGGTCGCACGGGTCGCGACGGAGATGGTCGGCGTGCCGTATCGCTACGGCGGCACGAGCCCGAAGGAGGGCTTCGACTGCAGCGGCCTCGTCTTCTACTCGTATGCGCGCGCGGGGCTGTCGGTGCCGCGCAACTCGATCGACCTCTTTAAGGCCGCGGAGAAGATACCGCTCGAAGCGGCGCGCGAAGGCGATCTCGTGTTCTTTCAGGATCAGCGTCGGCTGTCCCACGTCGGCATCTACCTGGGTGACGGCCGTTTCGTCCATGCACCGTCATCGGGCAGCACGGTCCGCGTCTCGACCCTCGACTCCGCGTATTACCGCCGCCATCTGGTCGGCGTCGGCCGGCTGATCGGGTCTTGACGCGCGGCTCCTGATTTCGCGTCTCCCGCATCGAGAAAACGCGCCGGGCCTCGCGTCCGTAAGCCTACGGCGACGGCGCGGCGGCGCTCGAGCGTCCTGCCTCGAGCCGCTGGACGTCCCCGTCCCGATCGAGCGTCTGCCGCGCTAGCGCCGCTGCGCGCTCGCAATCCGGCGCCCGGCGTGCGGCAGCAAAGGACCGGAACGGACCGAGCCGGTCGCCGTCGCGCCGCGCCGTCGCGAGCGCGTTCAGCTCGGCGCACGCGTCGAAAAGCGCGTCCTCGGCCGTCTCGAGCGCGTCGATCCGCTCGGGGTCGGTCTCGTCCTCGAGCGCGAACGCGAGCGCGGACGCAACGCGGTTCTGCTCGCGGAACACGTTCTCGACGTACGCGGCGAACGCGTCGGATCGGACCGGAAGCCGCTCGCCGTCCTGGGTCGTGACCGGCGCGCAACCGACGACGGCAGCCGCGACGAGGAGGACACCTACTGCCCGGGGCAGGCCCGAGCTCGCCGATTCGCTTTTTTGTTTCGACACTTAGCTGCACTCGTGAGAGCAAACGTGTGCGATAATCCCGCGCCAATATGCCCAGTCGTCAGTTGAACATGGCTGCGAACGTCAAAGAAGCCCTTGGCACACGCTCTCAACTCGACGAGGCGATCGGCCGAGCCATGGAGTGGCTCGAACGGGAGCAGACCCCCGAAGGGTTCTGGGTCGGCATGCTCGAGTCGAGCTACACGATGGAGGCCGAGTGGCTCCTCGCGATGCACATCCTCGACTACGAGCATCCGCGCAAGCACGACCTCGCGGCGACGCTGCTCGCGGCGCAGCGCACGGACGGCTCCTGGGAAGCGTATTACGACGCGCCGCAGGGCGATATCAACAGCACGGTCGAGTGCTATGCGGCACTGCGCTCGATCGGCATGTCGCCGGACGATCCCGCGCTCGTCCGCGCGCGCGAATGGATCTTCGCACACGGCGGGCTTGCCGAGATCCGCGTGTTCACGCGCTACTGGCTCGCGCTCCTCGGCGAGTGGCCTTGGGATCAGACGCCGAACCTGCCTCCCGAGGTCATCGCGAACCCGAAGTGGTTCCCGTTCAACATCTACAATTTCGCGAGCTGGGCACGCGCAACGCTGGTGCCGCTCGCGGTGCTGTCCGCCCGCCGCACGGCGAAGCCGCTGCCGCCGGACCGCCGCCTCGACGAGCTCTTCCCGGGCGGCCGCGACAAGATGGATTACCGGTTGCCGCGCAACATGCCGTTCTTCTCGTTGAAGCGGCTGTTCCTCGCGACCGACCGGCTTCTGCATATCTATCAGCGGATCGGCCTGACGCCGGGCCGGGAGGCCGCGATCAAGGCGTGCCTCGAGTGGATCGTGCGGCATCAGGACGCGGACGGCGCGTGGGGCGGGATCCAGCCGCCGTGGATCTACAGCCTGATGGCACTCCACACCGAAGGCTATCCGCTCACGCATCCGGTGATGGCGCGCGGGCTTGCGGCGCTCGACGAGCATTGGTCGTACGAGCGCGACGGCACGCTGCACGTGCAGGCGAGCGAATCGCCGGTATGGGACACGCTGCTCACGCTCGTCGCGATGCAGGACTGCGGCCGCCAGCTCGACGAGACGATGGAGCGCGCGCTCGACTGGTGCCTCCGCAACGAGATTCGCTATCGCGGCGACTGGGCGCAGAAGGTGAAGCACCCGGAGCCGAGCGGCTGGGCGTTCGAGCGTGCGAACCTCCACTACCCCGACCTCGACGACACGGCCGTCGCGCTGATCGTGCTCGCGCGGCTGCCCGCGGAGCGGCGCGAGGATCCGCGCGTCAAGGGTGCGATCGAGCGGGCCGTCGCCTGGACGCTCGCCATGCAGTCGAGCAACGGCGGCTGGGCCGCTTTCGACAAGGACAACGACAAGCTGATCGTCACGAAAATCCCGTTCTGCGATTTCGGCGAGACGCTCGACCCGCCTTCCGCCGACGTGACCGCGCACGTCGTCGAGGCGCTCTCGCACTTGGGCTACGACCGCTCGCATCCGGCCCTCGAGCGCGCGTATCGCTTCCTGCGCTCGGAGCAGGAGGCGGACGGCAGCTGGTTCGGCCGCTGGGGCGTGAACCACATCTACGGCACGGGCGCCGTGCTGCCGGCGCTCGCGGCGCTCGGCGAGGACATGTCTCAAGCCTATATCCGCCGCGCCGCGGACTGGATCGTCGCGCATCAGAACGACGACGGCGGCTGGGGCGAGACGTGCGCCTCGTACATGGACGATCGGCTGCGCGGCCGCGGCCCGAGCACGGCGTCGCAGACCGCGTGGGCGCTGATGGCGCTGCTCGCGACCGGCTCGCGCGATTACGATGCCGCGATCCGCAAGGGTCTTGCGTACCTGATCGAGACGCAGCGCGACGACGGCACGTGGGACGAGCCGTACTACACCGGCACCGGCTTCCCGGGCTACGGTTTCGGGGCGCGGCTCGACTTCCGCGATTCGGCGCTTCGCGCGCGGATCGCGCAGGGCACGGAGCTGCAGCGCGGCTTCATGCTGAACTACAACATGTATCGCCACTACTTCCCGTTGATGGCGATGGGACGCGCGCGTCGGCACTTCGGAGGCTGACGCCGCGCGGCGCAGGACCATGTGCGGACGCTTCCTGACGCCTGACGAGTCCGCATTCGAGCGCTACTGGCACGTCGCGCCGCCCGAGGGCTACCGCAAATCGTTCAACGTCGCGCCGACCGAGCTCGCGGCGATCGTCCGAATCCGGCGCGACGGCTCGCGCGAGGCCGCGCTCTTCACCTGGGGCTTCAGACCCGCGTGGGCGAACCGGCACTGGATCAACGCGCGCGCGGAGACGGTCTTCACGTCCGGCGCGTTCAAGCGCGCCGCCGCGATGCACCGCTGCCTCGTGCCGGCCGCCGGATGGTACGAATGGCAAGGCGACGCGAGGCCGAAGGTGCCTTACGTGCACTACCGGGGCGACTTCGCGCCGATCGCGTTCGCGGGAATCTGGACGGGGACGGGCCGGGCGGGAGAGCCGGGCTCGACGCGCTCCTTCGCAATCCTGACTCGGCCTGCCGTGCCGTCGGTCGCGTTCGTGCACGACCGGATGCCGGTCGTGCTCGACCCTAACGACTATGCCGCCTGGCTCGATCCCGCGTCGCCGCGCGCGGATCTCGAGCGCATGCTGCTCGAGCCGATGCCCGAGTTCGAGAGCCGCCGGATCTCGACGTACGTGAACAAGCCAGAGCACGACGATCCGGCGTGCATCGCGCCGGCCGCATGACCATGCCCCGTCAGGAGCGTTCGTTCCACTTGTCGAACGCGCGCTCGAGATCGGCGATCAGATCGTCGACGTGCTCGATACCGACGGCGAGGCGCACCGTCGACGGCTTGATGCCGGACATCGCGAGCTCGTCGGCGCTCAAGTCGCCCGCGCCGTAAAGCTTCGCGGGCGCGACGAGCGAGTCGGTCGAGCCCAGGCTCGCGGTCGTCGCGAAGAGCTCGAGCGAGTCGATGAAGCGCCACGCGCCCGCCTCGTCCGAGCGCAGATCGAAGCAGAGCACGCCGCCGAAGTCCTCCATCTGCCGCTTCGCGAGCCCGTGCCCCGGGTGATCGGGCAGACCCGGATAATGGACGCGCTCGACCTCCGGACGCGTCGCGAGGAACCTGGCGATCGCGAGCGCGTTCTCCGAGTGACGCGCGTAACGCAGCGTGTACGTCTTCATGCCGCGCAGCATCAAAAACGCTGCGCCCGGGTCCATCGTCGCGCCGAGATTCACCGCTTGCGGACGCAGCGCCTTGATCCGCGCCTTGTCCGCTATGACGATGCCGCCCATCGCGTCGCCGTGCCCGTTCGCGTATTTCGTCAGGCTGTGCACGTAGTAGTCGACGGCGAACTGGCCGTGGTTGTGCAGCCCCGCGAACGTGTTGTCGAGGATCGTCGTGACGTCGTGCCGCTTCGCGATGTCGACGATCGCGCCGATGTCCGCGACGTGGAGCAGCGGATTCGTCGGCGACTCGAACAGCACGACCTTCGTCTCGGGGCGGGCGAGCTCGCGCTCGATGCCGTCGAGGTCGTGGATCGACAGCATCGAGAACTCGACGCCGAAGCGTGGCAGGAAGCGGCGCACGGCGACCCGCGTCGGCCGATACGACTCGGCGAAGATCACGATGCGCGCGCCGGCCTCGAGCGTGCCCAAGAGCACGAGCCAGACGGCCGCCATCCCCGTCGCGACGGCGATGCCGTCGTCGCGTCCCTGGAGCTCGGCGCACAAGAGCTCGAGCTCGCGGATCGTAGGGTTCGAGTCGCGCGTGTACTCGAACCCCGAGACCCGGGCCTCGGGACGGAGCGAATCCTCGATCGCCGGGAACGTGAACTTCACCGAGCGGTGAATCGGCGGCACGAGCGGACGGTTGCCTTCGAGAAGCGTGACCTCGCGAGGATGGTTGACGCGCGTGTCTCTCTTCATGTTTCCAGGACTTCGACCCTATCGCCGACGCGGTTCGTGAGCCGGCGCAAATCACGTCCGACCGGACCGGGACACCGCCCGGCGCGCGTCGCAGTGCATGGAGCGTCCGCGGCGACTCGCCGGCCAGGCCCAACACGCCGGCCCCCGAATATGCCGCCGTCGGCACACGGCGCGCACTCGGCGAATCGCGCTCAGATCGCGGCGAGCGCCCGCCTCAGGTCGTCGATCAGATCCTCCGGATCCTCGAGGCCGACGGAGAGCCTCACGAGCCCGTCGATGATCCCGACGCGGCGCCGCTCCTCTTCCTCGACGTCCGCATGCGTCATCGTGACCGGGTGCGTGATCAATGTCTCGACGGAGCCGAGGTTCTCGGCGAGCGTGCAGAGCCGCACCGAGTCCATCAGCTTCTTGCCGGCCGCGACGCCCCCTTCCACCTCGAACCACAGCATCGCGCCGAAGCCGCTCGCCTGGCGCTTCGCGAGCGCGTGCTGCGGGAACGACTCGAGCCCGGGATAGCGGACCTGCTTCACCTTTGGATGCGACTCGAGAAACTCGGCGATCGCCTGCGCGTTCGCGGACTGCCGCTCGAGCCGGATCGACAGCGTCTTCGTGCCCTGCAGCGTCAGCCATGCGACCCACGGCGACATGATCACGCCGCTCGCGTTCTGGATGAAGCGAATCTTCTCGCCGAGCGCGTGGTCGTCGACGATCACGGCGCCGCCGACGGTCGCGTTGTGGCCGTCGAAGTACTTCGTCGTGCTATGGATCGAAATGTTGGCGCCGAGCTCGAGAGGACGCTGGAAGTACGGCGTGAGGAACGTATTGTCGACCGCGTGCGGGATGCCGCGCTCGCGCGTGATCTCGGAGATCGCCGCAATGTCCGTCAGCTTCAGCGTCGGATTCGCCGGCGTCTCGGTCAGCACGAGCCGCGTGTTGTCGCGGATCGCCGCACGCACCGCATCGGGGTTCGACGTATCGGCGAACGTGAACTCGACGCCGAAGCGGCGGAACACCTTCGTGCAGAGCCGATACGTGCCGCCGTACGCGACGTCGGAGACGACCGCATGGTCGCCGGCCGACAGGCAGGCCTGGAGCACGGCCTGGATCGCGGCCATGCCGGTCGCGTAACACGTGCAGTCCACGCCGCCCTCGAGGATCGCGAGCTTCTTCTCGAGCACGCGGACGGTCGGATTCGCGGTCCGCGAGTACGAGTAGCCCTTCGCGAGGTACTCGTCGACCGAGTCCTGAACGAACGTCGTCGACTGATAGATCGGGGTCAGGATTGCGCCGGTAACCGGATCCGGCTCGACCCCGGCATGCACCTGTTTCGTCGTGAAGCCCATCGGCTTGCTCCGCATTGCGGTGAGGTTGAGCGAGCGATGATACCGGAAAGCGCCGAACCCGGCATGGCACAGAAGCGGAGAGAGAAAGACGAACAGGGCCCGCTCCGCGGTCCTCGCGAGCGGCGTTACGGCGCGGCGCCGGTCAATCCCGCCGCGGGACGACCTCGACCTCGTAGAGCATCGGCCAGTTCTTGCCGGTGAGGATCAGACGCCCGGAGCCCGGGTCGTACGCGATGCCGTTCAGCACGTCGTCCGGTCCGCGCTGCGCGGCCGGGTAGATGCCCGACGCGTCGATCCAGCCGACGACATCGCCGTCGTTCGGATCGATGCGTGCGATCCGGTCCTCGTACCAGATGTTCGCCCAGATCTCGCCATCGACCCACTCGAGCTCGTTCAGCCGGACGATCGGCCGGCCTTCCGAACGGACGCGAATCGTGCGCACGACCTCGTACGTCTCGGGATCGAGAAACGCGATGCGCTCGGTGCCGTTGCTCATGATGAGACGCTTGCCGTCGTGCGTGAGCCCCCAGCCCTCTCCCGAGTAGCGGAAGGTTCCGAGCCTCTCGAACGTTTCGACGTCGTAGACGAAGCCGACCTGGTTCACCCACGTCAGCTGATAGAGCTTGTTGCCGAAGATCGTGATGCCTTCGCCGAAATACAGCGCGCTGATCGGCTGATTCCGCTCGACGTCACCGCTCGGCAGCGCGATGCGCCGGATCGACGACGCGCCGTATTGGCCGGTCCCCTCGTACAGCACCCCGTCGTGGAACGCGAGCCCCTGCGTGAACGCCTGCGGATCGTGCGGATAGGTCGCCTTGACGTCGACGGTGTACCACTTCGGCGCGCGCGGAGCGGCCCATTGCGGCCACGCCGAAAGCGCAAGCGCCGCCGCACACGCGACGAGCACGGCGAAGATAGACCATTTGATCTTGGCTGAGGCTGTCATGCGGATTCGTCGGTCGGCGCCGTCGCGCGCCCGCCGCTACTTTACATTCCGCGCCCGCAACGCGCACGCGGCGCGTCACGGTCGCCAGTGCGCGCGCCGGTCGAGCCAGCCCGTCCGCTGCACCCATTGCCAGCGGAACTCCCATGCGTCCCGCTCGACCGCTGCGTAATCCGCGACGTAGCGTGCAGCGAATCCGTCGACGCCCCACTCCCTGAACTGCATCACGTGCTTGAGCTCGTGCACCCAGAGCGCCGGGTCGCCGAGCGCGTCTTTGCGGTCCGCGAAGACGATCACGTGATCGAGCGTGATCGCCGGCGCGATCCCGAGCCTCAGCGTGCCCTTCTGCAGCGACAGCTCGCCGCCGCACGCGACGCACCACCGGACCGCGTCGAGCACGTCAACCGGCACGTAGCCGGCGACCTCGCGCCGGATCGAGGCCGGGATCGGCTCGACGCCGCGCGCGATCGCATCGTCGCGCGACGCGACGATCCACGCCGCGACGGCCGGCGCCGCAGCGGCGGTCACGGCGGGCGTCAGCGCGGCGAGGCCTTCCTCGATGCTCTGACGGCTCTCGACGAGCCATGCGGACAAGAGCGCGAGCGCGTCCGCGGGTGACAACTCCTCGGCCGACGCGGTCGACCCCGAAACGGCGACGCATGCGCCGAGCACCGCAGCGGCGGAGAGCCGGTGAACGACGGTCGGAATCGTCATGACGCCATTCTAGGGGTGCCGGGCGCGAGCGGCGAACGGTCGCTGCGGCGCGACGCCGGAACCTGGCCACGCCCGGCTCGCGGATCCGTGCAGGTACCTAGATTTCGGCGCTCGTCTCAAGTTTCGCGCCGACGTGCCGATGAAGCGGGACGTCCGAGACTGCGTGGAGGAGCCTCCAGAGTGGAAAACGCAGCCACCGCGGAGAAGATCGAGACGACCGAAACGACGGAGATGACGGAACAGCCGGTCGATACGCTCGCTGCGCGTATCGCCGAGGACATCGCGGAAGCCGTACGGGAGGACCGCCTCGAGCTGCCCGGCTTTCCGGAAGCCGTGTTGCGCGTCCAGCGCACGCTGCAGCTTCCGGATGCGAGCGCGGACGATGTCGTCCGCGTGCTGAGCGCCGAGCCCGCGCTCGCGGCGCGTGCGCTCCAGATCGCGAACTCGGTGCAGTTCCGCCGCACCGGCCCCGAGGTGACCGACCTCAGGACGGCCGTGAATCGGCTCGGTTTCAACCTCGTGCGCTCGATCGCGGTCGCGCATGCGATCCAGCAGCTCAGGCTCCGCGAGACCTATTCGGCGTCCGCGCGGCGCGAGCTCGAATCGATCTGGCGATCGAGCATCGACGTGGCGGCAGCGGCCTACGTCATCGCGAGACACTGCACACAGGTCAATCCGGATCAAGTGCTCCTCGCGGGTCTCCTCCACGTGCTCGGCCGCCTCTACATCGTGATGCGCGCGGAAGGGATCGGCGGTGCTCGCGACGCCGAGCTCGCGAACGCGGCCGCAGCGCATCAGGCCAAGGTCGGACAGCTGATCCTCGCGAGCTGGGGTCTACCGGAATCGCTGCAGCATGCAGTCGAGCACCAGGACGACCTCGACTACGCGGCCGACGGCATCGACGTCACGCACGTGCTGATCACGGCGAAGTATCTGGTCGCGCAGCGAGACGCCGACCACGGGACGTGCGGCGTCATCGATTACATCGCGGCCGCTGGGCGCGCGCATCCGGCGAGCGCGTTGGAGACGCACGCCGACGAACTCCGCGAGCTCAAGCGTTCGTTCGCCGCCTAGGACGGACGTCGTCGGCGCGAATCGCGGCCACCAAGAAAGAGCGAGCGGGCGTCGAAGCCCGCTCGAGGTTCGGGGCCCGCCGCCCCTGGCGTTCCGCCAGGGGCGCTTAGCGTCGATGGCGGATCAGAAATCCATCGAGAGGTTCAGCGAGTAGCGGCGTCCGACGAGGTCGTCGAACGGGCTGAACGTGCCGAACCCTCCGCGCGGATCCCTGATGTCGTAGCCGCCCGGCCGCGGCTTCTTGTCGAACAGGTTGCTCACGCTGACCGACGCGTTGACCGCGCCGAAGCGCGTACCCGCCGTCAGGTTGAACAGGTGCGTCGACTTGTAGCCGGCCATCAACGGGTTCTTGCGAAGGTCGGGCGAAGTCGTGCCGTCCGCCGCCGGCGTCGCCGAGAACGTCGTCGGGCTATCCGTGCCTTCACGGTAGTTCCATGTGAGCGTGACACGATGGCCCCTGCCCCACATGTAGGTGATGCCGGTGTTCGCGCGGAACTTCGACGCCCCCTGAAACCCGGCGTAGTCGCCCAACTCGTCGGCACCGTAACGCTGGACCTGGTCGATCAGGTAGTTCCAGTTCGTGTTGACCGACAGCGTTCCCGGCAACGTGCCCGGTGCAGAGCTCCAGCGGAGGCTCACGTCGACACCGCTGATCTCGAGCTTGCCGAGGTTACCGAACTGGTTGTAGACGCGCACGATCGCGCCCGAGACCGGATCACGCTCGATCAGCTCGCAGAATCCGTACGGATCGTCGAGCGAATACGTCGGATTCAGGCCGTTGACGTTGAAGCAGCTGTTGATGATCGTGCCGGTCTGCTGCACCTCGATCGGGTCGCTGACCTTCGCCTTGTACCAGTCGATCGTACCGGTGATCGACGCGAGCTGCGGACGCTGGGCAGGCGAACGGAACGCGACACCGAACGTCCATGTATCGCCCCGCTCGTTCTTGAGGTTCGGGTTGCCGACGACCAGCCCGGTGCCGCCCGCGACGTTCCAGTCGTTCGGGTTGATGTGGAACTCCGACGCATTGTTACCGCCCCATGCGTTGATCTGCGCGGCGCAGAGCGCCTGGAGCTGCGCGCGGATCGCCGGATCCGTCGTGGGTGCGTTGTGCACCGTCGAGCCCGGCGTCGGTCCCGGGAAAACCGTCTCCCAGCCGGGCTGATTGCGGCATGGGTCGAGGGGGAACGACGAGAACTGCGCGCTCGCGCTCGGTGTCGCGAAGAGCTCGGACATGTTCGGCGCGCGTTCCGCACGGTTGTAGCCGCCGCGGACGCGCATCCACCCCGTCGGGCTCCAGCTGCCGAGGAGCTTGTACGTGCTGACGTCCTGTCCGGTGCTGTACTCCGAATAGCGCGCACCCAGCTCGAGCTCGAGGTCCTTGATGATTCGCCAGTCTCGCACGAGCGGGATCAGCAGCTCGCCGTAGATCTCCTTGACGTCGACCGACTCGTCGATCACGCCCGCCGCGAACTGGCCGGCGGAGGTGTCGAAGATGTAATCGCGCTCACGCAACGAGTCCGGCGAGTGCTTGTAGGTGTTGTCCCGGTAGCTCAAGCCGAGCGCGCCCCGCATTTCGCCGGCCGGCAGGTTCGCGACGTGACCTTGAGTGTTCAGCTCGAACACGCGCTGCTTCATCACGTCGCGGTCGACCTGATTGGATATCAATGCGTCGATGCAGTCCTGCGTGACCTGGAGATTCGGGTCGAACGGATTGAGACCACTCGTGCACGTGACGAACTTCGAGGCGGGACCGGTCGCCCGGTAGCCTTTGCCGTAGTTCGGCGCGGACAGTATGGCTTGATACGTCTGAAGCGACGTGAAGCCGATGTACTGGATCTGCGTATCGGCCCGCCCGTGCGACGTGTAGAGCTCCCACGTCCAGTCGGAGAAGCCGAGCTCTCCGCGCAGGCCGAAAGCGATCTGATAGAGCTCCGTCGTGTTGGCCGTTCCGCGCGCCGGGAGATAGCTGAGCTGCTGGTTCAGCTGCCAACCGGCGTTCGGTCCGCACTTCGCGAGCGGATATCCCGTGTTCGGATCGATCTCCATGACGTAGTACGCCCCGGTCTGCGGGTTGAGCTGAGCACCCGGGGTGTTCGCGTCGACCAACATGTAGTTGTGGCAGGCCGACAACCCCAAGAACGGGCTGTTCGGGTTCGTGATCGTCGACACGGGTCGCGATTCGAGCAGGATCCGGAGCTCCTCGGGCACCGGAAACACTTCGGACATTCTGCAGCCGCCCATTGGGGCGCAGTTCGTGCCGCGCGGCCCTCCGGGCAGATACTCGCTCACCGTCTGCCCGACGACCTGCCCTGGCGCCGGATTCGTGACGATCGACGGCAGATAGACCGGATCGTCGTCGAGCGACGCGAACGGGATCACGACACCGAAGCCGCCGCTGAACGGCGCGGGCTCGCGGCGCGTCCGCGTATTCGAGTTCGCGAAATGGAAATTCGCGAAGAGCTCGAGGTTGTCGTTGAGATCGAACGTCGCGCGGCCAAGGATGCTGTAGCCGTCTCGCGGGCTCGACAGCCAGCGCCCGTAGTCGTTCCGGTTCACCGTCGGGTTGCACGGCTCGCCGGGGAAGTCGGTGTCGGCGCTCCTGCCGGTAGCCGTGAACGAGCAGGTGACCTCGTTCGGATACTCGGGCGTTCCGTCCGCGCGCTGGTTGAAACCCTGGGGTCCGTAGTATACAGCGCTACCCCCCGTGCCGACTTGCGAGGAGCGCGTGTAGATCGTCCCGTCCGGATTGAAATACCAACCGCCGCCGCGCGGTGCGTTCGTTGCGTCGGCCACGCAGTTCAACTGGGTGCCATTCGCGTCGTAACAATCACGGTCCGCGAAAACCTGGTTGATCGCGTCGAGCGACGGGGCATTACCGTTCCATGCCCTCTGCAACGCGTTGTAAGTGCCCGTTGCACCGCCGGACGTGTACGACGGATCCCAGCCGAACGTGTAGGTGCCCGCGCCCGAGTACGGCGATCTCATGACCTCGCGGAAGAAATCCCGCTCGATCCACAGCGCCGGCTCGCGCTTGCTGTACTCCATGCCGATCATCACGTGGCCGCTGCCATCGGCGAAGCCTGCCCCGAACAGCGCGCCGACCTGATACTCGTCGCCGTCGCCGACCTCGTTGACGCCGCCCCGGACGCGGAACGTGATCCCCTCGAAGTCGTCGCGGAACTTGATGTTCGTGACACCTGCGAGCGCGTCCGCTCCGTACACGGCCGACGCACCGCCCGTGATGACCTCCATGCTGCCGATCGCGATCGACGGGATCGTGTTCAGGTCGATCGTCATCGATGCAGCCGATGGCATCGCGCGATGCCCGTCGATCAGCGTCAGCGCGCGGTTTGCACCGAGGCCGCGGAGGTTGACGTTCGCCGCGCCGGGCACGACAAAGCCGATCACGGTGTTGTCCGGCAGCAGAGCCATGTTGAACATGTCTCCCGATCCCCTGCCGCCGTCGAGACCGTTCGCTGCCTGCAGGTTCGTCACCGCGGTCGAGCTCATCGTCGCACCGCCGACCATGAACTGCGGCAGCTCGTTCAGGGCCTGCTCGACGGAGATGAAGGCGCTGTCCTCGAAGAGCTCGCGGTCGATCGTCACGAGGGGACTGTTGACCTCGAGGTCGCGTCTCACGATGCGCGAGCCCGTGACCACGACCTCCTCGACGTCGGACCTCCCCGTCGATTGTTGTTGTGAAAATGCCAATGGTGCATAGCCTGCACCGACCGTCGTTCCCAACGCCGCTGCGACGGCACAATGCAGAAGCCTTCTCCTAGGCTCGATCTTCTTGATTTCCATTGTGTTTTAACCGTTGCAACCAAATATGAACAGAGCGGCAGACTCCCCCTGAGGCCGCCGGGGAGAAATTGACTTACCTCCCTCCAATGGAAAAAATGCGACAGGATTATGCGGCCGACCTTGAGAATTGTCTACATTCGTCAGTGCACCGTGCGCGGGCAGCTCCCCGAAACGCGAGTATCGGCGCCGCGCTCCGAAGACGCAGCGGAGAGATCCCGAGGCAGGGAAGAAAGCGCGACGGAAACGATGCTGCTCGGCTACAGCAGCATCAGACTGAGATCTTCGAAAACCATCAGCACGATCGTGACCGCGAGCATGATCAGCACGAACGGGAAGGACCCCGTGAAGATATCGCCGAGCGTGATGCGCTGATCGTCGAGACTCGACTTGATCACGTACACGGAAAGCCCGAGCGGCGGCGTCAGAAGGCCGATCTCGACACCGATCACGGTCACGATGCCGAACCAGACGAGGTTGACGCCGAGCTCGCCCGCGACGGGCAGGGCGAGCGGCAGCAGGATCAGCAGGATCGACGTCGAATCGAGCACGGTGCCGAGGGCGATCAGCAGCACGAGATACACGGCAAGGAATCCGGCGACTCCGAGGCCCGTGCCGCCCAGGAACGCCGCGATCTCCTGAGGTAGCTCCGTGAGCGTCAGCATCATGCTGAACGTGCCCGCGGCGATGATCAGGAACAGGATGATGACCGTGACCTGCCCGGATTCCTTCATGACCTCCCAGAGCTTCGGCAGGTCGAGCCGACGCTTCGCGAGCGCGAGCACCATCGCCCCCGCCGCACCGGCCGCGCCGGCCTCGGTCGGCGAGAACACGCCGCCGTAAATGCCGCCGAGCACGAGCACGATCAGAAGGGCGACGGGCAAGAGCCCAACCAATGCGTCGACCCACCCGGTCGCACTCGAGCGATCTGCTCGTTCGTCGACGCGGCGCCTGACGTCTCCGACGAAGCTCGGCCACAACATCGCCATCAGCACGACGGCCAGAGCGAACGCGGCGGCGAGCAGAATGCCCGGGATGATCGCCGCGATGAACAGATTTCCGATCGACACCTCGGCGATCACGCCGTAGATGATCAGGAGCAGGCTCGGCGGAATCAGCATGCCGAGGACGGACGAGCCTGCGGTGAGCCCGACCGCGAACTTCGGCGTATAGCCGTGCCGCACCATCTCGGGCACCGCGATCTTCGTGAAGATCGCAGCCGACGCGATCGAGATGCCGGTGATCGCGGCGAAGATCGCGTTCGCCGCGACGGTCGCGACGCCGAGGCCGCCGATGATCCGACCGAAGAAGAACTGTGCGGCACGGAAAGCGTCACGGCCGATGTCGGAGACGTTCACGAAAAGCCCCATCAGCACGAACAGCGGCACGGCCGCGAACACGTAGTCGGAAACCGTGCCTTCCGCTGCGAGCGCGAGCACCTTCGTCGCGACCGCGAAGTCGTGCTTGATCAGGGCGAGGCCGAGGAATCCAGTCAGGAGCAGCGCGATCGCGATCGGCATGCCGAGCGCGATCAGCACGAGCAACGACGCGATCATCAGCCCGCCGATCGTCCGCGGCTCTGCGCCGACGAACCAGACGAGCACCGCGGCGGCAACGATCGCGAGCGGCCCGAGAAGCGCGAACCGCGAGATACCGCGCGCGCCCGTGCCGGCCGTTTTCGCCGCAGGCGGGGACGATGCGAGCTGGCGGAGCAACTCTCCCGCAGCGACGACCGCACCCAGCACGATGATCGCCTTGATCGGCCAGACCGACATCGTGAACTGCCCCTCGACGCCGGCGAACTCGCGCGTCGAGAAGGCCCGCACCATGTCCGGCCACTCGCCGATCGCGATGAGCGCGAAGAGCATCGCGCCGGCGGCGGCCATCACGAGCCGCCAGCGTCTCGCCGACAGAGGCGCATGCGCGTCGAGCCGGCCGAGAAGCATCTGGGCGCGCGTCAGGCGATCCCGATACACGGCAAACGCGAGCTGCAGGAAAACGCTCGCGACGAGCGACAGCGAGACGATCTCCGTCACGCCGCGGATCGGATGCTCGAACAGCTCGCGGCCGATGATGTCGGCGCAGATCAGGAACGTCAGCGCGAAGACCCAGACGACGCCCGCGCCGTTCATGAGAAGGATCAGCCGATCGAACGCGCGCGCCGCGGTTCGTGGCCAGGTCGTTTGCTGCTGCAACACGTGCATCGGAACTCTCTCGAGATCTCCGCCGTCGAACGAGCCCACGTGAGCGCGGCGCCCCTCCGGGCGCTAACGCGCCGCCGATTCGGTTGAGAGGCGTCAGGGAGACTCGAGAAGATCCCAGTCCCTGAGCGGCGTGCCGCCGCGGGCACGCACCGCCTCCATGTAGACCTTTATTGCTTCTCTGGCCGGATAGCCGCGTTTCTCCGTCGCAGCGGCCCATGCGGCCGCGATGTTCGGCATGCCGTCGAGCCACCGGCGCCGCTCCTCGACCGGCATCTCGTAAACGATTGCGCCTTCTTGCTGCATCTGCTCCAGCGCGCGCTCGTAGCGCACGTCGATCTCGTCGGCGATGCCCTGGCTGTACTCGCGGCCGAGGTCGGCGAGAATCTGCTGGAGCTCCGCGGGCAGCGAGCGCCACGTGTCGAGGTTGATCGCCATGCCGCCGGTGAGCTGCGCGCCGATGCCGACGAGCGTGATGTAGGGCGCAACCTCGTGGATACGGTACGGCAGCGCGCCGCTCAGGATCGTCAGCACGCCGTCCGCGACGCCGGTCTGGATCTGCGTGTAATACGTCGAGAGGCCGCCCTCGACCGCGACCGCTCCGGTACCCTCGAGCCATGAGGCCGACGGTCCCGGCGCAAGAATCTTCCGTCCGCGCAAATCGTCGACGCTGCGAACCGGAAAATTCGTCATCAGATGATAGGTATCGACGGCGCTGCCGCCGAGGAAGCGCTGGTTCTGCTTCTCCCACGCGGCGATCAACGGCGGATGTGTCGTGTGCAGCTCGTTGAAGATCTCCATGACCATGCGGTAGTCGTCCGTCACGAACGGCGTGTAGTACGTGACGTTCTGGAGCGGCATCTTCGAGAGCTCCCACAACGTGCCGACCCAGCCGATGTCGGTGAGGCCGATCTCGACGGCCTCGAGCGTGTGCTGGAATTTGTAGAGCGCGCCGCCGTACGTCTCGGTCCAGCGAATCCGGTAGGGACTGCCGAGCGCCTCGAGCCGCTCGTTCGACTTCGGCACGACGAGGCTCGACATCACGCCGACCCACGGCAGGCCCGTCGTATGGCTCGACGCGATCGTGAGGCGAATCTCGTGGGTGGCGTCCGCAGCAGAAAGTGCCGGCGACATGATCGCGGCCGCGCAGAGCAGCCACGCGGCGGCGCACGAACGCAGCTCGAAGCGTGTCTTCAGCGGATCTCCCAAAAGCTCCCCCAAGAACCGCGGACCTTCGATGTCGGGCAAGACAGTAGCACGATCGTCAGCCGACTTGAACGCATTGAGCCGCGGCCCGCGCCGCGGGTTGACCGGCCCCGACCGTTCCCGCAAGGTACGAGACATGGGCATGCTGATCGACGGGAAATGGCACGACGTCTGGTACGACACGAAGGCGTCGCAAGGGCGGTTCGTTCGCAGCGAATCGCAATTCCGCAACTGGGTGACGCGCGACGGCGCGCCGGGCCCGAGCGGGCGCGGGGGGTTCAAGGCCGAGCCGAACCGCTATCACCTCTACGTCTCGTGGGCGTGCCCGTGGGCGCACCGCACGCTGATCTTCCGCAAGCTCAAAGGGCTCGAAGACCTGATCGGCATCTCGGCGGTGAACGCGTACATGGGCGCGGACGGCTGGACGTTCGAGCCGGGCGACGGCGTGATCCCCGACGACGTCAACGGCGTCACGAAGCTCTACGAGCTCTACCTGATCGCCGACCCTAAGTACACGGGCCGCGCGACCGTCCCCGTGCTGTGGGACAAGACCGAGCGCACGATCGTCTCGAACGAGTCGGCCGAGATCATCCGAATGCTCAACTCCGCCTTCGACGAGGTGGGAGGCAATGACCTCGACTTCTATCCGGAGGACCTGCGCGCCGAGATCGACGAGCTGAACGACTTCATTTATTCCAACGTCAACAACGGTGTTTACAAAGCCGGCTTCGCGACGACGCAGGAGGCGTACGAGGAAGCCGCGGTCGCGCTGTTCGACGCGCTCGACTCGCTCGACGCGCGGCTCGCGACGCGCCGCTACCTGACCGGCTCGAGAATCACCGAGGCCGACTGGCGCCTGTTCACGACGCTCGTGCGTTTCGACCCGGTTTACTACGGGCACTTCAAGTGCAATCGGCGCAGGATCGTCGACTATCCGAATCTCTCCGGTTATCTGCGCGACCTCTATCAGGTGCCGGGCGTTGCAGAGACGGTGCGCGTGCCGATCATCAAGGCGCATTACTACGGCAGTCACAAGACGATCAATCCGTACGGCATCGTCCCGATCGGCCCCGACATCGATTACTCCGCTCCGCACGACCGGGCGCGGCTCGCCTGACCCGAGCGCCGCCGACGACGCCCGAGGGCCCGCGCCCGATCTCCTTGCCACGGCCCGACTCTTGCTAGCCGAACCGCATGGAGCACGCGGGCCGCGGCTCCGCTGCGTGCGCCGGCCGGTTCCGGCAGCGCGCCTGCCGCGGCCGCCGTGCGAGCTCGTTCTAGAGGAGGTGAGCTATGAACGGCCGATTGATGCTGCTCGTCAGCGCGGCGATGGGCGCGGCAGCGATGTACTACTTCGATCCGAGCCGCGGACGATACCGACGCGCCCTCGTCAGGGACCAGCTCGTGCATACGAGCCACAAGACCAAGCGCGGCATCGGCGTCGTCGGGCGTGACCTGCGCAATCGCACCATCGGCACGACGGCGGTCGTCCGCTCGATGTTCGATGCGAAACCGACGGATGACGTCGTGCTCGAGGATCGTGTCCGCGCCGCGCTCGGCCGCGTCGTGACGCATCCCGCTTCGATCGAGGTCGAGTCCCACGACGGGATCGTGACGCTGAAGGGACCGATCCTTGCGGAAGAGGTGCCCCAGCTCATCGCGTGCGTGCGCGGCGTACGTGGCGTGCGCGACGTCGTGGATCGGCTCGACGTGCATACGGAGCCCGGGCGGATACCGGGCCTGCAGGGCGACCCGAAGCCGCGGCCGGGCAAGCGCTCCGCGTTCTTGCAGGAGAACTGGTCGCCGACGACGCGTGCGATCGGCACGCTCGCCGGCTCGGCGGCTGCGCTATGGGGCCTCCGTCAGCACCGGGCGGCCGGCGCGCTCGTCGGCGGCGCCGGACTCATGCTGCTCGGCCGCGCGTTGACGAACGTCGAGCTGCGCCGAATGTTCGGTATCGGCGAGCACGACTACGCGGTCAACGTGAACAAGAGCATCCGGATACAAGCGCCCGTCGAGACGGTATATCGCGTCTGGAGCGACTTCGAAGGGCTGCCGACGATCACGAAGCACGTCGCGAAGGTGAAGCGGCTGAACGGCCGCGAGAGCGGTCACGATCGGTGGCGCTGGACGATTCGCGCGTCCGGAGGCCTCGAGCTCACGTTCAACGCCGTCGTGACCGAGCGGGAAGAGAACCGTCGTCTCGCGTGGAGCACGGAGGACGGCTCGACGCTCCGCCATGCGGGGCAGGTCACGTTCCGGGACAACGGCGACGGCTCGACGACGGCCGACGTGAAGCTCGTCTACCATCCGATCGGCGGTGCGTTCGGGCACTGGATCGCCCGGGTGCTCGGCGTCGACCCGAAGCACCAGATGGACGACGACCTGCTGCGGATGAAGACCTACCTCGAAACCGGGAAGCCGCCGCACGATGCGGCGGTACGCGAGGGCGAGCGAAACGAGAGCGAGCGGCGCTGGGCCGGCGACGGCTCGGCCTCATCCGACGCGTCGCAGGAGCCGATCGAGACGCAGGCACCGCTCTGAGCCGCCGACAGGGTCCGCATTCGACGTGCGGGCCCTGGACGCTCAGAACCGGCCGGCCTGGAAATCCGCGAACGCCTGATAGAGCTCCTCGCGCGTGTTCATCACGAACGGCCCATAGCGCGCGATCGGCTCGTTGAGCGGCCGTCCGCCGACGAGGATCAGGCGCGCACCGCTCGCGCCGGCGCGGAGCGCGACGACCGGCCCGTGCGACAGGAGCGCAATCTCGCCGCGCTCGACGCGCTGGCGCTCGGAATCGGGCCCCACCTCGGCCGTCCCGTCATAGACGTAGACGAAGACGTTGTGCCCCGCGGGGACCTCGACGTCGTACGCGGCGCCGGGATCGAGCCGCAGATCGAGATAGATCGGCTCGGTCGCGACGGCATTGACCGGTCCTTCCGTGCCGCCGAGCGTGCCCGCGATCACGCGGGCGGTGACGCCCTCGGCAAGCTCGACGTCCGGGATCCGGTCGGCCGGGATGTCCTGGTAACGGGGTGCAGTCATCTTGTCCCGGGCCGGCAGGTTGACCCAGAGCTGGAAGCCCCACATCAGGCCCTCTTCCTGCTCCGGGAACTCGGAATGGACGATGCCGCGCCCTGCCGTCATCCACTGCACGCTGCCGGGGCCCAAGAGCCCCGTGTTGCCCTGGTTGTCGCCGTGCCGCATGCGTCCGGCGAGCATGTACGTAACGGTTTCGAATCCGCGGTGCGGGTGGTTCGGAAACCCTGCGATGTAGTCGTTCGGATCGTCCGAGCGAAACTCGTCGAGCAGCAGGAACGGATCGAAATGATCGAGCCGTGGCGTGCCGATGACGCGGGTCATCCGCACGCCTGCGCCGTCGCTCGTCGGCTGGCCGCAGAGCTTCTGCACGACTCGGCGCGATGAGTCTGGAGGAGGCGTCGTCGTCATTCGGAGTCTCGGGGGCAGCGCGAGGCCGGATGGCCCGACGCTACTAGAGCGCCCGTCGCGAAGTCAACGCGCTCGGGCGCCGTACTATGTCAGACGGCTTTTTCCCGGGAGGAATGTGTCGGACGCCTTTCTCCCGGCGAGGAAAAGGTGTCCGACACCCGAGTCACGCCCCGCCGTGAGAATTGCGGGGGAGTGGGATAGAATCGGGCGAATCGATGGGTCCGCTGTAGCCGATCCGAGGCGCAGTGCCGCCCTTAACCAAGCACCGCCCAGGAGAGATTCATGGTCGCCAAGCTTTCAGAGCCGAAGATCATCACCGATGCGGACATCGACCCGCGACACGACTGGTCCCGAGCGATCTACGCTCCCGGCACGATGGCCGTCGATTTCGAGGAGCGCATCGACTTCCGCCGGCTGCATCGCTATCGCCTCGCCCGGACCCGCCAGGCGCTGAAGAGCTCCGGTCTCGGCGCGCTTCTCGTGTTCGACGCGAACAACATCCGCTACATGACG
>CAZKNH010000015.1:0-49058 GCA_964553875.1 uncultured Gammaproteobacteria bacterium | reverse complement strand
CGCGCGACATCGGCACCGACATCCGGAACACGCTCGTCGCGATGAACCTGACGAATCACAAGGTCGCCTGGCGGCGTCTCCTCGACAGCCGCTGCTCGGGCACGATCACGACGGCGGGAGGTCTGATCTTCGCCGGCCGCTTCAACGGCGAGCTGACCGCGCTCGACAGCGATACCGGCCAGCGCCTCTGGACGTTCCAAACGGACGGCGGCTTCACGACGACGGTCACGACGTTCGAGCACAAAGGCGTGCAGTACCTCGCCGGCATCGCCGGCGGCGGCGTGACCGGCGGTCGCCTGAACGACGGTCTGTGGATCTTCTCGCTCGAAGGCACGATCGAGTCGCTGCCGCCGGGCTCGGGCGATCCGTTGCCGGAGAATCCGTCGACCGACGCGGACGCGCACGCCGTGGGCGACGCGCTCGCGGGGCTCGACCTCGGCCGCACGGCCGACCTCGCGCGCGGCGCGGAGATCTATCGCACGGTCTGCACCGTCTGCCACGGCCCGACGGGCGAAGGGACGCAGCTCGGGAAACCGTTCCGACCCGATCTCGCCCTCGTCGACATCATTGCGACCGCGCGGTCGGGCGTCGCGGGCACCGCGATGCCGCCGTTCGGCGGCTCGTACAGCCTCGAGGAGCTGCACGACGTCGCAAGCTTCATCGAGCGCGAGGTCTTGCCTCGGCGTTGACGCCGAGGCAAGCGCCCCGACCGCCGTCTAAAGGCCTTCGTTCGACCGATAGGCGGTGCGGGCCTTCTCGAAGAGCGGCGCCGGCATGACCTTGACGCGGATCCTGAACGGGACGTGCTGCTCGACCTGCACCTTCTTCGACGGCACGTCCTCGCCCCAGACGAGCGTCACCTCGGTGCCCGGCTCGGCGAGCTCCGCGTCGATCGTGCCCAATGACAGGATCCGGCGTACGTTGGCCGAGTAGCCGGTCCACGTCGAAAGGCCGACGATCTTGCCGTTCGCCTCGATGCGGTCGGCATGGAACGTGTCGTAGAGCGACATCGGCAGATTGATGAACTTCGCCCCGGGCTCGTCGTGGAACATCGAGCCGTACGCGGCCGCGGTGTCGTCGCCGTTCCAGACGAACGTGACCTTCTTGCGCCGCTTCGCCCTGCCGTCCGCCTCCATCTGCTCGAGGGCGGCACGGCCGATGAAGTCGTGATCGAAGCCGATCAGGCGGCCGTAATCGAGCTCGTATGGCGTGAAGTAATAGTCCTCGATGTTCTCGGAATAGAAACTGCCGCCGAGCGGCGCCGTCGTCTCGTATGCGTTCTCGGTCAGCCACTCGCGATACGGTTTCAGCTTCTCTCCGGTATAGATCGCAGGCAGCGGACGCGGCAGCCAGCCCGACTCGAGCGCGTTCGTGTGATAGGCCCGCCCGCCGACCTGAACCATACCGTGCTTGCGCCCGGCCTCGAGCAGCGCGGAGTGCACCGCGTCGTTATCCGCCCACGGTCCCCAGATTTCGAACCCGGGCTCGCCGGCCATGCCGTGACGCAGCGCGCGAACGTCCTTGCCCGCGATGCGAAGGCGAGTCATGTGGAAGAAGCGCACCTTCGGCGGCTCCTCGCCCGTCGCCTCGCGGATCACGTCCATCGCGCCCGGTCCCTGGATCTGGTAGCGGTACAGGACCGGATCGCCTTTCCTGTAGAACGAATTGTCGTCGCGCCACACCTCGACGTCGTAGCCGCCGGTGACCGCGTGGTAGTGCAGCCAGTTGATCGAAGGCGGAATGCCGACCGCGTGATACTCGTCGTCGTCGAGGTGAAACAGGATGTTGTCGCCGATCACGTAGCCGTCGTGGTTGACCGCGACGAACTGCTTCGCCATGTCGACGGGAAAGTTGCGGAAGCTGTTGATGCCGAGCGTGCTGATGAGCTTCAGCGCGTCGCGGCCTTTGATGTTGAGATCGGCCATGTGGTGCGACTGGTCGTACAGGACCGCGGTGCGGCGCCATGCGAGCTGCTCGTCGCGCCAGTTCGTGAATTCCGGCACGACGCGCGGCACGATCGCCGGCGGCATCGTCGAGTTCCACAAGAGCTTCACGGGGCTGCCGGCTTCCCGGATCGCTTCTTCTAGGTTCTTCGCCATGTCTTCGCTTCCCGCTACCTGTCCTGCGACTGTCAGTCGGTCGAGGTGGGATTCTACGTCCGGCCGGCGGCGGACGCGAACCGCTCGCGACCCGCGGCAGCTGCCGCGGATCGCGGCAACCTTTGGCGGCGCCGTCGCGATGCCGTACCATCGGTGCGCACTTCTCGCTGAGTTCGTCGATGCGTAGCGTTCTTTTCCGTCGATCCTTCACGGCCATCGGCATCCTGGCCGCAAGCGCCGCGGCTCCGGCCGCCGCGCAGCATGTGTTCGAGACCGAGGACCCGTTGAGCATCTACGAGTCCGCCTGCGCCGCGTGTCACGGCGAGAGCGGCGACGCCATCGAAGGGATCGACCTCGGCCGAGGCGTGTTCCGCCGCCCCCTGAGCGACCGCGAGCTCGCGGACATCATCATGCACGGGATCCCCGGCACCGAGATGGGCCCTGCGGATCTCGACGAGGACGAGATCGAGGAGCTCGTGCTGTTCTTGCGTGACAACGCACGGCCGCACGACGAGCCCCGGCTCGCGGGCGACGCCGAGCGCGGCAAGGCGCTCTTCGAGGGCAAGGGCGAGTGCACGAACTGCCATCGGATCGACGGGCGCGGCGGACGTATCGGCCCCGACCTGAGCCGGATCGGCCGCTTTCGCCGCGCCGGCCATCTGATGACGTCGATTCTCGATCCGGCGCTCGAGGTTCAGCCGCACAATCGGTTCTATCGAGTCGTGACCCGCTCCGGCGAAGAGCGGAAGGGCCGGCTGCTGAACCACGACTCGTTCACCGTGCAGCTCCTCGATCTCGACGAGCAGCTGCGCTCGTTCGAGAAGGCCGACCTCGTCGAGCACGGCTTCATCGATACGTTGATGCCATCGTATCGGGACAAGCTGACCGAGCAGGAAATCGCGGATCTCGTCGCTTACCTCGCATCCCGGAGGGGATCATGAGCTCGATCGAGACGGCGCGTGATCGTCGGCCATTACCGCTTGAACGTCACGAGCACGGCGTGATCATCGAGCTCACGGAAGGCCTGCGCCGGGCGGAATGACGGCGGCTCAAAAGTCGTAGTTGATCGTCACGCCGTAGCGTCGCGGCGGCAGGTACGTCACACCGATGACCCGCGCCGTCGCGAGCGCGAACGTGCTGCTCGCGCGCGTGACGTCACTCGCGTTCTTCACCCAGAGCTCGGCCGTGAGCCGCTCGTCCGGCGCGGTGAACAGCACGCCCCAGTCGATCATCGTGTACGACTCGGCGCCTTCGAGCAGCCGCGCGAACTCCGTGAAGTACGTATCGTCGCGATAGAACGCATCCGCGAAGAACATCAGCGAGCCGCCCGCGATCTCGACCGGCAGGTCGTACTCGACGTGGAGGTTCGCCGACCATTCGGGCGAGTTCCGTGTCGGATTGCCCGCGAGCTGGATCTCGGGCTCGTTCGGATTGAAGCCCGTCGGATCGTCCGGGAAGCCGGGCGGGCCGGGCGTCTGCACGTTGCGGGGGTTCAGCGGATCGGATGTCAGGAAGTCGTCGTACTGCGAGTCGAGATAGGCGATCGACGTGTTGAGCCTGAACCGGTCGGTGATCCGCCCGAAGAGCTCGATCTCCGCACCTTCGGCCGACGTCTCGGCGGCGTTCTCGAAGATCGTGCTGAAGCCGGCCGGGCCGCCGCTGATCGTCTTGTTGATCTGCTGGCCTTCGAGCTCGTAAGCGAACGCGGCGACGTTCAACGCGAGATTTCCGTCGAGCAGCGTCGTCTTGAAGCCCACCTCGATGTTCTCGACGGTCTCGGGATCGACGATGATCGTGCTGCCCGCGGCATTCTCGCCGGCGCCGGCCTTGAATCCCTCCGCCGCCGTGACGTACAGGAGCGAGCCTCGGTCCCCGCCCGGCCGCCACTCGATGCCGAAGGTCGGCGTGAAGTCCTCGAAGGTGCGCGACACGGAAGTCCCTTCGGTCGTCGTGATCAGGATCGGCCCGAGGCCGTTTCGCGCGACGACGAACGACGGATTCGCGGACGTGCGCTTCTCGTCGTTGTAACGGCCGCCGATCTTGAGCGAGAGGTTGTCGGTCAATGCGAAGATCGCCTGCCCGAAGATCGCCCACACCTCCGTGCCGAGGTCCGACTCGAGGCATACCCGCTTCGGCGGCAGCACGGAGACGCCCGCGAGGCCGCCCCCCGCGTGCTTCAGCGTGTCGCACATATCGAGCGGGAACTCGGGACCGATCGGCACCTCGGGCACGAACACGCCGTCGATCGAAAGCCCGGTCGGGCCGATCGGCGGGAACCGGCCGCTCGCCGGATCCGCCATCGTATCGAGGATATGCCGCTGCCCGAGCAGCGGCGTGAGCCCGACCGTGTCGACCGGTGCCTGGTCTTCCTCGAAGAAGAAGAGCCCGAACACGGCATTCACGCGCTCGGTGTCGAAGTTGAGCTGGAACTCCGTGCTGATCTGCTCGTCCTCGACGTCGCGCCGCTGCACGGTCGTGTTGAAGTTGTTCGTCGCCAGACTGCTGACGACGGCCGAGAGATCGAGATCCTGCTGAATGTACCCGTCGAACTCGCGATAGTTCGAGATGTTCCGGAACGTCCACCGGTCCCCGAGCCGCCAGTCCACGGTCGACGTCACGGCCCATGTGTCCGTTACGCTTTCCGGATCGAACTCCGACGCAAGGTCACGGGGCTCCGCGGCATATCCGCCGCCACCCGGTGACGCGAGCCTTGGCACGCCGGGATAGCTCTCCGCGCGGAACTTCAACGCCCTCGACGCATCCCGCTGCGTGTAGATCTCGCCGGTCAGGAGCCACGTCAGCGATTCGGATGCGAGGAACTCGAGGTGCGCGCGCGCCATTTGCCGGTTCAGGTCGTCGACGTCGCGGCCTGTGACCGGATTGACACCAAAACCCGAATGCGAATCGCTCTTCACGGCAAGCCGGCCGAGCACGCGGTCCGTCAGAGGGCCGCTGAATGCGGCTTCGAGGTCGAGCTGATCGAAGTTCCCGAGCGTCGCCCGCGCGTATCCCTCGAACTCCGAGGTCGGCTTTCGCGTGATCAGGTTGACCGACCCGCCGACCGCGTTGCGGCCGTAGAGCGTGCCCTGCGGCCCGCGAAGGACCTCGACCCGCTCGAGGTCGAACATCGAGGTGAGCTGCGCCTCGGCGCGGGAGATCACGGCGCCGTCGACGTGCATCGCGACTCCGGTCTCGCTGCCGGTGGTCGACGTGTTCGCGCCGACGCCGCGGATGAAGAGCTTCGCCATGTTGAAGTCGTTACCGAGCGTGATGCTCGGCACGATCATCTGAAGATCCTCGAGCGTTTCGATGCGCTGCGATTCGAGGCGCGCGGAGTCGACGGCGGTCACCGCAGCGCCGACGTCCTGAAGCGCCTGCTCGCGTCGCTGCGCGGTGACGATGACTTCCTCGATCTGGGCGGACGCCGGTGCGCCGCAGAGCGCGGCTGCGAGGGCGGCCGATCCGAGAGACATGCGGGACGCAGTCGCGGCGGCGTGCATGGGAGTGCCCTCCGTTCGGTCGCCAGGGCCAGGAGACACGAACCGTCAAGGGCATGCACGATGCGTACCACCGCGCTGCGATGTCCTTTCTGTCACGCGATAGTCTTGCGCTCGATTCGGACCGCCGCGGCGCCGTGTCTGCGATCCGGTGCAGGCTCAAGGCACATGGCCGACTGCGGGCTACATGTCTCGGCAACGTCCGTGCGGTCGTTGCGTACCGCGGCTCCTGACGGCTACGCCGGCCCGGTCGCGCGCGGTGCGCTCCGAGGGCGTGCTTGCGTTCCGGCGCCGGCAGTGATGAACACGGCCGTCGCCGGGCCTGCGACGTCGGCGAACGTGAACATCGAGACGAGCCGCCCCTCGTGCCCGTCGCCCGCGTGCCGCTGCATGTACTGCTCGTACCACTCGATCCCGGTGAACTCGGGCTCGCCGACGGCCGTCGCTCCGAGGCCGAGGTGGATCGGATAGCGAGAGAGACTGCGGCTCATCGGGGCGCCTCCTCGTGATGCGGCTGATCGTATTGTCGCACCGCGCGCTCGAAGGCGCCTCCTCGGAGGCCTCGCGTCGACGACGCCGTAAACCGCAAGATCAGCCTTTCGGGCTCGACGTTGCGCGACGTCGTCCGCGCGCTTCCGGACGGCGCGCGGGCCGGGTCACGCCCTCACGGTTTCGTCGCTAGACGGCAGCCTGCCGGCGTCACGCCGAAACGGACGCGCGCGGCACCGGCACCCGTTCCGCCCGCGCACCCTCCGCTGCCTCGGGCCCCGTGGGCTCGAGCTTCAAGAGCATCAGCACACCCGCCGCGAGCAGCGAGCCCAAGCCCATCACGAGCGCCACGGTCGGCAGCCCGACGCCGCCGTCGAAGAGGAACCCCGCGATGATCGGCCCGAGCACGGAGCCGCCGCGACCGACGCCGATGCTGACGCCAGTGCCCGTCGCGCGCACGTGCGTCGGGAACGCCTTCGCGAAGATCGCGTACAAGCCGACGATCGCGCCGTTCGTGAAGAACCCGGCGAACGCGCACAGCATCGACAGGCGGGCAAGATCTTCCGGCGAGCGCCCGAAGATCGCGACGAGCACGGTCGAGAGCAGCATCGCCCCGATCGTCAGCGCCTTCACGTTGAAACGCTGCGTCAGGATGCCGAGCACGGCGCCGCCGACCGCGCCGCCGACGTTGGCCCAGACCAGCACGCCGGCCGCCGACGACGCCGTGAACCCCATGTCCGCGACGATCTTCGGCACCCACTTCAGGACGAAGTAGAACGTCATGATGTGGAAGAAGTACGCGGCGGCGACGATCACCGTCGTGCCGAGCAGCCCGGGTGCGAGTATGTCCGAGATGCTGCGTTTGCGGGCGTCGGACGAAAGCTCGGGCAGCACCCGAATCGCCGCATGGCCCATCCTCGTGAGCGTACGGTTGATCCGCTCGAGCGCACCTTCCGGCTGCTTGCGCGCGAGCCAGTGCACGGACTCGGGGACCAGGAAGAACACGATCGGGATGAACGCCGCCGTCGCCGCAGCGCCGAAGTAGAAGACCGACCGCCACCCGTACTGGCCGAGCAGCTCCGCGGCGATCGAGCCGCCGACGACCGCGCCGATCGGATAGCCGATCGCCATCAGCGACACGCAGAGATCGCGGCGTCGGCGGTTCGAGAACTCGGCCGCGACCGCCGCCGTCGCGGCCAGCATGCCGCCGATGCCGATGCCGGTCACGATCCGCCAAAACGACAAGTCGACGATGCCGCGCGTCGTCGTCGCCATGAACATGCCGACGGCCATCAGCACGAGGCAGCCGAGCATCGTCGCGCGGCGTCCAACCTTGTCCGCAACGCCGCCGAGGAGCACCGAGCCGAGCGACATGCCGATCAGCTCCATCGACAGCACGAAGCCGAGCGCGGCCGGATCGATGCCCCATTCTGCGGCGATGCCCGGCGATGCGAAGCTGATCGACAGCACGTCGAAGCCGTCCAGCGCGTTCAACGCGATCGTGATCCCGACGGCGGTGATTTGTAGCCGGCTCATCGGGCTGCCGGCGAGCGTCTCGCGCGGATCGTTGCTCACGGATCTCCCCCTAGGCGCGAGGATCAGGGCTTCTCGCAGACGACTCTCGACAGCTCCTCGCCCTCGCCTTCGTACTGGATGCAAATCGGACGCAGGTATTCCTCCGCGAAGATCATCCCGGAGAAGTTGTCCTCCCGCGGGTTCTCCTCGCAGTCGAACTCGAGCGGCTGCTGACCGTTCACCCACGACCATTCGCGCTTCACCGTCACGGGCTCGGTGAATATCGCCGGATCCTCGAGCGTCGTCTCGATCTGGAGCGTCAGGCCGTCGGCGCTTTTCGTGATCCGCTGCGTCATGTGCATCGCGGTCGAATGCACGACCTCGTTGTTCAGGACGCCGCGCCCATTGTAACCGATCGTGTCTACGACCAACGTGTTGCCGTCCCAGCGTGCGATGGAATGCCCGCCGTAGCTCGGCTCGAGATCCGCCGGATGCTCGTCCGCGAAGTACACCTGGCGGATATCGCGAATCTCGTCCATCACGATGAAGACGATCTTCTCCGAGTTCTGCAGAACGTACACCGGAGCGATCGGCCCTATCGCCTGATTGACACCGGTCGGGCGGCACATCACGTGCGGTGTCGCGAGCTGCGTGCCCTGCGCGGCCATCCGCCGCGCGTACTCGGCGCGCGACTTCGCCGCCTCCGTGAACGGCAGCTCGCCGGCGATGATGAACGGCAAGAACGAGCCCGGCGCCGGGCGGCTGCGCCACAGCCCGCTGAAATCACGCGGGTCCGTCGACGGCTCGTATCCGGGGATCGGCGGCGCAGCGCTCATACCGAAGCCGCCGCCCTGCGCGCCGACCTCCGCCGCGGCAAAGAGGAGCGCGGTCGCGAGAACGGCGCGGCCCCAGGGACGAAGACCCATCATCGTGCGCGAATCCGTCATATCGGCGGCAACCCCTGCTTGATCCGATCGAGACACACGTCCTCCTCGAGACGTGCACCGTGCTGGCGCTTGTAGATCACCTTCGTCTCCCAAGGCGCGCTGAACGTCAGCGGATCGTCGAATCGCATCTGGATCTCGAGCGTGTCCGCATCGATCAGCCGCAGCGTCTCCGTCATCACGAGCTCGTCGCTGTGCGGCAGACCGGCGTGATCCATGATCGTTTCCCGCATCAGCCCGGACGTCTCGATGACGAGCGAGCCGTCGTCCTGCCATGCGCCGCTCGCGGTGCCGAGCGACGTCGGATAATAAGGCTCGAGCTTCGTGCCGCTCATGTCGACGAGACGCACCCAGCGGTTCCACTCGAAGAAGAAACCGATCTGGCGCTTGTCGACCATGATCTCGAACGGGTGATTCGCGATCAGGAGCCGCGGCAGCCCGACGCCTGCGCACCACGTCGCGCGATCGAAATACGTGTCGCCGCTCGCCCGACGGCGCTGGTGCTCCTCGTAAAGCGCCTTTGCCTCCGGCAACAGCGGCGGGATCTCGCCGTCGAGCGTCCGCAGGGCGGGCGTCTCCTCGGCGATGAGCCAGACGCCGTTGAACGCCTCGCGCGGGAACTCCTCTCCTTGCGTTGCGCTCACAACGCACGTGAGCGCGAGGCCCTGAAGCAAGCTCAGCCTGAATCGCATCGCGCCCTCCTCAATTCCGTCCCAAGAGCGGCGGCGGAGGCACCTCCGCCGGATCCTCGAATGGCGGACCGGAGTAGATGCGAGGTGCAATGCCGGGCAGAACTTCCCCGGAAGGCAGGTAGATGTACATCAACGTCCCCCGCGGGCTGCCGTTTCTCGACGGGCAGTACACGACTGTGACTTCGTCACCCGGCACGATGCTGTCCTTGCGCCAGCCGAGGCGGATGTTGAAGACGGGAGCGCCCAGCTCGAACCCGAACTCGATCGTCTCGCCGTTCTCTGCCGGCACGAGCACCTGCACCCACGAATGGGGATTCGTCCATTGGAGCTCCTTGACCTTGCCTGTCACGGCATAGGCGAGCGTGTAGTCGAACTCGACGATCGAGTGATGCGCGTCCGCTTTCGGAACGAAACCGGTCAGCGTCAGCAATAGAGCGGTCAGCAGGCCTTTCGTCTTCATCGATTCCCCCTCATGCGGCCGCGGAAAAGCGCACGACCCGCGAAGGTTTGCAAGTCGAGCGAATTAGAGCATTTGCCGCGGATGCAGACTAATCCGCGTTCGCGATGGTTGCCATCGGCAGTGATTATGAGACAGCCGCGCGTTCGCATTGCACAATCGCCGTCCATTGCAAGGCCGCGCGGAAGCGAACGCGACAACGAAGCATGCTGAAGAACACGAAAACGACGTACGGCAGCGTCTCGAAGTTCCTGCACTGGTCGATGGCCGCATGGATCGTGACCGCGTACGTCGTCATCATCTGGCTCACGTGGGACCACACCGAAGGCCTGATTCCGGGGCTCAACTACCACAAGGTCATCGGGTTCACGATCCTCGTGCCTTTCGTGATCCGCGTCGTCTGGCGCTTGTGGAATCCCCCGCCTCCGCTTCCCGCGAGCATGCCGCGCTGGCAGGTGTGGCTCTCCCGGCTCAGCCACTCGCTGCTCTACTTCCTGATCGTCGCGATGCCCGTGACCGGGTATCTCGGCAATTTCGGCGGCGTGGATTACGGGATCTTTCGAATCCCGCCGTTCGTCCGGACGGAGCTCGCGGCCTGGATCTTCGACACCTTCGGGATCACCGTGCAGCAGTGGGACGTCTTCTTCGACACGTTCCACTACCGGATCGTCGGCCCGTACGTGTTCCCGACCGTCGTGCTCTTACACGTCGGTGCGGCGCTCTATCACCACGTCGTGCTCAAGGACGACGTCCTCACACGCATGCTGCCAGGCTCGAGTCAACGCGGCTCCCAGGCCGAAGCCGCCGCCATGAAGGCGAGCGTCTCCGCATCGAGCGCCGAGTTGTCTCCGGGCGGAAAGTAGCTGAGCTTCACGACGACCGTCCGCGTCGAGGGATCGACGTAGACGTACTGCCCTTGAAGGCCGATCGCCGCGTACGCTTCGCTTCCGCCGATCGTCCACCACTGGAGCCCATAGCCGCCACGGCGCGCGTCCTCGTCCCCGAATGGCGCCGTCGACTCGCGGACCCACTCCTCTGAGACGATGCGCCTGCCGTTCGCGACGCCGCCGTCGAGCATCATCTGACCGAAGCGCCCGAAGTCGCGCAGCGTCGCGTTGAAGCCGGCGCCGCTGAACTCGCGGCCGACACCGGGCGGCCCGTCCATGATGTAGAACGCATCGGCCTCGGCGCCGAGCGGCTCCCACAGGCATCGGGCCGTATAGGCCGCGACGGATCCGCCGGAGACGCGCTCGACGAGCCAGCCGAGCACGGCGGTGTCGATCGTCTTGTACTGGAAGCGCTCGCCCGGCTCGTAGAGCCTCGGCAGCGTCCGCGCGACGTCGGCGAAGCGCGCCGTGTTCCGGACGAGCGCCGCGATATGGTTGCTCGCCGCGACGCCGGGATTCTCGAAGTCGTAGCGCTCCTCGTAGTCGACGCCCGACCTCATCTGCATGATCTGCCGGATCGATACGCCGTCGTAGCCGCCGCCGGCAAGCTCCGGCAGGTAACGCGTGATCGGCACGTCGAGCGACTCGATCAGCCCTTCGTCGAGGGCGCAGCCGATCAGGATCGAGGTCACCGACTTCGTGACCGACCAGCCGATGAATCGCGACCGCTCGTTGCTGTTGTTGCGGTAGATCTCGCTGACGATGCGCCCGTCCTTGATGATCAAGAGCGCATTCGTGTACGTGCGCTCGAGGAACTCCTCGGCCGGACGCGTCACGCCCTGCCAGCTGTACACGAAATCGAGCGCGTGATCGCTCCGCGGCAGCCGCCACACGGCGCCGCTCCGCGCCACCGTGCGTGTCGTGAAGAGGCTGTCCATGCTGCGGAACATGAGCGCATTGACGTCGCCGTCGAGCATCCGCCACCGCAGGATCTGCACGGCGACCGGCACGTCCGACGGCGCACCGCCCTCGAGCGGCGGCGGGAGCGTCTGCTCGGCGCTCGAATGAAACGCGACGAGCGCCGCGGCGACACATGCGGCGGCGCGCAGGCGTGCGAGATTCATCGTCCGGAGCGGCTAGTCGAGCGTCTTCGCGACGCGGAAGCCCAGGTAATTCCGGCCGCGCGTCGTGGCCGGGTACGGCGCCCCGCGCCGCGCCGAGCGCTGCATGTACGGGTTACTGAGGAACGTTCCGCTCCGGAAGATCCGATTCGCGCAGTTGCCTTCGCGGTTCGCCGAGCCGTCCTTCGGCGCGTGCGCGCGGTCGGGCTCGTAGCAATCCTCGACCCACTCGAAGATGTTGCCGTGCATGTCGTAGAGGCCGAACGCGTTCGGCGGGAAGGACCTGACCGGCGACGTCTCGTCGAGCCAAACGTCGCGCCCTTCCGCCTTGCCGCCGAGACGGCCCTCGACGTCCGAGCCGAAGTTGCCGTAGTCGTGATCGAGCTCGTCTCCCCACGGGAACGTCGTCGTCGAGCCGGCCCGCGCCCCGTACTCCCACTCCGCCTCGGAAGGCAGACGGTACGCGTCGTCCTCGCCGGTTTTCCAGTTGAGCCAGCCGACGAACGTCTGCGCGTCGTACCAGCTCACGCCGACGACCGGGCGCGTGCCGCGTCCCCAGTCCCGATAATTCGGGTTTCGTTCGCCGTTCGGCAGGGTCGTGAGCGCCGTCTCGACCGCGATGCCGTCACACCACCGGTCGCGCACGCATGCTTCCCATTCGTTCCAAGTGACGGGCGCCGTCGACATCGCGAACGGACGCTCGAACGTGATCTCGTGCTGGACCTCGTTGTCGCGCCTCATCGGGTCGTCCGGCGGCGAGCCCATGACGAACGTGCCGGCCGGCAGCACGATCATCTCCGGGCAATTACGACACTCCTTGAACGTCTGACCGGGCGTCCACTCACTGCTCTGCGGCGCCGCGCTCGGCGCGGTGCCGGGCTGCGCAAGGAGAGGACCGGCTGCGAACGTCAACGCGAACGCGGCCGCACGAACGCCATCACGAACCGTCATCGTCGATCTCCGCTTTCTAGTCGCGACCCTGGCGTGATTCGATCGCGATCCCGTAGGCGGGGTCGCAATCGTACGGGTAAACGTGATCGTTGCCGCGGCGAAACGCCATGATTCGCGCGGCCGTGCCCGTGAACGAGCCCGGATCCTCGAACTGTTGCGACACGAGCAGCGTGTTCGGATCCGCGAGCCGGAACCGCTCGATCAGACGCACGTTCTCGGTGTGATCGACGCCGTTGTTGAACAGCGTTCCGGGCAGAAGCTTCGCCGTGTGAACGACGAGCGTGTCGCCTTCCCAGCGGCCGTACGAGTGGCCGGTATGCGAGTGCGGCCAGTCGTCCGGATGCTCCGTCTCGTTCATGAAGACGACGCGGACCTGGTCGAAGTACTCGAGCTTGATCACGATGAGATCGCGTCCCTCGAAGATCTCGATCGGGAACGGTCCCTGCATCGAATAGATCAGGCCCGGCGGACGGCACGTCGACGACACGTCGGTCTGATTTCCGGGATCGTAGTCCTTCGCCGCTTCGCGCAGGCTCGCATGCACATCGAGCCCGCCGTAGTCGCCGGGCGGGAACTCCACCGCCCCTGCGTCGGCGAGGAGCACCGTGCCCTCGGGGAGCAGCGCAATCAGCTCGGCTTCCTCTGGTGTCGCCGGCCGCCGAGGCGGTGTCGGGCCCGGTGCGAGTGACCAGAAGCCCGCGATACCGTGAGCTTCGAGCGCCTGCGCGTGAAGACCCGGCGAGGTCAACGCGAACGCCAGCGCGCAGCCGACGATCGCCGAGAAGGTATTTGAATTTCGCATACTAGTTATTCGTTCCAGGCGGCAGACCGATCTCGGTTCCGTCCTCGCGGAACGCACGCGTGATGCGGATCAGAAAGCTTCCATCGAGAGACGGCATACCCTCGAGCGTCACTTTCTCTCCGGGCATGAAGCTCTGCTGGCTCCAGCCGCGGCGCCGTAACACCGATGGAGACGTCGTCTCGGCCGTCCACTCCTGCTTTTCTCCATCCTCGCCGACGACCTCGAGCTTCAGGATCGCGTGCGGATTCGTGAACCTGAACTCTTTGACGGTGCCGCTGACCGTGACACGCTCGTCGACCTTGTAGAAGGCCGGAGCCGAGTGATGTGCATACGCGACTCCACCCGCGAGCAGGAATACGACGGAGAACCTCGAGAACCAAGTCATAATGTCATCCTCGGGGCCGCGCACCGACCTGGACGAAACGTTGCGAAGGTCGAGACTTGCGACCCGTCACGAAATAGAATGATGTGCCGAATACTACAACACAGGAACTCCGGGAAGGGAACACGCGTGACATGTCCCTTCCCGTTTGGCGAATATTCGTCACGGGAGCATGTTCGCCCTGCTCCCGTCTTTTGACCACAAGCCATCGCGCTCTTGGGGGGAACGCATGCAGACAGCCACTCCACGGTCCGAAGCTTCACGCAACGGCATCCTGACCACCTTCGGCGCGACGATCGGCCTCGCGCTCGGCCCGAGCGTGATCGCGAACCTGACCGTCACGGCCTACATCACGCCGATCGAGCAGGAGTTCGGCTGGCTGCGATCCGACGTGTCGTTCGCGTTCTCGCTCGTCGCGTACATGATCGTCGTGATGTCGCCGCTGCAGGGGTTTCTCGTCGATCGATTCGGCCCGCGTCGCGTCGTGCTGACGTCGATTCCGCTGTTCGCCCTGAGCCTCGCCGCCATTTACTTCACGCCGAACAACCTCTACGTCTATTACCTGCTATGGGCGCTCGTGCCGATCGCGGGCCTCGGTCTCTGGCCGCTCGGGTATCTGCAGGCCGTCACGCCGTGGTTCGACCGAAAGCTCGGCCTCGCGCTCGGCTGCGCGAACGCCGGCATCGGCGTCGGCAGCACGTTCCTGCCGATGCTCGTGATCGGTCCGATGATCGCCGCCTTCGGATGGCGAGAGGCCATCGTGGCCGTCGCGGCGCTCGTGCTGTTCGTGAGCTGGCCGGTCGTCGCTTACTGCCTGCGGGAGCCGTCCGTCACGGATCTCGCGGCACGCAAGCTTTCGGCGGCGAGCCGAGCGTTCGGCCTCGAGTTCCGCGAAGCGACGCGCGAGCCCACCTTCTGGATGCTGAACCTCGGGTTCTTCCTGCTCGGCGTCACGGCGACGAGCCTCGTGACGCAGCAGGTCCCGCTGTTGCGCGATGCGGGCTGGACCGCCGAGGAAACGACGCGCCTGCAAACGGTGTTCGGCTTCGGTCTGCTGTTCGCGCGCGTCGCCGTGGGCTTCATCATCGATCACGTCTTCGCGCCGCGCGTCATGACCACGGTCTCGATCGGCGGCGCCATCGCTTGCATTCTCTATGCGCTCTATCCGGAGTTCGGCTACGTCAGCGCGCTTCTGATCGGCTTCCTGCTCGGAGCGGAGTTCGACGTGCTCGCGTTCCTGATCAAGCGCTACTACGGCCTCAAGGCGTACGGGCGCGTGTACGGCGTGATTTTCGGCGTGTTCTACCTCGGATCGGCCGTCGGCATCTGGGGCTTGCCGAAGCTGCGCGAGCTCTCGGCCGATCTCTCCTACGACAACGGGCTCTACGCGGCCGCGGCGATCCTGCTCGCATCGGCCGTGCTGATGAGCCTGATGCCGAAATACCGCTATGCGGTCGGCCACACGGAGGAGGAGCGCGCCGCGCCGCCCGCTGCCGCCGCGCAGGAGGTCTGATCCGGCCGCGGACGGACTCCGCTACAACGCAAGGCTCGCGGCCGGCAGAGTCGGCCGCGAGCCCTTCTTCTAGACGTCAGCTGCGGGCGTCTAGCTTCGATCGAGCCATTCGACGATCTCCGCCGTGTGCTCGCCGAGCCTCGGCGGGGGACCAAGCGCCTCGTCGTTCCCCGCGCTTGCGAGTATCCCGGTGGCCACCACGGCGACGCGCTCGTTCCCCGGCAGCCCTGGCACCGTCAGCGGCACGCGCAGCTTCCGATCCTCGAGGCCCGGCAGATCGACGGCCTCGCCGACGCTTCGCACCATCCCGCAAGGGATGCCTGCCGCGCTGAGCTCCGCCTCCCACGCGGCCGCATCACGGGTCGCGAGCACTTCCGCGAGCTCCGCCTGCATCGCGCTCGCGTTTGCCCGCCGGCGTTCCGGATCGCTGAAGCGTGGATCGGCGAGCCAGCGCTCGCGCCCGAGCACGCGCGCGAGGAGCTCGAACTGACGCTGCTGCACGACGCCGAGCGAAACGTATCGGCCGTCGCCGGCCTTGAACACGGCCGATGTCGGCTGACCGCTGTAGCCGGTATTGCCGGTCCGCTCGAGCGCGCGGCCCGTGACGAGATACGGCACGACGGCGGACGTCATGAACGCGACCGTCGCGTCGAACATCGCGACATCGAGGTACTCCCCCTCCCCGGTCCGCTCGCGGCGAAACAGCGCCGCGAGGATCGCGAGCGCCGCCGTCTGGCCCGTCAACGTATCGACGACCGGGAATCCGACACGCATCGGCGGTCCGTCCGGGTCGCCGCCGAGGCTCATCATGCCGCTCGTCGCCTGCACGATGTTGTCGATCGCCGGCCAGTCGCGCCGCGGCCCGAACTGGCCGTAGCCCGACACCGAGCAGTAAACGATGTCGGGCCGCAACGACCTCACGTCCTCATAGCCGAGCCCGAGCCGCTGCATCACGCCGGGTCTGAAGTTCTCGACGAGCACGTCGGACCGCTCGATCAGGCGCCGGGCGCGGCGGAGATCCTCCGGTGCCTTCAGGTCGAGCACGACGGACTTCTTGCCCGCATTGACCGCGATGAACGCCGGCGCCATTCCGTCGTAACGCCGGTCGGCTCCGTAGTAGCGCATCGCGTCGCCGCCCGGCGATTCGATCTTGATCACCTCGGCGCCGAGGAGGCGCAGCAGATGCGTCGCGTACGGTCCAGCCATCACGTGGCTGAAATCCGCGACGCGAATGCCGTCGAGCACGCGCATCATGCACCGTCTCCCGCGCAGCTCACGCTGCCGTCCGGACCGATGCTCGCTCGCGCGGCGGCAAGCACCGATGTCCCGTCGATACCGTAACGCGACAACGCCGCGGCGTTACGCTCCGCTTCGAGCGCGTAGAGCGCATCGAAACGTGCCTGGTCGTCGGCGCTGATCTCGACCTCGACGACACCCTGCTCGAGCGCATACTGCCAGCCCTCCTCGAGCGCGCGTCTGTTCTCATCCGCGAGCGCCGCCTCCCAGATCGGAATCGACGCCTCGAGCACGTCGCGATCCGCGGCCGAGAGCGCGAGCCAGCGTCTCGTTCCGATCGCCCTTGCCGGATACGCGCCGCGCGGGACGGCAAGCCGCGTGTAGTACTTCGCGACCTCCGCGAGATGGAGCGCGCGGAACGTGTCGGTCGGCGCGACGACGCCGTCGATGATGCCCTTCGCGAGCGCCGAATAGACTTCACCCATCGGCATGTTGACCGGGTCCGCGCCGAGATCGCGCATCACGTTCATCAGCTCGCCCGGCACGCGAATCCGAAGGCCCCTCAAATCATCGAGCGACGTCACGGGCCGCTCGCGCGTCACGAGACCCGGCAAGCTCCCGCCCTGCACGGCCAGAATCTTCAAGCCCTCGAGCTCGTGCGCGAACTGCCGATGGGCACCCGCGAGGCAGTAATAGAGCGCGACCTGTTGCTCGATCTCGCGCACTCCGCTGTAGAAACCCGATTGGGCGCGAATCAGATGCGCACCGCCCGCGACGTAGATCGGCGTGATCAACCCGATGTCGACGACGCCATGCCGAAGCTCGATCATCGAGTGCTCGGACGACAAGAGCGCGCCCGACCAGATCGGCCGGATGCGGAGTCTCCCGTTCGATCGAGTCTCGACGAACTCGATCCAGCGCCGATCCGCTCGGCTGAAAGGATGCGTCGGGCTGTACGGGGTCGCGTACACGAGCTCGGTCATGCCGTTCGCGTCGACATCGACGACGACGGCTTCCCCCGTGCCGCGAGCGCAGCCGGCGACGAGCAGCACGACGGCGAGCACCGGCCTCATCGCGCAACCTCACGACGCAGGAAGCTTTCGATGGTCCCGACCGCCGCGTCGCGGTCCCACCTGCTCGCGTCGACCATGTCCGCCGAGAGCAGGAGCACGGGGACGCCTGCCGCACGCAGCGCTTCGCTCGCGAGCAACGTGCCGGACTGCGACAGCCGATTGTTCGGCGGCACGAGCACGACCGCGGCATCGATGCCGCAGCGGGCCGCTTCACTGACGAGCCATTCCGTCATCCACGGCGGCAGATGCAGCACCTCGTTCATCGAGCAGATCCGGCTCGCGAGCGCCTCGAGCGGCCGCCCTCGCACGTCGCGCGGGTACTGCGCACCGGCGAACGGCAGGTACATGGACCACACGAATACGGCACCCATTCGCTCCTCGAGCGCGTCATAGAACGACGTGTCGTGCCAGAGGCCCGCACCGATCCACATGAGCCTGATCCGCTCGGCGGACGGGTCCGCGTTGCCCGCGCGCACGCGCTCGCGCACCTCGTCACGGAACCGGCGCGCGTGCTCGACGGCCCAGTCCGAGCCGCGATGCCATTGCGAGATCATCGTGTTCGTCATCTGGTCATTCAGCGTCACCGGGCACGGCCGCGCCGTGCCGACGAGCGCGGCGGTCTCCGCGAGCAGGTCCTCCTGCTCGTTGATGCGCTCCATCAGCCGAGCGAGCTTGTCGATGTCGAACACGCGTCCGGTGTTCCGTTCGAGCAGCGCGATCAGCTCGCGGATCTCGGCCGCGAGAAGCTCGATGCGCCGCGCGCCGTAGACCTCTTCCCAGCGCGTCCGCGCATGCCGATACCATTCGGGGATCGTATCGACCCAGGCCGGCGCTTCCATCGGGAAGAACTCGCTGCCGAGCGCTTCCGCCCACGCCGAGAAGACGTGCTGGACGCACTCGCACGTGAGCCGCGCGACGAGCACGGTCGGACGCGGCAGCCCGCCCCACGGCGCCGAGTCGGGATCGTCGGCGAGCGTGCAGGCGAGGCCGAGCGAGCAATAGCTGCACCGGTTCGGCGGGAAACCGAGATCGTCGAGCACTGCAAAATACCGCTCCGACAGGCGTTTCGCGGAGATGTACGCGGACCACCACTGATTCGAGACGACCGGGATGTCCATCGCGTGAAAGATCTCGTGCGGCGTGTCGGCCTGCGCGACGGCGAAAGGCTCGCCGCGCTCGACGACGCGCGTGCGAAGCTCCGCACCGAACGCCTTCTGGTAGGCCTTCGCCGCGGCCGTGCACGCGAGCGGCGGCCGCCGGGGCGCAGTGACGCCAGCGCTCACTGGAACACTCCGAGCGCCTCGAGCGCCTCGAAGCGCTTCGTGTCGATCCCCGCGATCGTCCGCACGATCTCGCGCGTGTGCTCGCCGATCGACGGAGCCCTGAAAGGCGTCACGACGTCGCGCGAGAACGAGATCGGGGTCCGCATATGGCCGAACCGGCCGAGCTTCGCGTGCGGCAGATCGACGAGCGCGCCGCGCCGGCGAAGCGTCTCGTCGCGCTCGACGAGATCCTCGACGTCCTGCACGGCGCCGGCCGCGATGCCTTCATGCTGCAACAGCTGGACGATCTCGACGTCGTCGCGCTCGCGCGTCCACTCCGCGATCGGCCGCCCGCCCGTGAGCCGCTCGAGCCGCTCGAGGTCGGCGTCGTCGAACGCAGTGATCGCGACCCAGCGGTCCTCGCCGCGCGCGGGGAAGACGTCCTGAAGCCGCGCGGCCGGGTCCGCGTTGCCCATGCGACGCGGGGTGTCGCCGCGCTGCGCCGCTTCGATCGCATCCGCCATCTGCTGCACGCAGATCTCGTACATCGATGCATCGATATGGCAGCCGGCGCCGCCGCGCATGCGGTGGCCGAGCGCAGCGATCACGCAGGCCGCGATCACGTACGGCACGATCACGTCGCCGTACGGTACCGCGCCCGGCACGATCGGGTCGCGGTCCGGCCAGCCGGTCAGGAACGTGCGGCCCGACAGCGCCGCGCCGGTGCCGTCGATGCCCCACTCCTTAGCGAGCGGTCCGGTCTGCCCGTAGACGCTGCCCGACGCCATGACGAGGCCGGGGTGCGCGCGAGAAAGGGTCGCATAGCCGAGCCCCAGCTTTTCCATCGTGCCCGGCGAGAAGTTCTCGACGACCGCATCGGCCCAGCCGAGCAACGGCTCGATGATCTCGCGCGACTCGGGCCGCTTGAGATCGAGCGACAGGCTCCGCTTCGATGTGTTCAAGTGCGCGAACCAAGGCTTGTCATCGAGATCGCCCGGGCGGGACGCCGACACCTGCACGTCGAGCCGCGAAAGGCACGGGCGGCTCCTGCTCTCGACCTTGACCACGTCGGCGCCGAGATCGCCCAAGATCTTCGTCGAGATCGAGCCGACGAGGGCCCACGAGAAGTCGAGGATGCGCATGCCGGCGAGCGGTCCGCCTCGGCCGCCGCCGATCGTATCGGTGGTATCGGTGGCTCGATCACGGCCGCGCTCGGCGTCGCTCGTCGGAAGCAGCGCATCCGACGGCGGCCCGGCGAATCGCACGAAGCGTGACGGCCGTTTGATGCCGTCGTGCTCCTCCCAGAAGTCCCTCGCGGCGAGATGCGGATCGTGCGGCACGTCGCCCGGCTCCTCGACGACGCACGCGTTGATGCCGCGGCGCCTTCCCTCCGTGCGGATCTCGGCGCGCGTGCGCGTCCGAAAGAACGCGTCGATCGCGCGTTCCCACTCCGCACGGGTTGCGGGGTCGAGCGTCGAGCGATCGTAACGAAGCCAGTCGACGCCGCGGAGCGGGTTCGGCAGCCCGACCTCGTCGATCCACCTCGACAGCGCCTCGTTCGCGGGCGCGCCGAAGCGCCCGGTCATCAGACTGTGGAAGCACCATCCGTCGGCGAGCCGCCAGAGACAGCGCACGGTCGCGCGGCCGTAGTTCAGCGCCTGGCCCGCGCGGTGGAGCTTGCGCCGGTCGAACTGCCACGTGAGCACCGCGTTCACCGTGCGGCTGAACGCGACCTCCTGGATCGAGACGTCGACGTGCTGGCCGAGCCCTGTATTGAGACGCGAATACCACGCGGCCATCGCACCCGCCGCGGCGACCATCTCGGCGTGGAACGTGCACGCATCGAGCGCTTCCTTCACCGGCGGCCGGTCGGGCTCGCCCGTCAACCGGAGCGTGCCGCCCATCGCCGAAGCGACGAGCTCGCCGCCGCGCCAGCGGGCGCGCTCCCCGCCGCTGCCGAACGGCGTGACCGAGACGTGCACGAGCGCGGGGTTCCACGCGTCGAGCCGCGCGCGCGTGATGCCTCGATCGGCGAGGCGTTCGAGGCCCGATGCATCGACGAGGAAGTCCGCCTGCGCGATCTGCTCGGCATCGACCGGCACGTCGCGAATCGTCGCGCCGAGCGTCTCGAGCAGCCGGCACAGCGGGCGTGATGCCATCCCGTCCACCGCGATGACCGCGGTGCCTTCAAGCGGTCGCACTTTCGCACCTCCGTATGAACTCCGCGATCCGCTCGGCGGCATCGTCGTCGGCTTGCCAACGTCGAGCCGCGAGCAGCAGCACCGGCACGCCTGCCGCCTCCAGCGCGCGTCGCTGCACGGGCGCGGTCCACGCGAGCGCCTCGTCCTCGCGCGTGAGCCAGATCACGACGCCCGTCGCTCCCGCTGCACGTGCGCGATCGACGATCCATGCGCCCCGGTCGACGAATGCGCGCGGGGCGATCGACGCCGCCCGAACGTGCTTCGCGAGCGCCCGGACCGGCTCGTCGTGAAGATCCGTTGAACCGTGCGTCGAAGCCACGCCGAGCTCCGGACCGAGACGGCCGAGCGCGAGCGGATGCGCCTCACCGACGATGCTCGCGCCGGCCGCCTCCGCGGCGTCGTGCAGCCGCTCGTCCGGCGGCATGCTGCCGGCGAGCAGCAGCCTCGTCGCCGCAGGCTCGGTATCCGGCAGACGCAGCGAATCGATCCATTCGCTCGGGTCCGTCCAAAGGGCCGCTCTGCCGAGCCGCTCGTATAGCGGGCCGTTCCCGCCGCGACCGCGCTCGATGAGCGTGATGCGCCGGCGAAGCGCGTTCGCCCGCTCGATCGCGGCCGGCAGCGCGGCCTCGTCGACGTCGAGCGACCGCATCAGGTCGAGCAGCGCAGACTCGGTATGCGCGAGGCTCGACTCCCGCGAGATCAGCGCGATATCGAAAATCCGGGGCGTCGGACCGCGCAGCCTGCCGCTCCGCCTGAGCTCTCTCACGTAGTAGTAGAGCCGCTGGCTCGCGTCGTCGGCGCGCGAGAATACGACCGTCTCGAGCGCATCGAAAGCGCCGTCGTGCCATTGCTCGAGGATCGAACGAGCCCAGTAAGGGAAGCTCGACTCGAGCCAGCGGTCCGCCCAAGGCGTCGCGTGATCCGCGCGCCACGGCAGATGACCGAATGGGCGCCCGCTCGCGATCAGCACCTCGATCGGGATATCCGGACCGACGAATCCGATGCCGCACGACGCCGCGCGGCATGCCGCGAGCGGATCGTGCAAGCGAGTGTCGATCTCCGGGACGGCAGCGTCGTTCATCGGCCTAGCCACGTCGGTAAACCCAAAGCCATGACGGGGAACACGATCAGGAGCGTCAGATGCACGAGATCGGCCGCGAGAAACGGCAGCACGCCTTTGAAAATCCGGCCGAGCGACACGTCGGGCACGACGCCCTGTATCACGTAGAGGTTCATGCCGATCGGCGGATGGACGAAGCCGATCTCCATCGCGCGCACGAGGAAGATACCGAACCAGATCGCGGAGAGCCCCATGTCGGTCACGAGCGGAAGGAGTATCGGCGTCGTCAGCAGCATCAACGCGAGACCGTCGAGCACCGAGCCGATCAAGAGCAGAAAGACGGCGACGAGCAGCATCGTCGCGACCGGCCCGAGATTGAGCCCGACGATCGCGCTCCCGATTGCATCCGCGAGGCCGGTAACGCCGATGAATGCGGCGAAGATCAGCGCGCCGATCACGACGAGATAGATCAAGCCGCTCGTGCGGAGCGTGTCCTCGAGCGCACGGCGAAGCGTCGCCCGATTCAGCTTGCCGCGTTTCATGCAGATCAAGAGCGCGCCGGCAGCGCCGGCCGCAGCCGCCTCCGATGCGGTGATCCACCCGAGGACGATGCCGCCGATCACGACGACGACGAGCAGGCCGATGTCGACGACCCGCCGCAGCGCTGCGATTCGCTCCGCCCACGTCGCGCGCGGCGTCGCCGGCGCGAGCGCCGGGCGCCAGCCGACGAGGAGCGCGATGACGACGAAATAGCAGAGCATCTGCGTGAGCCCCGGCACGATCGCGGCCGTGAAGAGCGTGCCGATCGACTGCTCGGCGATGATCCCGTAGACGATCAGCGCGCCCGACGGCGGGATCATCTGCCCGAGCGTGCCGCCCGCGGCAACGGTGCCTGTCGCGAGCGCGTCCGAGTAGCCGCGCGCACGCATCTCCGGCACCGCGACGAGCCCCATCGTCGCGGTCGTCGCGAGGCTCGAGCCGTTGATCGAGCCGAAGCCCGCGCAGCCCGCGACCGACGCGATCGCGAGACCGCCGCGTCGGTGACCGAAGAGCCGCGCCGCGAGACCGAAGAAGTCGCCGCTCGCGCCGGCCGTGAAGCAGAGATGCGCCATCAGCATGAAGAGCGGCAGCGTGCCGAGCTCGTAGCGCGTCATCGTCTCGAACACGAGCACGCCGGACTTGATCAGCGCGGGCTCGAGCCCGAGCGTCACGATCAGACCGCCGAGCCCGGCGATGCCGAGCGCGACGCCGATCGGCATGCCGGTGATCAGCAAAGCCAGCAGCACGACGACGCCGACGAGGCCCACGCTCGGCTGGCCGATCATTTCGTGCTCCGCCGCGTCAATGCGACAAGCGACAGCACGAGCAGCACGCCGAGCGTGCAGGCCGCCGCGATCCGGAGCGGCTTGTACGGGATCCTGAGCAGCTCGCTCTCCTCGTAGCCGTTCCACAGATCGGCCGCGATCCAGACCGTGCCGGCCGAGAGTGCAGCGAAGAGGAGCGCCGCAACCAGCGCGTGCAGGCGGACGACCCGTCGTCGCCAGTGCTCCGGCAGCCGCTCGAGCAGCAGATTCACGCGCGCATGCGCGCCGTCGAGCGTCGCGATGATCAGCCCGCCGCCCGCCGCGAACAGCACGACGGCCTCCACGATCTCGATCGAGCCGAGCAACGGGAAGCGGATCTGTCGTCCGATCATCGCGAGGGAATCGACCGCGACGGCAACGAGTAGCGCCCCTCCGGCGATCCAGACGAGCAGATCTCTGAGCCGCTTCATGTCACGTCCACATCCACAGCAGAGAGGACGCGCGTCGAAACGTCGACGCAGGCAGACCCGCTTCGGCCGTGATCCGCTCGAGGTACGCGATCACGGCGGTAGCTCGCTCGTCGTCGACATAAACCGGGCGTCCGGGCGGCTCGACCCAAAGCGGCACGACGCCGCACGACAGGCCGCCGTCCGCATGCGCGATCACGACGCCGAGCGCGCCGTGCACCGCGTCCGGATGAAACGGCGCGAGCGTATAGCGCGGATCAGGCTCGAAGCCGAACAGCTTCCGACGGCGCTCGACCCACGCGGCGCGTGCCGGATGATCCTGTCCCGGCGAGAGCGCGTGCGTGACGACGCATGCGTTGCCGAGGCCATGAAACACCGGACGGCCGCCGCGCAACTCGATGCCGCGAAGCAGATGCGCATGATGGCCGACGACGATGTCGGCGCCGGCATCGACCGCCGCCGCAGCGAGCGGCCGCTCGTACGACGCGAGCACCGCCGGCGTGTGCACGATCCCTTTGTGCAAAGCGACGATCACGACGTCGGCGTTCTTCCTCGCGTCGGCCACATCAAGGGCGAGCCGCTCGAGCGCGTCGTCCGTCACGCCGACGAGCGGCGCGGCCGGCGCGACCGGGCTCCCGTCCGCCGTCGCCATGCGCAGGTAGTTGCAGCCGGCCCGCTCCGCCGAGGCCCAAGCGGCCTCGGGCCCGACGCAGTTGTAGCTCAGCAAGGCGATTTGCCTCCCGCCCCGCTCGAGCCGTGCCGGCCGACGTGCGTCGTCGAGCGTCGCGCCCGCGCCGGTATGCATGATGCCGAGCGCGTCGAGCCGCCCGATCGTGTCCTCGATCCCTTCCGGGCCCCAGTCGGCGACGTGATTGCCGGCGAGCGTGAGCGCCGCGAAACCGCATCGCGCGAGCGCATCGAGGTGCTCCGGCGGCGCGGGGGCGGCAGGCACGTCGCCTTGAAGCTCGGTGCCGCGGCGCGTGTGCGGCACCTCGAGGTGACCGATCGCGATGTCGGCCGCGCGGATGACGGGCGCGATACCGGAGAGCCAGTGGTCCGGATCCTCGGCGTCGAGCACGAGGTCGCCTGCGAGAACGATCACGAGGTCGCCGGGCTTTCGCAGCCCTTCGATTGGATCGAGCAACACGGGGCTTCCCGTCAGTCGACGGCGAGCGGCAACTCGACGCGCGAGCCGCTCGGGCCGCCTAAGACTACGGCGATGTTCGGCGGCGGCTCGCTCCGGATGTCGTCGAGATTCCGTTGACGCGGATCCGCGCCTGTCACGACGAGACGCAGCCGGTATCCCGCCTCGATGACCTCGGACGTCGGCGTCAGCGCGAACTCGAGCTCCGCTTCTTCGCCCGGCGCGAGCGGCGAGTAATCACTCTCGAGCCCGGTGTGCCACGGCAGGCCGAGCGTGTCGTACGGCGCGTCGCCCGTCTTTCGGTACGCGGCGCCGAGCCGGCCGAGCGCGATCACCGACGCCGTGTCGTCGGGTGCCAGCTTCTCGAGATACGCGAATACGATCGGCTCCGGCTGATCGGACGTGATCGTCAGACGCACGACCGGATAGCCGATCAGCGTGTGGGCGCGAGACAGCGGCTCCGACGTGAAGCTCAAGCCCCGGCCGTGCTGCGACTCGACCCAGAACGCGAAGTACTCGCCGGTGCCGACGTCGTAGTCGACCTGAAACGCGGGACGGGCATCCTCCGCCTTCGACGTCTGCAGCACGAGGTCGCCGTCGTCACGCTCGGCGAGGTACCACGTCTCCGTCGGCGCGCGAACGCCGGGCCATCGATCGCCGCGCCGCCACTCTTGCCCGGCGGGAGCGCCGTCGAGCCACCAGGTCACGCGCGGCGCCGGCTCGCTCGGCGGCGCATCGCGCAGGTGCTCATCGAAGAAGCGGAGAAGCTCCGCCGTGAAATCGAAACCGGGCGGCGTCGCGCAGTGCGTGCCCGGCCCGAGCAGGAGACGGCTGCCGAGATTCTCGGCCGCGAGGATCATTTGCGCCGTCGGCTCGTCGCGCCAGTTGCTGAAGAAGTACGTCGCGATACCGGATTCGCGCAGCGCGTCGAGATACGTGTAGGGCCCCACCTCTTCCCAGAACCGATTGCCCGTGAGCGGCGACACGCTGTCGCGAAACGGCATGCCGTACCAGAGCGGCGCCATCGGCGTATTGCGCGCATGCTCCGCGACCGCGGCGCGCAGCAGGCTGCCGTCGCGATCCTCGTCGAGGGGGATACTCATCAGGTCGTCGGAGAGCGGCTCGTCCGGACGCGTATTGAACTGCGCGGTGACGCCGCCCTTGCGGACGAAGGCGAACTTGTCGAGGTCCGTGGCCCCCGCGAAGATCGCGCGGAGCGACGGCGGCGCCGTCGTTGCGACGTGCACCGCGCTGCCGCCGAGATACGAGCAGCCGTACATGCCGACCCGGCCGTTCGACCACGGCTGCTTCGCGAGCCACTCGACGAGGTCGTGCCCGTCGAGCGCCTCGGTGCGGTCCTGAAAGCCTCGCCGCGCGCCGAACGATGCGCCTTTGCCGCGGACGTCCGCGACCGCGAGCACGTAGCCGGCCTCGAGCAGCGCCCGATCCGCGGCGCCGGCCACGCTCGGCCCGACGATGCGGCCGTTCGCGGCGCGATAGCGTGCGCGGTACGGTGTGAACGCGAAGATCACGGGCTGCGGCGTGTCGAGCAGCACGCCGTTCTCGGCCGGTCGCAGAATGTGCATCGCAAGACGCGTGCCGTCGCGCACCGGCACGTAGACCGACTCGCGGAACGGGCCGGTCGGCGGAGGCATCTGCTTCCGATCGACGGTCCAGCGTTCGTCCTGGCACAAGCGGCAAGCGTCGCCCGCGAAATCCCAGCTCGCGTCGGCGTCGCCCTTGAGCTGCCAGTCGAGCCAGCGCATGCTGACGCGCGCCCATTCGCCGCCGTTCGGCGCCGCGAACGTGCCGCCGTGGCCGACCGGCAACGCGCCGAAGAACACCGGCACGTGATCGATCTTCGCGACGTCGTCGAGCGCATTCTCGTGCGCGATGTCCGTGGGGCCGCCGGTCAGATACAGCACTGGGGAGCGCAGCCGCGGGAGCTGCGATTTGTCGATCGCGACGCGGCTTCGGCCGCTGCCCGGGACGATGTAGATGCCGCTGTTGAGCACCAGCGTCGTATCGACGCGCGGATCGTCGGACACCGCGAGCGCCTGAAGCCCCCCGCAGCTGTGACCGCCGACCGCGATGCGTGATACGTCGATGCGCCGCTCGAAGTCGCCGCCTGGTCGTGCCGTCTCGCGCTCTGCCCAGTCGATGGCCTCGAGCATCTGCGACGCCTCAGTCGCATCGCGCGAGCCGTCGGCCAGCGCCGGCGGACCGCCGCCCGGCACGCCGAGCGCGACGACGACGTAGCCGTGAGACGCGATCTCGCGCAGATACGCGGCGTGCGCCAGTCCGTTGTTGCTGCAGCCGCCGTTGCCCCAGACGTAGAGCGGCAACGGCTCGCTCGGCCATTCGACCGGCCGATAGACGGTATGACCCGGCAGCTCCGGGCGATGCTCGGCCGTCGCCGGGAACGGCCCGCTCCCGGACGGCTCGCCGATGAGCTCGGCGAGCGCCGGAGCGGCCAACGTCGCGAGCAGCGCCGCGAGCGCCGGTGTCGAGCTACGCACCACGGCTCAGCGCAGAGAACGCGAGTCGATCAGCCAGCTCGGATCGCGGCAGATCCCGCAGTCGTCGCCGACGAAGTAACCGCGGCCCTCGGCGCTCGTGTCGCCCAAGAGCTGCCACTTGAGCCATGCGACGGCCGCGACGCCGAACGGCCCGCCGTTGTCCTGGTTGTACGTGCCGCCGTGCCCGACCGAGGGGTACACACCGTAGAAGACCGGCACGTGCTCCGGCAGGTCCTCGAAGTCGCGCTTGCCGTTCGCGTAAGCGATATCCGATTCGCCGCCGGTGACGATGATGACCGAGCCGTGGATCCCGTTGTAGAGCGCCTCGTCCGGCTCGAACAGACCGCTGTTCCAGATGCCGACCGTCGCGACGCGAGGATCGCTCGATGCGCCATACGACATCAGCCCGCCGCATGACATGCCCATCGCCGCGACGCTTTCGACGTTCACCTTATTATGGAAGCGGCTCGCGGGGTTCGCGGCCTCTTTCTCGAGCCAGTCGATCGCCGCAATCAAAGCGGTGCCGTTGACCATCGCATTGCCGGCGCCCGGCCCGGGCCGCCCCGGCCCGCCTGCGCCCGCACCTCCCGGACGCGGCCCGCCCGCTCGCGCACCGCCCGGAGGAGGCCCGCCTGCGCCGCGCGCGACGGGACCGTTCGGACCGCCGGCTCCCGCGCCGCGAGGGCCCGGTGGGCCGTCCGCGATCACGACGAAGCCGTGGGACGCGATCTCCGACAGGAACTCGGGAAACATCAAACCGTTCTTCGCGCAGCCGCCTTCGCCCCACACGAGCACCGGGTGACGCTCCATCGTGAGCTCGGTCGGACGGTAGATCGTGTGCGTCGGCAGCCCAGGATCGTGCTCGACGACGACGGCGTATGGCCCGGTCGGGGGATTACCGATCTGCTCGAGATCGACGACGGTCAGCTCGGTGATCGGCGCCGGTGCGTCTTGCGCGAGCACCGACGTCGATACGGCGGCACAGCCTGCGAGCAGAAGCGACCGCACGCCTCTCGCCGCGGCGGATTCAAAATATTCTCGTTTCATATTCCTCCCCCTCCGAGACACGCTCCGGAAGTCTAGCCCTCGGGGAGGACACGGGCTAAGACTTTGTGGCCGACTACGTTAGACGTAATGCGTCTAACCGTTCGCTCACAGCCAACCGAAGCCACGCGCCATCGTGCCGAACATTCCGGCAGCAAGCGCGATGTAGAGCACCAGCGCCCAGATCTTCGCGGGACGCGACGTCGTCCTTCAGGCTGTCTATCTTCCCGGACAACGTGTGGTTTAGATTGTCCACGTTCGTGTCCAACCTGCGGAGATCGGTCTTCACCTCTGCGATGTCCGTTCGGATGTGAGCAACATCCGACTCGAGCCTTGCTATTCGCGCTTCCATTCCCGCCTCTGCGCCGACCGTGGACACCGGTATTCCCTGCACGAGCGCCTTCCTCGTGAGGAATTGCAACACGATCGCCGAGCTGTGCTCAATGGCGGTTTCTCCGGCAGGCGCGATGAATCGTGTCCCACACCCGTTTCCGCTCACGGCATCAGCACGACGGTCACGCGCCGCGATCGCCAGTCGTCGACGCCGTCCGCCTCCGGCTCGCCGTCGATCCAGTCGACTTCCATGTCCGCGGAAAGACCCGCTCCGCGCAGCAGCCCCGCGACCTCCTCGGCCCTTCGCCGACCGACGGCTTCCGACTCACGAAGAAGCGTGCCGTCGGTCAAGAGATGCGCGCCGCGAACACCGGTCACGCGCACTCGCCGTGCCGGCAGCTCGCGCGCGATCCGGAGGACCGACGAGAGATCGGTCGGATGTCGGAAGGAGATGCCTTTGTCAAAGTCGAAATAGATCTCGACGGTTTGCGGTCCTTCCAACCGGGGCGGCGGCGCGGGCCGCGCGCCGGGATTCGGCGCAAACGCGAGCCGCCCGCTGCTCGGCCCCGGCGGACGCGGATTGAAGTCGATCGTGTAGCGCTCGTCGGCCGGCAGCATCGTGTTGCAGTTCGCGTCGATCTCCGGCATCACCGAGAGCCGCACCGGCTCGAGCACGATTCCGCCGCAGATCGGCGCCTTATCCGAGACGACGCCTTCGACGAGCACCTTGTGCCCCAGCATCGGCGGCTGCACTTCCGCGCTGACGTCGGTCTGGATCGTCAGGTAGTAGAGGTCCCCTTCGTACTCGCTGAGCCAGCACGGCACGGAGCGCGTGTCGCGCACGATCGGGCAGCTGACGAAGCTGATACGCTCGCCGGGCGGCGGCGCAGCCACAGCCGCAGAGGACGCGATAACGGCGAACGCAGTGATGACGTACGGCGCGCGCATCAGAGCACACTCAGAAAGTTCACGAGATCGACGCGCTCCTGCTCCGTGAGGCGCATGTTGAAGCGTCGGTCGTAGAAATCGACGAGCTCGCGCAGGTTCGCGGCCGAGCCGTTCGAGAAGTACGGCGCACGTGCCGCGAGCCCGCGGAACTGCTGGATCACGATCGCGCCGACGTCCTCGCACTTCCCCGAGATCAGCGCGCGGCCGGGATCCTGCGTGTAGATCACGCGGCCGAGGAACGGATGCGGCGGCAAGTCGTCGCGGCACGTGATCTTGAAAAGCGGCATCTCCGGGAGCTTCTCCGCCCACGGGCTCTCGGGCGGCTCGAGCGCCCACGGATGATTCGTCGTGCCGACATCCATCCAGCCGTTCGCGGTATCCATCCCGGTCATGTGCATGCCGTGACACGTCGCGCACGTGCGCTTGATCGGATTGCCGAGCCCGACCGTGTTGATGTGCATGGCGTCGCGGATCCAGAACGTCCGGAAGAAGAACACGTCGTGGCCGCGCTGCACGGATTCACGGAACGCGTTCCGCTCGCGCTCGGCGTCATCGTTGCCTTCCGGCAGATCCGCCCACTTGTTCTCCATCGGGATCACGTAGCGCGTCGTGTTGTTGCCGAGCACGCCGTCCTGGCCCCGCTCCATCGCGCGCGGCCCTATGCCCGACGGACCGTCCGGCTCGTCGAGCCTCCCTGCGCCGTTCGAGAACGCCTGAGCCGCGTAGAGCTGCAGCTCGAAGTCGCGGATCCGCTCGAGCTGCTCCGTCGTCAACGGCTTCGCGACCTCCATGTGCGTGCGCGCGGCCGATTGCGCCTGCGTCTTCAGTGTCGGCTCGCGCGCATCGGCCATCATGTTCATGTTGACGGGCCGCCCCGTGTCGGGATCGACCGCGGCGAGCATTCCCGTCTTGCCGATGAACGGCGAGACGCCGAAACCGGACGACGCGACATAGCGCAGGTTCGCCGCCGGGCGCGGCCGCCGATAGACCGAGATTTCGCGCCGCTCGCCCTCGATACCGTAGACGGGATCCGTGTTGCAGCCCGTCGGGTCGCGCACGACCTCGATCGTGAACTCGGGCTCGATCGGCTGCCCGTCCGCACCGACCGGCGGCCACGGCAGCGCGATCCGAAACAGGCCCCGCTCGAGCAGCAGCGAGTGCGACGCCGGATCGCCCGGCGGGAGATTCGGGCAGTTCATCCCGTCGATCGGCGCGAAGATCGGATCCGTGCCGTTCGTGGCCTCCCAGATCTGCCGTATGGTCGCCACCGATAGCGACATGCCGTCGGCCGGCTGATGGCACGAGACGCACGCGCGCCCGTTCGTTCCGAGCGGCTCGAAGAACGGATGTCCGGCCGTCTCGACGGGTCCGTTCGCGTTCACGATACCGAGCCGCCCGTATTCGTTTTCGTACTCGACGTACGCCGGCAGCACGCGGCCGTCGCCGGGCGCCCACCACCATTCCGGCAGCGTGTCGGCGGTCCTCGACGACGTCTGCGCCATCAGCGTCGCCGCCGTGCAGGCGGACAGGAGCAGACAGAGCTTGATCGGTCGATTCATCGTCACTGCGTCATCGTCACGGTGTCTCGAGCTCGGAGGCACGACCCGCTCGTGCGCGTCGGCATGCCTTCATCGCGCGGACACGGCGTCGAAGAACTCGAAGATCGCCGGCAACACCATCGGCACCATGCTGCCGTGATCGCCGTCGACCTCGAGGTACTCGAAATCGAAGTCGCCATTCTCCATGAACTCGGCGAGCGCCCGGCTGCCTGCGAGCGACGGCGTGGCGCCGGTGCCCTCGGTCATCAGAATCGGCAGATCGCGGATCAGATCGAACGGGTACGTCTCGGCGTCGATGAACGGCCCGGACATCGGCGCGACGGCGCGCCACCGCTCCGGGTATCGAGCCGCCAGATGCCACGTGCCGCCGCTGCCCATCGAATGACCGGCGAGAAAGGTCCTGCCGCGGTCTGCGCCGTAAGCCTCGGTCACGATCTCGAGCACGGTGATCACATCGAGCTCGCTGAACGCGAGCTCGCGCCGGCGCTCCGGCGTGACCGCCGCGCGTTGCGCGGCCGCCGCGGCGGATTCGCCGAAAACGGCGGGCAGCCGCAGCGGATTGCCGTAGGCACCGAGGCGCGTGTAGCCGAGCGGCGATACGACGATATACCCGTGCATCTCGGCGAGGCGCCGCAGCAGGCCGTCGCTCATGTCGAGGTAAGCGTTCTCGTCCGCGCCGGCGCCGTGCAGGAACAGCAGGATCGGCAAAGCGCTCTCGCGATCCCACGTCGTCGGCACATAGAAACGGTACGGCAGCGTCTCCCCGGTCGGCGGGAAAACATACTCTGCACGCTGGTCTCCGACCGGCAGTGTCGCCTTCTGCGCTTCGGCAACGCCGCCCGAGACGGCGATGACGGCAATCAATGCCGCAATGACGGCGACGAATCGACGTGATGTGTTGCGCTCTGCCATCCTCCCCCCCGGTGCCCGCACGAGCAAGTCTAGCGGTCGCGAACGGCTTCGGCTAAGACTTCCTCGGCCGCGCGCTTAGATCCGGCACGTCTAACCGCTCCGCTGGGGGCCAAAGTTCCGGCGGACGAGGTCGACGAACTGCCGGACGAGGCGTGACGGGTTTCCGTGCCTGAACGCGAGGACGATCGATACCGTCGGGACCGGATCGCAGTCGAGCGGCCTGAACGTGACGCCGGGCGGCAGGAGCGCCTTCAGCGAGTCCGGCAGCAACGCAAAGCCGAGTCCCTCCTGCACCAGCTTCAGATGCCCCAGCACGTTGTCCGCGCTCGATACGGCGTGCATTCGGATACGCGCGTCGCGGTAAAGCGATGCGGTCGCGTCGTGCAGCGCCGGCGACATCGACCGCTCCATCGCGATACACGGAAGATCGTCGAGCGCTTCGACGGGAATCTTCTTGCGGCGGGCGAGCGCATGGTGCGACGGCAGCACGATCACGATGCGCTCGCGCAGCACGTCGATCAGGTCGAGGCCCGACGCGTCCTCCGGCGGACGCATGAACGCGACATCGAGCGTCCCCGTCCGCAGTCCGGACAGCGGCTCCACGGCGTACTTGCTGTGCAGGATCAGCCTGAGCTCCGGCAGATGCTCGGCGATCAATGGCCGCAGCGCCGGAAGAATGCGCACATCCGCCGACGGGAACGTGCCGACCGACAGCTCCCCGGCGAGCCCCTCGGCAGCCTGCCGCGCGAGCCGGCTCGCGTGCTCGACGCGCGCGAGAATGTCCTTCGCCTGCTGGAGGAATACCCTGCCCGCGTTCGTCACGGCGACGCGGTGGCGATTCCGATCGAGCAGCGTGACGCCGAGCTCGTTCTCGAGGTGGCGGATCTGCTGGCTCAGCGACGGCTGGGCAGTGCGCAGCCGCGCGGCGGCACGCGTGAAGCTCAGCTCTTCCGCGACCGCCACGAAATAACGGAGATGCCTGAGCTCCACTGCAGCGGGCGCCTCGATCAATCAATCGGTGCTCTCGTAGAACGTCAACGCGACGCCGCCCTGCCCGACGCCCGGATTCGAGCTCAGGTACCGCCCATCGTTCAGATACGCATATGGGCCGTCGACGCGCGCTTCGAACGACGGTGAGAGCGAGCCGAACGTGCCGCCGTTCCGCACGATGATGATTTCGCCGTCGTCCGCCTGCCAGAGATACCGCGCATCGATCTCGGCGGGCGGCGTCAGATTCTGATAATCGGCCCCGCCCATCAGCACCTTGCCGTTGATCCTGCCCCGGACCTCGCCGCCGGTGATCGGGATGATGTTACGGTTGCCTCGCTTGCTCTCGCCGACGCGCTGGCTCGGTCCGAGCGTCACGTTCTCCTCGATCAGCTTGTCGCCTTGCTGCTCGGAGGCGGCCTTCCGGCGGTAATCCCACGGTTGGACGGGCAAACCTTCCGGTTTCTCGATTGAGATCGCTCCGGCCGCATCGCGGGTCACGCTCACTTGCGATACGTCATAGACGCGCAGCGTCAAGGTGCGGTTGGACGGATCGAGCTCGCGGCGCGCGACATACGTGCCGCTGTTCATCCACGCGTGCTCGCTCGCGTTCGGCGCTTCGAAGTCCATCACGATGCGCACGTCGTCCGCGCTCGGCCCCGTGCCGGCGTTCCGGGCGTAGACGTAGCTTCCGTCGTCCGCCTGAAGCACGAGGATCTGCTCGATCTCGATCGTGCCGTTCGGAAGGGTCAGCATGAAGTCGAGGGCACCTTCCATCACCGCACCGGAGAATCGCGGCCCGTCGACCGCCCCCTGGAGCCCCACGGCGACGCTCCGTTCACCGTACGGCGTCGTGCCGAGCGTCACCGCACGATCGAGCGGAATCTCGACTTCGAAGATCAGCGTTCCGTCCTCGGGAGCAGGGATCCCGTCCGGCAGGTAACAGTCCCACGACGGGTGCGGGATCAGTATCGGCCTCGTCGCCTGGGCCGCCGCGCCGTCCGTCGCGAGGCCGAGCAACAGGCCTCCGACCGCGGACATCATCCATGCATAAATTTGTTTTCTAGCCATGCTCTTGTACTTGTTTCTTGATGTACTTTCTCATTTAGTCGGCCGGCGCAGAGCGCGCTCAATCGAAGGAAAAAATATCGGCCTCCGTTGGGCGCTCCATCCCCGCCTCGTGATACTCCTCCCAGATTTTCGCCCAAGGGCGCCCATAGGTGTCCGGAACGGTGTATTCGAACGTCACTCCGGGCGTAAGGGGGGTCGCGACGCCATCGACGGGGAAGATGCTCGGCACGCACTCGATGATCTCGAACGGCTCGCCTTCGTTGAGCGCGCCCTCGCGATCGAGCGTGTGAACGATACGCACGGGATCGACGAGCGCCTCCTCGTCGTACAGGATGATCTCGTGCTTCAGCCCGATCAGCTCGCCCGACTCGTCCTTGCGCGGCGTGTAGATCTCGATCGACTGCATGAAGTTGCTGAACTCCATGCCGCCGTGATTGATCCAGCCCTGAATGTTCGACGTCCACGTGATCAGCGCTTCGCCGTCCCAGAAACCGATCGTGTCGCCTGTCCATTGCGGCACGCCGGGTCCGAGCTTCGGCACCGGTCCCGACTCGTCGAACTCGCGGCCGATATGGATCTGCGTGATCAGCGTCTTCGCCGCGATCCGCATGTCGAGGATCAGCTCGGGCGTCATGACGAGGCTCATGCGCGCGCCGCCGTACTGCGCGAAGCGCCGCAGGAAGCCCTCCGGCCAGCAGTACGAGCCCGGCCACTGCGGCGCGTTCGAGCCCGAGTAGTGATACATCTGCTGAACGAAGCGCCGCTGATATTCGGGCGTCAGCAGCGACAGGTAGGTCGGAATCTGCAGGATCGCGCCGTTGAACCATGTCGAGCGCTTGTCGCGCTGGCGCACGTAGCGGCCGCTCCAGTTCGGCAGCGTCGCCTGCGTGTAGACCGTCGGACCGCCGCGCGCCCGCGCCTCGGCGAGCAACGCCTCGTAGTGCGCTTTCGCGGTCCTGAATTCGTAAGGGCTCACGATCTCCTCGCGCGGATAGTCGCGATCGCAGAACCCCCACGCCGCCGTTCTCGGCGGATCGTCGCCGATCAGCGGCACCTCGTACGCGCCCCAGATCTGCTCGAGACCGACCGGCGAGTTACAGCGGTAGTACCGCGGGTCGAACCAGAGCGCCTGGTCCTTGTAGAAATCCTTCGTCGAGAAGATGTCGACCGGCAGCGGCTCGACTCCCGGAGGCACGTCGCCGTCACGCGCGGCGTAGATCGGCGGATACCCCGGCGGTACGCCCGCCCCGGTCCAGTACCCTTTGCCCTCGGCGCCGACGATGTCGGGCGGTACGTACGGGTCGGGCGCCCCGCGGCCGACGCTCTGCTGCGCGAGGCCCGCGGCGTGCCATGCGGCGGCGCCGACGCAGCAGAGCATCGACGCCAAAGCGCGACGTCCCATGCTTCGATTCATCGGCCGCCTCCTCGCGACGACTATCTGGCCGACAACGGCAGCGCGCCGGACGCGTCGTACTGCACCGGGCAGCCGAAGAAATAGATGCCCGCTTCGAGCTGCTGCGCGCAGTAGGCCTGTGCCGCCTCCGCCTGCGCCTGAATCTTCGCAAGCGTCTCTTCGATCGTCAGGCCGCCCGGCGGGCCGTGCACCGCGACGTTCCGCACGGGATCGATGCCGTAGGCCTCGATGTTCGCGGCGAGCGCACCGGCCCACCAATGCCACGTCCACGCCTCGTCGCCGAGATCGCCCTCCATCATGATTCGTTCTTCGGGCAGATAGGCGAACACGGCGTGCGCCATGTGCGAGTGGCCGACGACGTGATAGACGTCGAGCCGCCGCATCTCGTCCTCGAGCACGAGATGCTCGTCGACCGGTACGAACTCGAGATCGTGCGGGCTCATTGCGAGCGCGTCCGGATATACGACGGCCGGTCGTTCGATCATCTCGCGAATGATCCCCTCGTTACCGCGATGGCTGATCACGGCGAGCCCCCGCGACACGGCCGCGCGAAGCCCGGCCGTATGGTCGAAGTGGTGGTGGCTCACGATGACCGCCGTGACCTCCTTGCCCGGCACGAGCGCGTTCGCGGCGTCGATCCGGGCAAGCGTATCGGCGGCGCTTCCGCCCGCCTCGAACATCACGAGGTGATCCGCGAACTCGATGACCGGACCGCCGTTCGTGCCGACGCGCACGTCCCAGACTCCGTCGGCCAGCTTCGTCACGGTGGCCTCGCGCTGTCCCGCAGGAAACCCGCCGCCGGACGGCCTGGCCGGAAACGTCGGCAGCTGATCGTCGGGAACATCGACCCGATAGGAGTCGACCTGGAACATCAACGTGATCTGATCGCGCCAGTCGATGCGCGTCATCAGGCCGTGCGGCAACCGCACGCCGTCGTACGGCACGTAGCCCGTGAAGTACGCCGTCACCGCGACGTCGCCGAGGTTCGTATGCGGGACGATGCGACGCGTCCACGCCGGCAGGCCGGTTGCCGGATCGATCCCCATCCAGATCGCCGTGCCGTCCTCGATCGTGAACTGCACGACGGAGCGTCCGTCCTCGACGCTTACCGGTCCGAGCTTCGTGCGTGAGTCGAGCGCCGCGAGCAACGCCGGCAGCGGATGGTCCAGGATGTCCGCGCCCGTCTGCACCGTTGCGGTCCGATTCCAGCTCACACCGAACGGCGCCGCGAACGGGAACATGTAGCTCTGCCGCTCCTGATTGAGCGCCCTGCGGTTCACGAGATCGAACGTCCGCTGCGCATCGGCCACGGCACGCCATTTCGGCGGCGCTTCCGGATCGCCGGTGACGTTGCCGCCGCCGTCCTGGTAGAGCCGCTGGCCGAAGCCGGTCAGCACGACGTTGCGGACACTCTCGAGGCGGGCGAGCCCTCCCATCGCTTCGGCCGCCGACTCGAGCAGCCGCCGCGCGCTGTCTTCCTGGGCCGCGACGGGCCCCATGAGCACGAAACCCGCCGCCGCGCACGCGGCGACACGCAAGAGACGCTGCAATCCCATGACTCCTCCCCCGTTGCGGACACGGAAGCGGCCCCGCCGCACCGACGGCAGGCCGTTCTGACGTTCCTGCTCGTTTCTACATTCTTACTCGAAGCTGAAGATGTCGTCGTCCGTGGGCGCCTGCATGTCCTGCTCCCAGTATTTCCGCCAGATATGCGCCCACGGCCGCCCGAACATGTCGGGCACCTCGTACTCGATCACGCGGCCCGGCGTCACCGGGGTCGCCGTCCCGTCGATCGGGAAAAACGTCTGGATGCATTCCGTGTAGACGTACGGCGACGCCTCGGGAGTGCCGAAGTCGGCGGTCTTGACGAGCTTTCGGATGATGCGGATCGGCTCGACCAGCGCCTCCGGATCGTAGAGGATCGCCTCGTGATTCAATCCCAGGAACTTCCCGTCGGTGTCGCGCATCGGCGTGTAGATCTCGATCGATTGCATCTCGTTCGAGTGCTCGAACGCCGAATGCGTCGTCCACCCCTGGATATTCGACGTCCACGTGATCAGCGTGTCCTCGTCCCAGAAGCCGATCGTCTCGCCGTACCAGCGCGGCACGTCCTCGCCGAGGCGCGGCACGCGGCCTTCCATGTTGAACTCGCGCCCGATGTAAATGTTCGTGATGAAGTTCAGCGCGCCGCTCGCGAGGATCTGCACGACCTGAGGCGTCACGAGGATGTAATGATCGTAGGCCGCCCACTCGTGCCAGCGTCGCAGGAAGCCTTCCGGCCAGCAGAACTGCGACGGCCACATCGGCTTGTTCGTGTGGCCGTGGTGATAGGCCTCCTGCACGACCCGCGTCTGGTACTCCTCCGTGAGCAGCGATAGGATCGTCGGCACCTGCACGTGCCGCATGTTGAACCAGTGCTGGTTGTTCGGCACGAATCGCGGCTGCCGGTACACGCCGTTCCATTCGTCACCCGGAACGGTTGCGTACGTGTGCTCGGTCGGGCCGCCGCGTCGACGCGTCTCCTCGAGCAGCGCTTCGTAGTGCTCTTGCGCCGTCTTGAACGGATACGGGCTCACGATCGACTCGCGCGGGTAGTCCCGATCGCAGCGGCCCCACGGTGCGGTTCGCGGCGGGTCGTCGCCGATGAGGTTGCGGTTGATGCCGCCCCACAGATTCTCGATCGCGAGCGGACTATTGCAGCGGAAATAACGCGGATCGCTCCACAGGTGCCGATCGGCGTAGAAGTCCTTCGTCGTGAAGAGGTCCACCGGAAGCGGCTCGATGCCGGGAGGTGTTTCGCCGCCGCGCGCCAACCCGATGAACCCGTCGGGCGAAGCGCTCGCGCCGACCGGCTCGAACTGGTTGATGTCATGCTCGAGCGGCGCCGCCCGACCGACGCTGACGAAACCGATCTCTGCGGCCTGCTGCGCGTTCGCAGCGGTGCCGACCACCGACAGTGCGGCTATCGCGACCCGTAAGCTCTGCTTCACGCCTCCCCTCCCCGAGAGCGTCGAAAGTATGACATGGATGGCCGGCGTACCGGCCGCGGGTGTCTGCCTCGATCCATCGTGCAATACGTCGTCGCACTCCGCAAACGACCCCGCGTTCGATACCAGGTATAACGCCGACTGATGCCGGACGAGGCACGAACGTGGATATACGAATTTCGTCGGCAGCACGATCGCGCTTCAATCGACATCGCCGTTGACATCGCCAGCCCGCATCGTCGAATCTCACGCTGCCTTTCGATCCATCTGAACAGGGGGACCCGTGCGCGCAGAGCGCATACTGATCATCGGAGCCGGCATCGGCGGGCTCACGGCCGCGATCGCGCTCGGCCAGCGCGGCTTCGCCGTCGAAATGATCGAGCGCGACGCCGAGTGGTCCGTATATGGCGTCGGAATCATCCAGCAGGCGAACGTGATACGAGCGATGGCGACGCTCGGGATCGTCGACGAGTACCTCGACGCGGGCTTCGGTTTCGACCACGTCGACATATTCTCGCCCGAAGGCATCCATCTCGCGAAGGTGCCGTCGCCGAAGCTCGTCGAGCACTACCCGGCGAACATAGGCATCGGACGCCGGGCGTTGCACGACGTGCTCCGTCGTTGCGCTCAATCGCTCGGCGCTCGCATCCGGCTCGGCGTGACGGCGCGCTCGATCGACGACCGCGGCGACGAGGTCGAGGTCACGTTCTCGGACGGCGGCACGGCACGCTATGACGTCGTGATCGGCGCCGACGGCTTGAACTCGACGACGCGCGAGCAGCTCTTTCCGGATGCGCCGCGTCCGCAGTTCACGGGTCAGGGCGTGTGGCGTCACAACTTCCCGCGGCCGCCCGAGGTCGTAAGCCTGCACGCGTACGCAGGCCGGATGGGCATGGGCCTCGTGCCGCTCGGCGGCGGCCTCATGTACCTCTTCCTGACGACGCCCGAGCCCGGCAACCCTCACTACCCGCGCGCGGGCCTCGCGAAAGCGATGCGGGACAAGCTGCAGAACGCTGCGCCGACGATCGCGAAGTACGCGAGCCAGATTACCGACGACGAGGCCGTCGTTTACAAGCCGCTCGAATGGATTCTGCTGCAGGGCGATTGGCATAAGGGCCGCGTCGTGCTGCTCGGAGACGCGGTGCATGCGACGACACCGCATCTCGGTCAGGGCGCCGGGATGGCCATCGAGGACGCCATCGTGCTCGCCGAGGAGCTCGTCCGTGCCGATGAGCCCGAGGAGGCATTCGTCGCGTACCGGGCTCGGCGCTTCGAGCGCTGCCGCTACATCGTCGAGCGCTCGAAGGCGATCGGCGACAGCCAGCTCGGCCTGCTGCCGCCGGTCGATCAGGCCCGAGCGACGCAAGAGATGTTCGAGGTGATTGCGGCACCCATCTGACGGTGCGTGCCGCCTCGAGGAGACGACATGTCCAGAGTGACCGAAATTCGCTACGTCGGCCTTGCGGTGCCCGACCTCGAAGCCGAACGGCGCTTCTATGCCGACAAGTGGGGTTTGCGCGAGGTCGCCGAGCGCGACGGGCTCGTCTACTTCGCCGCCGACGGCCACGACGAGCTTTACGTCCTGCGACTCCGGCAGGCGGAGGACAGGCGCGTCGACGTGATCGCGCTCGCCGCCGCGAGCGACGCCGACGTCGACGCGCTCTTCGCGAAGGTCGAGGCCGCCGGCTGCCGGATCGTTCACCCGCCCCGCCCGCTCGCGACGCTCGGCGGCGGCTACGGCTTCCGCTTCTTCTCGCCGGACGGCTTGCCGTTCGAGATCTCGAGCGGCGTCGAGCGAGGTCAGGCTCGTGAGATCCCTCCGCGTGCGGCGATCCCTATCCGGATCAGTCATATCGTGCTGCACTCGCCGGATCACAAGGCGGCAGCGCAGTTCTTCGTCGACGTGCTCGGCTTTCGCGTGAGCGACTGGCTCGGCGACTTCATGGTGTTTCTGCGCTGCAACGAATGGCACCATCGCATCGCGCTGCTGCCGGGCCCGCCGTGCCTCAATCACGTCGCATACGATCTCGCGAACGTCGACGAGATGATGCGCGGGATCGCGCGGCTCCGCGCCGACGGCGTCGAGATCCGCTGGGGGCCGGGACGCCACACCGCGGGCAACAACACGTTCAGCTATTTCGTCACGCCGAACGGCTTCGCGGTCGAATACACGGCCGAGCTCGAGCGCGTCGACGACGCGACGTGGCAGCCGACGGTCTACGAGCCCGGCCCCGGCATCATGGATCAGTGGGGCATCGGCGTCGGCGGGCCGAAGACGATGCCGCCGGCCGAGCCCGACAAGGGACTCTTCCAGCCTGCGGGCGTCTAGTGCGATGGCGCTCTTTCAATATTTCCCGAACAACTACGTCTGGAACCTCGCGGTCAACATGGCGCTCGCGAGCGGCGGGCAGATCGGCGAAATCGAGGACATGTGCCGCCCCCTGCTCGACGCCGCCGCGCGCGGCGAGGACGCCGGCACGGCAGAGTTCCTGGCGCAATGGGTCGCCGTCGCGGACAAGCTCGTGGGGCTTGCGGCCGAGGACGAAGCGAAAGGCAGGCTCCTTTCCGCATCGGCGAAGCTCCAGCGCGCGGCGCTCTACTATCTCGTCGCCGAGCGCATGCAGGGCCACGGGCATCCTGGCCGCGAACGCACGTATGCCGAGGCGCAGCGGATTTTCCGCCATGCCATCGCGATCGGCCGCGAGAATGCAGAGCGAGTCGAGATCCCGTACGCCGGCCGCGTGATACCGGCGCTTTACACGAGGGCCGAAGGCCGCAAAGGGCGGTCGCCGTGCGTGCTCTACGTCAACGGCCTCGACAGCTGCAAGGAGCTCCTCTACTGGTCGTGGCTGCCGCACGCGCTCGCGCGGCGCGGCATCGCGACGCTTTGCGTCGATCAGCCGGGGACCGGGGAGGCGCTCAGGCTCCACGGTCTCCACGCGACGCACGAGAGCGAGCGCTGGGCGAGCGTCTGCTACGAATGGCTCGCCGCGCGCGACGACGTCGACCCCGAGCGCGTCGGCATGGTCGGCATCTCGCTCGGCGGCTACTTCACGCCTCGTGCGATGGCCTTCGAGCCGCGCTTCGCGAGCGGCGCGGCGTGGGGCGCGAATCACGACTGGGCCGAGGTGCAGCGCAAGCGCCTCGAGCGCGAAGGCGAGCGTCCCGTGCCCCACTACTGGAATCACGTGATGTGGGTTTTCGGCGCACGCGACATCGACGACTTCCTCGCGAAGTCGGCGGGCATGCATCTCGACGGTATCCTCGACCGGATCAAGGTGCCGTTCCTCGTCGTGCACGGCGAACGCGATCGACAGATCCCGCTCGAGTACGCGCATCGCACGTACGATGCGCTCGTGAACAGCCCGCGCCGCGAGCTCAAGATCCTGACCGCGCGCGAGGGCGGCGTCGAGCACGTCGGCGCCGACAACATGACGTTCGCGCGCGACTACATCGCCGACTGGTTCGCCGAGACGCTCGGCGGCTTCGTCGCAGGCCCTCCGGAAGGACTTGAATCATGAGCGAAACACCCTTTCGCCGTATCGTGACCGGGCACGATGCCCAAGGACGCTCGGTCATCCTCGAGGACGCCCCCCCGCCCCGCGTCGCGCGAATCGGCGGCGAGCGCGGCCCGTTGTTCTACGAGATCTGGAACACGCGCGAGACGCCGGCGCGGATCGACCGCGCGAGCGGCGAGCCGCCCGAGGACGGCATCATTCTCGCGCCGCCGAAGAACGGCACGCGAATTCGCGTGCTCGAGGTACCGCCCGAGGATCCGAGCTTCGCGACGATCACGCCCGAGCAGGCGCGCGCGCATTTCGCCGAGGTTGGCGCTGCCGACGCGGCGTCGCACACCGGGAGCGGCTCGCGGCACCCCTTCATGCACCGCACCGAGACGATCGACTACGGCATCGTCCTCGAAGGGGAAATCACGCTGATTCTGGACGAGGGCGAAACCGTCTGCCGCGCCGGCGACATCGTGATCCAACGCGGCACGAATCACGGCTGGGCGAACCGCTCCGGCAAGCCGTGCCGCATCGCGTTCATTCTGATCGACGGCAAGTTCGACGACGACCTCCAATGACGATCCGGACCCTTCGCCGATGAAGCTCGCGACCGAGCACACCGGCACGCCGGACGGCCTGTTGCTCGTCGTGTCGAAGGATCTCGAGCTCTGCGTGCCCGCGGACGGCATCGCGGACACGCTTCAGGAAGCGCTCGACCGCTGGGATACGGTCGAGCCGGCGCTCCGAGCGCTTTACGAGCGCCTCAACGAACGTCGGATCGCGAGCGCGCGTCCGCTCGCCGACGTCCCGCTCGCGGCCCCGCTGCCCCGCGCATGGCAGTGGCTCGACGGCTCCGTGTTTCCTACGCATGCGGAGCTGATGCAGAAGGCCTTCGACACGGCACCGATCGAAAGCGAAGGCCCGCTGATGTATCAGGGCATGTCGCATCGCTTTCTGGCGCCGACCGAGGACGTGCCCTTCCCGTCCGAGCAGGATGGGATCGATTTCGAGGGCGAGTTCGCCATCGTCACGGGGGAGGTGCCGCTCGGCACGGACGCCGCGGAGGCCGGCCGCTACATAAGGCTCGCGGTGCAGATCAACGACTGGTCGCTGCGCAGGATGGCGCCGCTCGAGATGCGGACCGGCTTCGGCTTCATTCAGGCCAAGCCCGCGTGCAGTGCCGCACCGATCGCGCTCACGCTCGACGAGCTCGGCCCGGCCTGGACGAACGGCCGCATCGAGGCGACGCTCGAGGTCTGGCGGAACGACGAGCTCTTCGGCGCCGTACCGGGCACCGAGGCAGCCTTCGGCTTCGAGGACCTGATCGCGCACGCCGCCCGCACGCGCATGCTGCCCGCCGGCACGATCATCGGCTCCGGCACCGTCTCGCACAGCGGCTTCCGCCAATACGGCTCGTGCTGCATCGCCGAGCGCCGCGCGATCGAGATCATCGACCATGGCGCACCCGTGACGCCGTTTCTTTCGTTTGGCGAGCGCGTGCGGATGCAAGCGCGCATGCCGACGAGCGAGACCCCCCTATTCGGCCTAATCGACCAACGCATCGTCCCTTCCGTCCCCCCCGCAACGAGGAGCACCCGATGATCACAAGGATCACACTTCGTTCCTTCCGACCGGCATACGCAACGGCAACGGCGCTCGCGGCCCTCTGCGCGGGCTGGCAGGCACAGGTCCACGCGCATCACTCGTTCGCGATGTACGACCAGAGCCAGGTCAGAACTTTCACCGGCAAGCTCACGCGCTTCATCCCCGGAGCGAATCACGCGCAGCTGCTGTTCGAGCTGGTCGACGAGAACGGGGACCCCGTGCTCGACGCGGACGGCAAGCCGATCGCTTGGGGGGTCGAGACCGGGCCCGCCGCACGGATCGCTCGACAAGGCGTCACGCCCGACACCTTCCCGGTCGGAACGATCATCACGGTGCAGCTGAACCCGCTACGGAACGGCAAGACTTTCGGCGCGATGCCGAACGGGACACCGATCGTGAACTGCGGCCTCTCGATGCCGGAAGGCGGCTGCACGCCCGAGACGGGCCAGGTGTACCTCGGCGTAAACGACTAGCGGAGGACCGCCGATGCGACTACCGACACTCGCCGCGACCCTGGTCGCGCTCCACTTCGCGCACCCGGCCGCCGCGCAGCCACGGTACGACGGCCCCGAGCCGCCTCCCGGGATCGAGCCGCTGCCGGTCGATCTCTTCACGACGAAGAACTTCTATTTCGACCGCGAATACTGGACCGACCCCCGCTACACCCGCTGCAACACGCCCGCTCAGCTGACGAGCATGTGGGTCCAGCAGCGCGTCGGGCATTGGGGAGACTGCAGCTACGGCATCAGCGTCGACGAGATCGTGAGCCCGTATCCGTACCAGACCGCCGAGGAGCACTACGAAGCGCTGCGTGCCGAGGCCGAGCGCGACGGCGGTGTCACGATCCACACGCGAAGCACGCTCCCCGATTGGGACGGCTGGTACTTCCGCGGCACGTTCAACCGACCGCCGGAGGGTCAGTGGCTGAACGGCTCGATCATCCAGACCGCGACGATGCTGTCGGTGCTGACGCCCGAGTATCAGCAACGCATGACGCAGATGAACTACCACGAGGCCGTGAACAACGCGCCGTACTGGATGGCTTCGTTCTGCTATCCCGAGGGCCTGATGCGCTGGTGGTACGTCTGGGGGATTCGCGACATGGAGGTGCTCGTCACGCCGCATCAGGTGCAGTTCCTCGGCGGCGTCGCGGACAACTTCATCCGCAAAGTGCTGATCGGCCAGCAGCACACGCAGCTCCTCCCGCAGTGGTACGGCGAGACCGTCGGCTTCTGGCACAGCGAGACGCTGATCGCATGGACCGCGAACGTGCAGGGGTGGACCATGAGCCACTCGATGATGGAGTTCAGCAACTCGCTCGAGGTCATCGAGATCATCAAGCGCGCCGACGACGGCGAAGGGCTCGTCATCGAAGCCGTCTTCTACGATCCGGAAGCATTCGTTCGACCGTTGCGGATCGTCACGCCGTGGACCCGCACCGGCGGCATCGACGATCCGGACCGGCGCTACTCGTTCGTCGAGTGCCGCGTCGAGAGCGGCATCGTGCTCGGCCCCGACGGCCGGCCGACGCAGCTCACGCCGTTCGACGAGGAGTTCGTCGACTTCCTCGGCCGCCCGTGGGCCCAGAACTGGGAGAAGCACTTCGAGCAGGGATGGGAGCGGCCGCCCCTCCCCGAATCGAGCACGAACTGACGAGCCGAGAACGGAGACAGCCGATGCCGATTCGTATCTGTTTCCGCGCCGCCGCCGCGGCCGCGACGCTGTGGCTCGTGGCGCACGCGGCGCTCGCGCAGCCGACCTCCGACGCGCGCGCAGTGATCGACCGCGCGGCCGAAGCGCTCGGCGGCGCCGACGCGATTCTCGCAGTCCGCAAGCTCGAGCTGCGAGGCTACGGCGCCGAGGCCTACTTCTGGGGAGGCGGCAATATCACCGCCGATCCGGATGCGGTGCAGAAATGGGCCGAGAACCCGGACTTCCAGTCCGTCTGGGACTTCCCGAATCGCCGTTTCCGGACGCAGTACCGGCACAACTTCCTGTTCCCGTTCGGCGGCACGTTCGGGCACAGCTTCGGGCTCTCGGTGTTCGGCGTCGACGGCGACGTCGCGTACACCATCGCCGACGGCGCGCCGCCGCGGCGCCTGCCGCGCTGGACGACGCGCGGCCAGTGGTTCAAGCCCGACGGGCAGGTGTTTCGCCGCTACGAATCGCTGACGCATCCGTTCGCCGCCGTGCGGGCGGTGCTCGAAGGCAACGCCCGAGCGGAGAACCTTCGCAGCGAGCACGGCTTCGACGTGATCGATCTCGTCATCGACGAGGGCGTACTGACGATGGCCGTCGATCCCGAGAGCGGGCTGCCGCGCTGGATCAGCTGGCCGATGCCGCACCAGAACCTCGGCCGCGTCGTCGCGACGACGACATTCGTCGGCTACGAGACCTGGGACGGCGGCCTCGAGCTGCCGATGGCCTGGCAGACGCGCATCGACTGGCGCGACACGTTGATCGTCACGCGCTTCGTCGACGGCTACTTCATCGACGGCGAGCGGACGCCCGACATCGCGGCGCCGCCCGAGGTCCTCGCGGCACCGCTGCCGCCGGAGCGGCCAGGGACGCAGCCCGTGCAGGCGACCGAGGTCGCGCAAGGCATCTGGCATCTGACCGGCGGCCACACCGTGATCGAGTTCGACGACCATCTCGTGATCTTCGAGCTCGGCGGAACGGCCGAGCAGACGCGGGCCGTCCTCGAGTTCGCGAACGGCCTCGTCCCCGGCAAGCGCGTGACGCACCTGATCGTGTCGCATCACCACTTCGATCACACGTCCGGGTTCCGCGCAGCCGTCGAGGCAGGTCTGATCGTGATCTCGGACGCCCGCAACGAAGCGTTCCTGCGCGAGGTCGCGGCGCGTCCGTCCGCGGAATTCGCCGACCTCGTTCCGCTCCGCGACGGCGGCTCCTTCGAGTTCGTGCCGGTCGACGGCCGGCTGCGGCTCGAGGATTCGACGATGACGCTCGACATCTACGAGGTCGTGCGCAACAACCACATGGCGAATGCCGTGTTCGCGTATGCGCCGGCGAGCAAGACCTTGATCGAGGCGGACCTCGCAACGCCGGCGAACGAGTTCTCGTTCTGGGCCGAAGCCTACGAGGACAACATCGAGTACTACGGGCTCGAGGTCGAGCGCGTGTCGCCGAACCACGCGACGCCGATGACGCACGAGGAGACGCTCGAGTGGATCCGCGTGGGCGTGCCGCGCGCGCTCGCGCGCTGCGAGGCGCTCGCGGAGGCCGGGCGTCCGCTGCCTGGGTGCCCGCCTTTCATCTTCAGGGATTGGGAGGAGCGTTTCCGCGAGCAGTAACGATCCGCTCCTCCAGGTACTCAGAAAAGGCCCCCGACCTCATGAGTCGGGGGCTTTTCTCGAGCTACGGCGTGCAGCCTAGCGGCTGACCTGAACGCTGGTTGCGGCGCGGCCGGGACCGCCGTTCGAAACCACCTTGACCCACAGCGCGTTCTCGTCCTGGTAGTACGACGTGACGCTGGCGTTGCGCAGCGCATCCAGGCTGTCCTGCGGCGCACCCGCGGATGCGGTGGTGAATCCCGGCAGCTCGAAGATCACCCAAGAGCCCGCGTCGAGTTCCGTGAGCGTCAGAGTCACTTCCGGCCTTTCAGTGGTGACCTTGATCTCGGTACCGGATCGGACGTTGGTGCTCGTCAAGGTGTAATCCTTGCCGTTGCGGCTCAAGACGACGGGCGGCTGAGCGGCTGCAGGGGCACCGCCGAACGCGCCGCCACCGCGGGGACCAGGTGCCGCACCGGGGCCCGCGGGGCCGCCTCGGCCAGCGGCCGCGCCGGGACCACCCGCGCCGCCACGGCCGCCGCCGAAAAAGCCGCCGAAACCGCCGCCGACGCCGCCGACATTCAGACGCCCGACATCGCCCTTGCAGATCGCAGCGTTCCAGGTCGGCTTGATCTCGCAGGCTTCTTCGTCGGTCGCGATGCTGTCGTTCACGCCGTCGTGGATGAGGACGTAGGAATCGGGGCCGCCGCCGAGCGAGCCGTCAAGATCCCGGATCACCGCGGTCTTCCAGGCAATGCTGCTCCCGTTGTCGTTGCCCCACTTGCGCTCCATCGGCGGGAAATACACGGGCTTCGCGTCGATGAACTTCACGCGCTCGACGGTGTTGTTGGAGCTGACGGCGAAGCTCGTATACATCAGGTAAGAGAGCGCGCCCGTCTTCCGAGTAGCGTTGTCCTCGTAGTTCACGAACGTGGTGTCCACCACGTCATGGCGCAGGTCGTAGTACTCGTAACCGCGGATCGGGAAATCCGGCATCATCGGCTTCGGCAGGCTTCGGCCGTAGGCCTTTTCCGCATCGGTCATGGGATTGCCGATGTTCTCGGTTTCGCCGACGAACAGCGAGTCGAGCACCCTGGACGTATAGGGCTCACCACCGCCCAGACCCGACGCATGCGTGAAGCCCATGGCGTTGTCGGCCAGCTTCAGGTTCCGGAACGTGTGCATCTCGCCGCGGCCCCAGATGCCGCCGTTGCGGTTCTTGTAGGCCGTGAGATCCTCGAAGACCGTTTCCACCATCGGACTGTTCGGATCCGCGGGGTTTTCGCGCGCGATATGCATGCTGCCGGTGACGCCGAAAGTGTTGTCGGCATTGATGTTCCGGTCGAACATGAAACCATCGTAGCTCGAGTGGGCGACGTTGCCCTTGAACTCGCGGATATTCATCCGGCGCGGCCAGGTGTTCTCGCTGATCTCGGTCCCCAGGAACTGGCCATTCGGGTGCTCCGGCAACGAGAGCCAGAAGCCGTTCGCGTCGGATCCCGCGGCCACGTTGTCCCGGTAGACGTTGTCCGGGTTCGTGATCCAGAAGGTCGCCACCGTGTTGTCCGAGGGCAGCAGGACATCCTCGGATTGCTGACCGTTCGACCTGACGGCCTGGCGCTCGTCGAAGTTTTCCATCTCTCCGGCCGCGGCGAGGTTGGTCGGCACGCACGGCTTCGTCGGGTGGCACTTGGTCTGGATGCCGAGGTTGCGGACGAACTCGTTGCCCGTCTCGATGCCGTCCTCGAGGAAGAAGCAGTGGCCCACGTTGTTGTAGGTCACGT
>CAZKNH010000014.1:0-51186 GCA_964553875.1 uncultured Gammaproteobacteria bacterium | reverse complement strand
CGATCTGCCGTCGACGCTGCTGCGCGCGTCGGAGCTTCGCGGCCGCTACATCCAGTTCGCGAAGACCGGGCCCGAGGCCGAGCGAATCGTTCGCGATCCGCTGAACGGGCTCGAGAACACGATCAAGGTGCGGCGCAAGCAGCTCGACGCGCTGCACGACGATGCGGAGCTCGAGAAGAAGGCAGCCGCCGAAGCCGATCTCAAGCGCCGCGTGCTCGCCGACGAGCGCCTTGCCGCGCGCGTCGGCGGCGATCCCTGGGCGGAGATCGAAGCCGCGCAAGAGGTCTATCGCGCGATCGCGCTGCCGTACACGTTCATCGAGCAGGCCGCGGGCTTCAACAGCCGACTGTTCCGCTACGCCCGGACGCTCGTCCGTGCCGCGGAAGAGCGCACGAAACCGAACGCCGACCGATTGCCCGAGTACGCGGAGACCGAGCTCGCGCGCGTCAAGCAGCAGATCGAGGCGAACGTGCCGGTCTATCCCGAGCTCGAGATTCTGACGCTGTCGTTCTCGCTCGAGCGGATGCGCGAATACTTGGGTCCCGATCATCCGCTCGTGCGCGAGCTCCTCGCGACCGAGTCCGCAGACACCCTCGCCGCATCGCTCGTCGAAGGCTCGAGGCTCGGCGATCCGGCGACGCGGCTCGCGCTGTGGGAAGGCGGGCTCGGTGCGATCGAGCGCTCGGACGATCCGATGATCATGCTCGCGCGCGAGATCGACGACGATGCACGGGCCGTGCGCAAGCGCTACGAGGACGAGGTCGAGGCGCCGGTCGACCGGGCGACGGAGGCGATCGCCCTCGCCCGCTTCGAGCTCTACGGCACGGACGTTTATCCGGACGCGACGTTCACGCTCCGGCTCAACTACGGCACCGTGCAGGGCTGGATCGAGAACGGCGAGCCCGTCGAGCCGATCACGCGCCTCGCCCGGCTCTACGAGCGCGCGACCGGCAGGCCGCCGTTCGCGATCCCGCAGTCGTGGCTCGACGCGCGGCCGCGGCTCGACCCCGAGACCCCGTTCAACGTCGCGACGAACAACGATATCGTCGGCGGCAACTCCGGGAGCCCTTTGATCGACGTCGACGGCGAGATCGTCGGCATCATGTTCGACGGCAACATTCATTCGATCTCCGGGGCCTACTGGTTCGACGAAGCGCAGAACCGCGCGATCGCCGTCGCGACGCCGATCATCCGCACCGCGCTCGCGGACGTGTACGGCGCGGACGCCCTCCTCGAGGAGCTTGGCGCCGGCGCACGCTCGCCGTAGCCTCGAGTCCGCGCACCGCGCGGTGCCGGCCCGGGTGCGTTCCTTCGAGCCGCTCAGCGTGTAAACTGTGCGCTCGTTTTGGGGGGGGAGACCCGACGCGATGCCGCAGACGCCGGAGTCCGGCCTCGAGCCGCCGACGTGGAAGCGCCTGACGCTGAGCGCCGCGATCGCCGCAGCCGCGGCCACGGTCGCGCTCGTCGCGTTCGTGCTTCCGGCCGAGTACGGCATCGATCCGCTCGGCATCGGCCGCGCCCTTGGCTTGACCGCACTGTCCGAGGGCGCCGAGGCGCGCACCATCGAGATCGTCGACGTCGTCGGCGGGAACGAGACCGTGATCGTCGCCGAGATTCCCGCTGCGGGCGAGCCGGTCCCGCTGCCGAATCCGGCCGTGCATCAGGACGAGTCCGGTCCGCCGCGCACCGAGACGCTCGAGATCGAGATCCCGGCGGAAGCGCAAACCGAAGTCAAGCTGCTGCTCGGGACCGCGAAGGCCGCGCTCTACTCGTGGCACGTCGACCGCGGCACGATCTATTCCGACTTCCACGGCCATACGCCCGAAGCGGGTCCGAATTTCTTCGTGCGCTACATCGAGCACCAGGGGACGACCGGCGGCAACGGCTCGCTCGTCGCGCCGTTCGACGGCGAGCACGGCTGGTATTGGCTCAACTACAACGACTTCCCGGTCAAGGTCACGCTGACCGTGGCCGGGTACTACGACGACATCATCGACTACGGGATATTTTGACTTCGTACCTGGACCGGCAGCCGGGGGGCGCGGGTCCACCGCCGCGATTCGTGCGCGGACGGCGGCTCCAGGGAAGAACAAAAACTCGAAGCGGAGAGAAGATTCATGTGGCAGCAAGATTACGTACCGATTGGAGACAGCCTCGCCCTGTCGGCGCTCGCCGCCGCGTTGCCGATTTTCGTGCTTCTGCTCCTCCTCGGTGTCTGGCGTAAGCCCGCATGGATCGCCGCGCTCGCGGGGCTCGGCACGGCGTTGATCATCGCGATCGGCGTCTACGACATGCCCGCGGGCCCCGCGTTCAGCGCGACCGCGTTCGGTGCCGCGTTCGGCCTCTTTCCGATCGGCTGGATCGTCTATTGGGCGATCGTGCTGTACCGGATCACGCTCGAGACCGGAAAATTCGAGATCATCAAGGATTCGATCGGCGGGCTGACCTCGGACCGAAGACTTCAGGCCATGCTGATCGCGTTCGCTTTCGGCGCGTTCATCGAGGGCGCAGCCGGCTTCGGCACGCCCGTCGCGGTCGCCGCGGCGATGCTGACGGGCTTGGGCTTCTCGCCGTTCTTCGCCGCGGCGATCTGCCTGCTCGCCAACACGGCGCCCGTCGCGTTCGGGTCGATCGGCATCCCGGTCGTCACGCTCGCGCAGGTCACCGGCCTCGACGAGGGACTCTTGAGCGCGTGGGTCGGCCGCCTCTGCGCGCCGGTCGCGGTGTTCATCCCGGCGTACCTGATCCTCGTGATGGGCGGTTTCCGCGCGTTGAAGGGCGTGCTGCCGGCCGCGGTCGTCTGCGGCGTCGCTTTTGCCGCAGTGCAGTTCACCGTGTCGAATTTCGTCGGCCCGCACCTCGTCGACATCATGGCGGCGCTCGCGGCGATCATCGGCCTCGTGATCCTGTTCAAGTTCTGGCAGCCGACCGACGACTTCCACCTCGAGGGCGAGTCACGGGCCGTGCTCGAGATCAGGAAGCATTCGATCGGTGAAACGCTGCTCGCGTGGTCGCCGTATCTGTTCCTCGTCGGCTTCGTGCTGATCTGGGGCACGCCCGCTGCGGTCCGCGAGATGAACTCGTGGAGCTGGGCCTACACGCAGATCGAGTGGCCGGGGCTCCACAACGTCGTCCAGCGCATGCCGCCCGCGGTCGACGCGGCAGCGCCGTACGCGGCGCTCTTTAACGTCAATTGGCTCTCGGCAGCCGGCACGGCCTGCGCGTTCGCGACGATCGCCGCGGCCGCGGTGCTCCGCGTCTCGCCGGGCCGGTACATCCGGCTGCTCGGCTCGGTGTTCGTGCAGCTTTTCTTTTCGCTCCTGACGATCGCGGCCGTGCTCGGGCTCGCGTACCTGATGAACTACTCGGGCGCGACCGTGACGCTCGGGCTCGCGTTCGCCGCGACGGGCGCCCTCTTCCCGTACTTCAGCGCGATGCTCGGCTGGCTCGGCGTGTTCCTGAGCGGCAGCGACACTTCGGCCAATGCGCTCTTCGGGAACCTCCAGGTCGTCACGTCGAACCAGCTCTCGTTCGACCCGGCGATCATGGCGTCGGCGAACTCGGCGGGCGGCGTGATGGGCAAGATGATTTCGCTTCAGAGCCTCGCGGTCGCAGTCGCGGCGACGGGCATGGCGAGGGCGCAGGAAGGGCATCTCTTCCGCTTCACGTTCAAGCACAGCGTCTTTCTCGCGAGCATGGTCGGCCTCTTGACCGCGGCCTACGCGTATCTCACGTGAGACGCTGCGCCGTCACGCGAGACGGATGACGTCGCCGAGCTGCGGAAGGTGAACCTCGGCGCCTTCCGCAGCGAGGCGCGCGGCGAGCGGCCTTCTCGCGCGGTCCTCGCCGTGCACGAGGTAGACCGGCGGGCGATTCTTGAAACCGCGATACCAGCCGACGAGGCCCGCCTGGTCCGCATGCGCGGACAGGCCGCCGACCGTGTGAATCTCCGCGTTGACGCGGATCTCCTCGTTCCAGAGCCTCACGTACTCCGCGCCGTCGACGAGCCTGCGGCCGAGCGTGCCCTCCGCCTGGTAGCCGACGATGACGACGTGGCACTCCGGGCGCCACAGGTTGTGCTTCAGATGGTGACGGATCCTGCCGCCGTTACACATGCCGCTGCCCGCGATGATGATGAGCCCCGACGCCACGTCGTTCAGCCGTTTCGACTCCTCGGGCGTCGGCGTCGCGTCGAAGTTCGGGAGCGTCGGCCAGTGCCGGCCGCGCTGGAACAGCTCGGCGCGGTAAAGATGCCGGTATTGCGAATAGACCGCGGTAGCACCGATGCCCATCGGCGAGTCGAGCACGACGCGCCAGCGATCGAGTCGCCATTCGCCGTAATGCTCCGCCATCAGGTACAGCAGGTCCTGCGTGCGACCGACGGCGAACGCGGGAATCAGCACGTTACCGCCCCCGTCCGCGGCCGCCTTGAAGATCGACTCGAGCTCCGCGAGCGTGGCCGGGAACGGCCGATGGTTGCGATCGCCATACGTGCTCTCGAGCAGCACGAGGTCCGCGGAGTCGATCGGCGTCGGGTCGTTCATGACGGGCGCATCGGCATAGCCCAGGTCGCCGCTGAACACGAGCTTCCGTCGCACGCCTCGATCCTCGATCCAGAGCTCCACTATGCCTGCCCCGAGGATGTGACCCGCGTCGGACAACCTGATCTCGATGCCCGGTAGGATCGCGCGACGCTCGCCGTACTCGACCACGCGGAACTGCGGCATGACCCTCTCGGCATCCTCCTGCGTATAAAGCGGCGTGATCGGCGGCTGCCCGTTCCGGCGGCGCTTCATGTTCTCGGTCTCGGCGTCCTTCTCGTGCAGATAGGCCGAGTCGCGCAGCAGGATCTCGCAGAGCGCCCGGGTCGCCGAATGCGTATAGATCGGCCCGCGATAGCCTGCGCGGCGCAGCAGCGGCAGGCGTCCGGAGTGATCGATGTGCGCGTGGCTCAAGACGACGGCGTCGATCTCGTCGACGGGCACCGGGAACGGCTCGCGGTTGCGTTCCTCGTCCTCGCGCCGTCCCTGGATTTGGCCGCACTCGAGCAGGAGGGTGTGCCGGGAGGTCGTGAGCAGATAGCACGACCCGGTCACGCCGCCGGCGGCGCCGAGAAACTTGAGTTCCATGCTCTCTCCATCCTTGGGAACCTGCTAAGTATCGCCCTTGCCGCCGCCGCTGGGCAGTACGGCCTCGCGGCACTGCGCCCGATGTCTGTAAACTCGATGGAATGAGAGCGCCCGAGATCAATACGCTGTGCGATCTTGTCCGCTCGTTCGCCGAACGCGGCGACGCGGTCGCGATCGAGGCGTTCGGCTCCGACGCCCCCCCGCAGCAGGTGTCCTACCGCGCCCTGCACGAGCGGGCCGCGCGGGTCGCACGCGGCCTCGAGGAGCGCGGCATCGGACGGGGCGACCGCGTGCTCCTCTGTGCCCCCAACAGCCCCGACTGGATCGCCGCGTACTTCGGCATCGTGTCGATCGGTGCGGTCGCGGTCCCGGTCGACGACCAGGCGAGCGTCGATATGCTGCAGGGGGTGATCCGCCACGCTTCCCCGCGCTTCGCGTTCACGAGCTCGAGGCACGTCGAGCGCCTCGCCGGCACGCCCGAAGCGGTCGTCGGTTATCACTTGATCGATCCGGCCGAGCACGTGACGTCGCTCGAGACGTTCGCGGAGGAGCGCCCGGCGCCTGCGGTCGAGATCGATCCGGATCAAGTCGCATCGCTCCTCTACACATCGGGCACGACCGGCACTCCGAAGGCCGTGCCGCTGTCGCATCGCAACCTCGCATCGGATGCGTCCGCGCTGATCGCGGCGAGGCTGATCAGCGCGCGCGATCGCGTGCTGATGCCGCTGCCGCTGCATCACACGTATCCGTTCACGGTCGGGATGCTCACGGTGCTCGGGCTCGGCGCCCGGATCGTGCTGCCGGCCGGCGTCACCGGGCCCGAGATCACGGGCGCGGCGAAGGCCGCGAAGGTCACCGCGATGCTCGGCGTGCCGAGCCTCTACGAAGCCGTGTGGCAGAGCATCGAGGCTCGCGTCAAGGCGAGCGGACGACGCAAGGAGCGGTTGTTTCGCTGGCTGCTGTCCGTATCCCGCGAGTCGCGCAGGCTCCTCGGCGTGCCGATCGGACGATGGCTGTTTCGATCCGTGCACGCCGCCGTCGGACCGAACCTGCGCATCTTGGGGTGCGGCGGCGCGAAGCTCGACGAGCGCCTCGCGCAGAATCTCGAGTCTCTCGGCTGGACGGTGCTGACCGGCTACGGCCTCACGGAGACCTCGCCGGTGCTGACGTTCAACGCGCCGAGCCGCCGCCGCCTCGGCACCGAAGGCCGGCCGATACCCGGCGTCGAGATCCGGATCGACAAGCGCCCCGACGAGCCGCACGGCGAGATTCAGGCCCGCGGTCCGAACGTTTTCTCCGGCTATTTCGAGAATCCCGACGCGACCGGCGACGCGTTCACGCCGGACGGCTGGTTCCGCACCGGAGATCTCGGCTTCATCGACGACGAAGGTTTCCTGCACATCGTCGGACGCTCGAAGGAGGTCATCGTCCTCGCCGACGGCAAGAACGTGTTCCCGGAGGACGTCGAGCCGCGCTACGCGACGCCGCTGCTCAAGGAAATCGGTATTTTCGAGCGCAACGGGCGGCTCGTTGCCGTCGTCGTCCCCGACGAGGACGAGGTTCGCCGCCGCGGCGGCCTCGCCGTGCTGACGATGATCAAGGACGAGCTCGAGCAGCTCGCGTCGGCGTTACCCCCCTACCAGCGCATCGTCGACTTCCGCGCGGTCCGCGAGCCGCTGCCGCGCACGCGGCTCGGCAAGATCAAGCGGCACGAGCTGCCCGGGATCTTCGATCGGGCGGACAAGCGCGAGCTCGCGGACGTGCCCGTCGAGCTGAGCGACGAGGATCGCGCGCTGATCGAGGCCTCCGAAAAGACCCGTGCCGTTTGGCGCTGGCTCGAGGAGCGCTATTCGGACCGGGCGCTCCACCTCGACATGAGCCCGCAGTTCGATCTGCAGATCGACTCGCTCGGCTGGGTGTCGATGACGCTCGAGCTCGAGCAGCGGTTCGGCGTCGTGCTGCCGGCCGCCGCGGTCAGCCGAGTGCTGTCGCTGCGCGACCTGCTCGTCGAGGTGCGGCGCGCCGAGGAAAGCGGCGCCGTCCCCACGGCCCGCGCCGCGGCCGACGTGCCGAAGCCGCAGGGCATGTTCCTGCGCGCGGCCGGCGCGCTGATCTTCGCGCTGAACGACGCGCTGATCAGGCTCCTTTACCGGCTCGACGTCGAAGGCGCCGACCGGCTGCCCTCCGACCGCTGCCTCGCGATCACGCCGAATCACGCGAGCTACCTCGACCCGCTCGCGATCGCCGCCGCGCTGCCTCGCCGCGTCTTGAAAAGCACGCACTGGGCCGGCTGGGTCGGCGTGATGTACGCGGGCACTTTGAGCTCGTTCGTGAGCCGCGCTACGCGCGTCTTTCCGGTCGATCCCGATCAGGATCTCGCGGCCGCGATCGGCACGGCACGCGCGCTGCTCGATCGCGGCGAGTCGGTCGTATGGTTCCCCGAAGGCCGCCGCTCGCCGACCGGCGAGCTGCTGCCGTTCCGGCCGGGCGTCGGCGTGCTGCTGAAGGACAGCCGATGTCTCGTCGTGCCGACACACGTCTCGGGCACCTACGAAGCGTGGCCGCCGAAGCGTTCACGCCCGCGCGTCGGCGGCCGGCTGCGCGTCGCGTTCGGCGAGGCCGTCTCCGTCGCCGACCTCGTTGCCGAAGGACGCGGCGAAACCGACGAGCTCAAAATCGTCGACGCGCTCGAGCGGCGGGTCGCCGCGCTCGCCCCCGGGCGCGCGCTGACCGGGGCGGCGTCGAGCGCCGGCGGCGCCGCGGAGGAGCAGGCGCGAGGCGGCGATTCCGGATGAACCTTGCGAGGAGACTCCCATGACCGCTCCATCCAGAATTTGGGGTCAGAGCCCTTGGACCGAGCCCACGAGCTCTGACCCCACGGCTGTTTTGCTCGCGCTCCTCGTCGCGCTCGGCCCCGCAAGCTCGCTCGCGCAGCAGGCGGAATCGGGCGCGCGGCTTTATGCGAACCATTGCGCCGCCTGCCACGGTCAGTTCGGTGAAGGGGACGGACCGGTCGCTGCCGCGTTGCGCGTGACGATGCCGAACCTGCGCACGCTATCGATGCGAAGCGGCGGAACCTTCCCTGCCGACGCGGTGCGTGCTTACGTGGATGGACGCGAGATCCCCGTCGCACACGGCGACCGCTACATGCCGATCTGGGGAGACGTCTTCGGTTGGGGGCCGGACGGGGACGCCAGCGAGGCACGCACCAGCGAGCGGCTCGACGCGATCGTCGAGCACGTGCGCGTCCTGCAATACGAATGACGCGAGGGGCGGCGCGCTCGCCGCCCCCGACGCCGGTCCGTCAGTGGACCTTGACCTCGATCGTCCTCGGTTTCTTCGCTTCGGACTTCGGCAGATGCACCCGCAGCACGCCGTCGCGACACTCGGCGGAGATCTTGTCGACGTCGACGTCGTCGGGCAGCGAGAAGCTTCGCGCGAACTTACCGTAGAACGCCTCGCGTCGATGCTCCTTCTCGCCTTCCGTTGACTTCTCGAAGCGCCGCTCGCCGGACAGCGTCAACACGCCGTTCTCGACGCGGATATCGATGTCCTCCTTCTTGACCTCGGGCAGATCGGCCTTGATCACGTATTCGTTGTCGTTCTCGACGATATCGGCGCTCGGACGCCAATACGTGCGCTCTTCGAGCCCGACAGGACGCCAGCGCGCGAGCTCGCGCGTATAGCGATCGAACAGATCGTCGAGCTCCCTGAACGGACTCCAGCTGATCAGGTTCATTGCGGCAACCTCCTGAATTGCGATACCTACTCCTGCCCCGTCATGTGTGGGCGACGGGCCGAGCATTCAAGCCGCGTTCCAGCTGGAGCCGTTCGGGCTCGAGTCCCGAGGGGAACGGCCTCTCTGCGCCCCGAAACTGAAACGGGCGGCGAGCCCCCGGCCCGCCGCCCGTCGGTTCCGCGGTCGCGATAGTTAGACCGTGAAGCCTTCCTTCGTCAGCGGCAGCGTCCGCACGCGATGGCCGGTTGCCGCGTAGATCGCGTTGCAAATCGCGGGCGCGGCCGGCGGCAGCGCCGGCTCCCCGACACCGGTCGGCGGATAGTCCGACTCGATGAAGTGCACCTCGACCTCGGGCGCCTGGTGGATGCGGAGCAGCGGGTAGCGGTCGAAGTTCCGTTGCTGCACGCGACCGTTCTCGAACGTGATCTCGAGGCCCATCGCAGTGCTGAACCCGTCGACGACGGACCCTTGCGCCTGATTCTCCGCGCCGGACCGGTTCACGATCGGACCGATGTCGCCCGCGACCCAGACCTTGTGCACGGTGACCTTGCGGTTCGCGTCGACGCTGACCTCCGCGACCTCGGCGAAGTGGCCCTGATGGCTGAAATGGAACGCGAGCCCGAGGCCGCGGCCGGCCGGCATCGGCCTGCCCCACCCGGCCTTCTCGGCCGCGAGCTTGATCACGGCGGTCGCCCGCTCCGTGTTGAGCCCCCCGCCGAAACCGCCAGGCCCCCCAGGTCCGCCGAAGCCGCGCGGGCCTGGCCTCGCCGGCGGCTCCATCGCCATCACCTCGAGCAGGAACTCGAGGTGATCGCGACCGGCCGCGACGGCGCACTCGTGCAGAAAGCACTGCACGGCGAACGCGATCGCGTTCGAGCCCGGCGCGCGCCACGGCCCGGACGGTATCTTCGAAGGCAGCATCGACTGCAGGATCCGCGAGTTGCGCACGCGGTTCGCCGGGAACTCCTGCGGCGACAGGTTCGCGGAGCTGATCGGCATCGGACCGCCGCGCGTGAACGTGATGAAGTGGTCCTGCCACGCCGTCAGCTTGCCGTCGGCGATCGCCGCCTTGAACGAGTGGAAGCCGCCCGGTCGGTAGTAGTCGAACCCGAAGTCGTCCTCGCGCGTCCACTGCACCTTCACCGGTGCGCCGACGCGCTTCGAGATCGCCGCTGCCTCGACGACACTGTCGTTCGCGAGCCGCCGGCCGAAGCCGCCGCCGCCGCGGAGCTGATGCAGCGTGACCTTGTCTTCGGACACGCCGAGCAGCGACGCGACGGCCGTGACCGCGTTCTGAGGCGTCTGCGTCGGCGCCCAGATTTCGACCGTGCCGTCGTCCTTGCACCAGACCGTGCAATTCTGCGGCTCGAGATCCGCGTGCGACACGAACGGATACGTGTAAAAACCTTCGACCGTCTTCTCGGCGCTCGCGAACGCCGCGTCGACGTCGCCGGTCTCGCCGAGCGTCTGCTGCGGCGTCGAGTCGGCGAGCCGCTTCGCATCGGCCACGATGGCGGACCAGGTCTCCTTCGATGCGTCGCTTTCGTCCCACTCGACCTCGAGCTCGCGCTTCGCCTTGAGCGCCGCCCACGTCGAGTCGGCCACGATCGCGACGCCGGACAGGATCGCGTCGGACGCGGGATTGAACTCGATCGGATTGCCGCGCTGCTCGAGCAGGAATGCATCCTTCACGCCCGGCAAGGACTTCACGTGCTCGAGATTCGCACGCACCGCACGCGCACCGATCGCGGGCGCCTTCGTGTACGTCGCATAGAGCATGCCCGGCACGCGCTGGTCGATGCCGAACATCGGCTGACCGGTCACGACTTTCAGATTGTCGACCCCGGTGATGCGCTTGCCGAGAAGCTTCCAGTCCTTGCGGTCCTTGAGCGGGACGGATGCCGCGTCCGGCACCGGCAGCTTCGCGGCCGCCTCGGCGAGCTCGCCGTAGCCGATGCGGCGGCCGGACGCCTGATGCACGACGTAGCCCGCGTCGGTCGAGAGCTCGTTTGCTGCGACGCCGAGCCGCTCGGCCGCAGCGGCGACGAGCATCGCGCGCGCGACGGCGCCAGCGCGCCGCAGCGTGTCGAAGTTCATCGGCACCGACATCGAGCCGCCGGCGAATTGCGCACCATAGAGGGCCATGCTGATCGGCGCCTGCTCGACGCGTACCTTCGACCAGTCGGCGTCGAGCTCCTCGGCGACGATCATCGGCAACGCCGTCTTCACGCCCTGCCCGACGTCAGGATTCTTCGCGTACAGCACGACCGTGCCATCGGGTCTGATCTGCACGTACGCGTTCGGCGCGAACGTCGCGTCCGTTTGCGCGCCGCGGCCGTTCTCCTGCGCCTGCGCTCGCGTCGCGACCGAGAAACCGAGCACGAGCCCGCCGCCGACGAAGCCCGCGATCTTTATGAACTGACGCCGGCTCACCGGCGCACGCGCAGTCGCCGCGGCCGCTTCACGCATGAACTCCGGAAGGTACGGATTCACGTCCATCTGCTCGATCTTGCCGCTCATGCTGCGCTCCCGGTCTTCTGCATCCGACTCGCGGCGACATGAATCGCCTTCCGAATCCGGTTGTACGTGCCGCACCGGCACAGGTGCCGCGCCATCGCCGCGTCGATATCCGCGTCGGTCGGCGTCGACGTGCGCTCGAGCAGCGCGACGGCGCTCATGATCTGACCGGCCTGGCAATAGCCGCACTGTGCGACGTCCTCGTCGATCCAGGCCTGCTGCACGGGATGCAGCGTGCCGTCCTCCGCGGCGATGCCTTCGATCGTCGTGATCTCCATCCCTTCGACGGATTGCACCGGCAGCTGGCACGACTGCACCGGAGCGCCGTTCACGTGCACGGTGCACGCGCTGCATTGACCGATGCCGCAGCCGTACTTCGTGCCGACGAGACCGAGTGTGTCCCGCAGGACCCACAGCAACGGCGTCGTCGGGTCGATGTCGCCGAGGTCGTGCGACCGGCCGTTGACGTTCAATTGCATGCGTTATTCTCCAGACGTGGGACGGGTTCGATCCCGAAGTCTCAGTCAAGCCGCCGCCCCGCGCAAGCAGCGGGTTGCGGGGCTTCAGGAATCTAACGAAGCAGGGCTTCGACGCGACCGACGAGCTCCGGCTGGGCGATCCCGTCGATCTCGACGATTTTGCTCGTCGAGCCGTGCCCGGCGGCGATCCGCACCGCCCGCCTCGGCAGCCCCAGCGCCTTCGCGAGGAACGCCTCGAGCGCGTCGTTCGCGCGGCCGTCCTGAGGGGGCGCTGCGATCTTGATCTTCAGCTTATCTCCGAGCCAGCCGACGATCTCGTCCCGTGACGCGCGCGGGACGACCTTCACGGAAAGCTTCGCGACGGGATGGGAGCTCACTCTGCTGGTACCCGTATACGACGGAAAGGGCGAGGCGTCATCCGCTCGTCCCGCGAGGCTGCTCATCGTAGCAGAGAGTCCATAGACAGCGGGCCGTAAACGGAAGCGGGCACGTCGTGTCCCGGCGGACCCGCGACGTGCACGTCCGTGCATTGGCACGCCGCGACGGACCCTGGTTACACTACGCGCTCCGACGGAGGGGACGACTATGACAAGAACGACAAGTACCTGCCTATCATTCGCCGTGACCGCTTGGCTTTGGGCTGCCGCCGCCGACGCGCAGGATCTCGTCATCACGAACGCACGAGTGCTCGACGGCAACGGCACGGTGATCGAGCAGGGGCACGTCGTCGTCACCGACGGCCGCATCGCGTCGGTCGGCGCGGGGGCACCGAACGTCAGCGGCGGCCGCACGATCGACGCCGGCGGCAAGACGGTCATGCCGGGCTTCATCGACGCGCACCGTCACATCATCGAAGGCAACGGCAACGAGTGGCTCGCGAGCCGAGCCGCTCCGCAGATGCAGGAGTTTCTCGAGGCCGGGTTCACGACCGTGCTGTCCGCGATCGACGGCCCGGAGCTCCTCGAGGCACGGCGGCGCATCGAAGCAGGCGAGATGGCCGGCCCGCGAATCTTTGCGGCGGCCTTCCTGCCGCTGTCGGCGCTGCCACTGGGCGGCGGGGGCGGCGATCCGGCTCGCACCGATCCGTCCCGCAACAATCGTCCGACGGAGCCCGCCCCCGCGATCCCTCGAGAAGCGACGATCCGCGGCGTGCAGAACGCGGCCGAGGCCGGCTACGACTACATCAAGACGCTGATGATCGCGACGCCGAACGGCCCCGAGGTCGAGACGCTTCGCCTGATCGTCGAGGAAGGCGCGAAGCACGGCCTGCCGGTGATCACTCATGCCGTCTCGATTCTCGATACGCTCGCCGCGATCGAGGCGGGCCCCGCCGCGCTCGTGCACACGCCGCACATCGGACAACTCGAGGAAGATCCCGAGGCCGTGAAGAAAATCGTCGACGCCGGTATTCCGATGACGTCGACGCTCGCCGTCTTCCTGCCGCACTTCGGCGACGACAACGAGCCGCTCTTCCGCGACGGTCTGCCGTTCCCATGGGACACGGTCTCGAGCGGCGGCCAGGGCCCGATCAACGCGCGCATCCTGTGGGACGCGGGTCTCGTCGCGTACGGCTACGGCACCGACACGACGTGGCCGCCGAAGCAGTCGCTCGCCGACGAGCTGCGCGCGCTTCGCCTGATGTTCTCGACCGAGGACGTGGTGACGATCCTGACGAAGCACGCTGCCGCCGCGGCGCTCAAAGCCGACGAGCTCGGCACGCTCGAGCCCGGCAAGCTCGCGGACATCGTGATCGTCGACGGCGATCCGCTCGCGTCGAGCGCTGCGCTCCTGAACGTCGTGACGACGATCAAGGGCGGCGAGGTCGTCTATCAGAAGCTGTGATCGCGACGGCGATCGCACGAGCACCCGTTTCACGGAGGCGGACATGAAAGTAGGATTCGTCGGCCTCGGCCGCATGGGACAAGGCATGGCCCGCCGCCTGCTCGACGCGGGCCACGATCTCGTCGTCTACGACGTCGTCGCAAAGCAAACGGAGGCGCTCGTGGCCGCGGGAGCCCGCGCGGCGGGCTCGATCGCCGAGGTCGCAGCGGAGCGCGACGTCGTCGTCAGCATGCTCGTCGAGGACGCGGCGCTCCTCGACGTCGCGCTCGGTCCGCACGGCCTCGAGGTCTCGCTTCCCAAAGGCGCGATCCATCTCGTCATGGGCACGCACGGCGTCGCGACGATCCGCACCCTCGAGGCGCGCCACGCAGAGGCGGGTCAGACGCTCGTCGCCGCGCCGGTGCTCGGACGTCCCGATCTCGCCGCATCCGGTCAGCTCGGTATCGTGCCGGGCGGCCCGAACGACGCCGTCGAGCGCTGCCTGCCGCTGCTCGAGACGCTCGGTCGGCGCATCTTCCGCGCGGGCTCGAAGCCCGAATCCGCGGCCGCGATCAAGCTCGCGAACAACGCCGTCCTCGGCTGCGCGATGGTTGCGATGGCCGAAGGTTTTTCGCTGGTGCGCAAGTACGGCGTCGACCCGCAAGTCTTCCAGGACGTGATGACCGAGGGCCTTTTCGCTGCACCCGCCTATAAGGTCTATGGCCAGAAGATGGTCGATGAAAGCTTCGACGAGGTCGGATCTCCGATCACGGTCGGGTTGAAGGACGCGAAGCTCATCGCCGAGGCCGCGATCCTCGCGAACGTCCCGATGCCGAGCCACAACGTGTACCTCGACCGTCTCCTCGGCGCGGTCGCGCACGGCGACGCGAACCGTGATCAGGCCGTGCTCGGCCGCGAGCAGGCGCGCGCGGCCGGGCTCGCCTGAGCGGGCCCAGGCGCGGGTACGCTTCACGGCCATCGCATCCGGTCTCGATTCCCTACACAATACCGAGACGTCGTCGTTCTCGCGGGAGAAAAAAGTGGAATACGTCCCCGTCGGCGGGCTCAACGTCGCGAAGCCCCTTTACGATCTGGTATCGAACGACATCGCACCCGGCACGGGCATCGAGCCGGACGCCGTCTGGTCCCTGCTCGCCGAGATCGTCCGAGACCTCGGGCCGCGCAACCGCGAGCTCCTCGAGAAGCGAGACCGGCTGCAGGCGCAGATCGACGAGTGGCTCGCACAGCGCCGCGGGCAGCCTTACGACGTCGCCGCGTCGCGCCGGTTTCTCGAAGAGATCGGCTACATCGTGCCGGAGGGCCCGGCGTTCGAGGTCACGACGGCTAACGTCGACCCCGAGATCGGCGAAATCGCGGGACCGCAGCTCGTCGTGCCGGTCGACAAGGCACGCTATGCGCTCAACGCCGCCAACGCACGCTGGGGCAGCCTCTACGACGCGCTCTACGGAACCGACGTGCTCCCCGAGACGCCAGGCACGGAGAAAGGCACCGAGTACAACCCGAAGCGCGGCGAGCTCGTGATCCGCCGCGCGAACGAGATCCTCGACGAGATCGCGCCGCTCGTCGAGATCGACGACGGCGAAGCGTTGAGCTGGAACGACGTCGTCAGGATCGACCTCGACGGCAACGAGCTGCGCCTGCGCCCGAGGCACGGCGACGGCAGGCTCAAGGATCCGGGCCTCTTCGTCGGCTACCGCAAGAGCGGCGACGGCGGGCTCGCGAACGTGCTGCTCCGGCACCACGGCCTCCACATCGACATCGAGATCGACCCGTTGCATCCGATCGGCCGACAGCACCCGGCCGGCGTCAAGGACATCGTCCTCGAGGCCGCCGTGTCGACGATCATGGACTGCGAGGACTCGGTCGCCGCGGTCGATGCCGAAGACAAGGCGCTCGTCTACGCGAACTGGTGCGGGATCATGAAGGGCACGCTGACCACGTCGTTCGAGAAGAACGGTCGGCGGATCGAGCGCGGACTGAACCCGGACCGAACGTACACCGCGCCCGACGGCTCGTCGTTCACGCTGCCGGGCCGGAGCCTCCTGCTCGTCCGGCACGTCGGCGCGCACATGCTGACCGATGCGGTCACGACGGCTGACGGGCAACCGATCTACGAAACGTTCCTCGACTGCGTCGTCACGACGCTCGCCGCGCTCCACGACTTGAGGAGCACGAATCCGGCGAAGCTCCGCAACTCCCGCACCGGCAGCCTCTACGTCGTGAAGCCGAAGCAGCACGGTCCCGAGGAGGTCGCGCTTTCGGTCGAGCTCTTCGCGCGCGTCGAACGCGGCTTCGGGCTGCCGGAAAATACGCTCAAGATCGGCATCATGGACGAGGAACGGCGCACGACCGTCAATCTCAAGGAGTGCATTCGTGCGGCCCGCGAGCGCGTCATCTTCATCAACACGGGCTTCCTCGACCGGACCGGGGACGAGATCCACACGCACATGGAAGCGGGCCCGATGATGCCGAAGCCCGAGATCAAGAACGCGAAGTGGATGCTCGCGTACGAGGACTGGAACGTCGACATCGGTCTAGAGACGCGCCTGCCCGGCCACGGGCAGATCGGCAAAGGCATGTGGGCGATGCCGGACGAAATGAAGGCGATGCTCGAGACGAAGCAGGCGCACCCGGCCGCCGGCGCGAGCTGCGCGTGGGTCCCCTCCCCGACCGCCGCGACGTTGCACGCGATCCATTACCACCGCGTCGACGTGAAGGCGCGGCAGCAGGCGCTCGCCGCACGCGAGCGGGCGAGCCTCGACGACATCCTGACGCCACCGCTCTTGACGCGCGAGCTCACGGCTTCCGAGATCCAGCGCGAGCTCGACAACAACACGCAGGGCATCCTGGGCTACGTCGTCCGATGGGTCGAGCAAGGCATCGGTTGCTCGAAGGTGCCCGACATCAACGACGTCGCGCTGATGGAGGACCGCGCGACGCTCAGGATCTCGTCGCAGCACATCGCGAACTGGCTGCATCACGGCCTCGTGACCGAAGATCAGGTCCACGAGACGATGCGGCGCATGGCGGAGGTCGTCGACCGGCAGAACGCCGGCGACCCGTTGTACCGTCCGATGGCGCCGCACTTCGAATCGAGCGTCGCGTTCCAGGCCGCCCTCGATCTCGTGTTCGGCGGCCGGCTCGAGCCGAACGGCTACACGGAGCACGTGCTGACGCGCCGTCGCCGGGAGTTCAAGGCGAAAGCTCGCACGTAGCTGCCAACATGATCGTGTCAGACGCGTTTTTCTCGGAAGAACGTGTCTGACACATTCACGCAACCCCTCGTCCAGCCGACCCTTTCTGTCTCCCTTTCGGGACAGGTTTGTGCTGCCGAGGGGGTCCTGTAGATTCCCCCGTGCACGCAGCACGACCAGCGCCGGCTGCGCGCTGCTGAAAAGGGCAAATCCGCCGTGAGGCGGAGACGCAAAACCACCGGTCTTGAGGCAAGAGGGGCCTGAAGACAGCGGGGTTGCCAGCACGAGTCCGCTCTTGCCGGAAACGGCCGACGAAAGCTCGCCTGCCTCCCGCCTGTTTCGATCCCCCTGGTCTAGGGACCGGCTGGTTCGCCCGCTCGGCGCTCGAACCAAGCATGGGGGTCACTCTCAATGGGGATCTGCGTTCGGAGGGCGAAGCTCTCACTGCTACTGACGGCTTCGATCATGCTTGCCGCGTGTGGCGGCGGCGACGACGGAGGTGCAACGGATCCGGCTGCGGCGAACCCGCCGACCGCCGGTAGCCCGCCGCAGGCGGGCGGCGGCTCCTCGCAGGGCCCGTCGGCGGGGACGCCGCCTGGCTCTGGCACGGGGAACCCGCCGACCGTCAAGAACTCGGTGCCGAAGATCGGCGGCAAGCCGCAAACCGTCGTGCTGCAGGAAACGCCGTACGTCTTCGTGCCGGAAGCGTCGGACGACGACGGCGACATCCTGCACTTCAGCGTGAAGAATCCGCCACCGTGGGCGAAATTCGAACCGACGACGGGTCGGCTTCACGGCACGCCGTCCGCGGCCGATGTCGGCACGTACGCCGACATCAGGATCAGCGTGACCGACGGCGCGGCCGACGCGGCGCTCGCCCCCTTCAGCATCACGGTCACGTCCGTCGCGAACGGCGCGGTCGAGCTCAGCTGGACGGCGCCGACCGAGAACGTCGACGGCTCGCCGCTGACCGACCTCGCCGGGTACAAGATCTACTGGGGCACCCAGCCCGGCGAGTTCACGAACTCGGTCACGATCGACAATCCTGCCGTCGTCACGTACGTGCTCGAGAATCTCGTCCCGGCGACGTATTACTTCGTCGCGACCGCGTTCAACTCGGAGGGCGCGGAAAGCGACCCGTCCGATACGACGAGCCTGACGATCTCATGAGACGTCACCTACACGCCCGCGTCCGCCGGGCCGCTCGCGCGGCCCGGCAGCCGCTGCTCGAGCTCGCTCTCCTCGAAGTCGTCGATCTCGACCCACTTGCGCCGTGATCCCCGGCCGACGACGACCCGGACGCGCTCTCTATCGATGCCGAGCACATCGGCCAGCAGGGTCTCGACCGCTCTGTCGTCGCGTCCGTTCACCGGGCTCGCGACGACGCGCATCTTCAATACACCGTTTTCCCAGCCAAGCAATTCGTCGCCCGAGGCCAGCCTGCCGACCATGACGGGTATACGCACGCATGACCTGGGCCTCAACGCACTAACCAAGACTTCGTCCTCTGCTAGGGTAATGTCCGTCCCGATGGGACGGCCGGTGGCCTGAACGCGGTGCCCCGCATCAAGCCGCCTCGAGCGAAACCTCAACGATCGTCGTCGACGATCGTCACCCGCGCGCTCTCGAGCGCGCCACTTTGATTACCGTCCGGTGACATCGCGCCCATCATGATCTCGAAATACTCTTGCCGAGCTTCGACGATCGAATCCGATGTGATCGGCACATAAAGCACCGTTGCCCTTTCTCCGTCGCGCAGCCGCTCGACCTTGCGGCCCAAGTCCGCGTAATCGTCGCCGCTCGTCGCGGTGCCGTCGCGCGTCCACCAGACGAACGCCACATCGCCGCGCGCATCGGCCCGCTCGACCTCGATCGCGGCGAAGCCGTCGCTCTCCGAGACGACGTACTCGCTCCGCGAGAACCGGACCCTCGACGCGGAGCGCGGTGCCGTCGTGTCCCGATCCGCTCCCCGCTCGGTCGCCGGGGAGGCCGGCTCGGGCTCGGCCTGCACGGCCGGCTCCTCCGCGCCGTTGGTCGGCGTCGGCCCGTCCGCGGACCGAGGCGTCTGCTCGCTGTCCGCAGCCCGCGCTGCCTCCTCCCCGTCCGCAGCCCGTGGCGCGTCCGCGTCGGTTCCGGACCGGGTTTCTTCCGCAGACGGAGCTGCGAGCCCCGGTTGGACCGCGAGCGCGTCCGCTCGTTCGACCGGGACAGCCTCGGCCTGATTCGGTGCTCCACCGGCCGCGAGCGTCTCGTCACCTCCCGGTTCGCGGAACGCGGAGGGCAAATCGCCGGTACCGTTGAGTTCTTTTCGCTCGAAAAGTTCCGTGCCGGGAAGCGCATCGGGCTCGGCGCCGCTGACAGCCTCCGGTTCCGTCTCAACGGCCGAGCGTTCCGAAGCGGCCTCGATCCGCTCGCCGACGTCACGGAGGAGCGCGGCGAGCGCCGTTCCCGCCTGCTCGAGCTGCGTCTTCGCGCCGCTCAGGCCTTCGCGTGCCAGATCCGCGGCGCGGCTCGCCCCCGATTCGACGTTGCGAGGCAGCGTGCCGAGATCCGGCAGCGAATCCGGACGTCGCTGCAGCGCCTGCCACCCGCCCGCGGCAAGCACGGCGATACCGGCGATGCCCGCGGCGCCGAGCGCGACGCGCGTGAAGCGGCCCCGCCTCACGTCGCGCACGCGATCCGGGCGGCCCCCGCGCCGCGGCGCACGCGGCTCGGGCAAATCGAGCGCGGCGAGCAGGCGCGTCACGCTGGAGATCCTGCCGTCGCGCATCGACAGCGCGGACTTCAGCGCTTTGAAGCGCTTGCGGCTCAAGCCTTCGACCGGCTCGAGCTCGTCGTCGCCGGTCCGCGGATAAAGCCCCGGGACCGGCGGGGGCGCGCCGGCAACGAGCTCGTACGCGAGCGCCGCGAGACCGCGCACGTCGTCACGCGGGCCGATCGTGAACGGTGCCGTTCGTGCGAAACACGCCGGCGTGAAAAGGAGCCTCACCTCCCCCCGCGCCGTCACGAGCACGTTCTCCGGCCGGATATCGCCGTGCACGATGCCTCTCGCGTGCGCATAGACGAGCGCGTTGCCGACCGCGCGGACGACGCCCAGCGCGTCCTCCTCGCAGACGGTTTCCGGCAGCAGGCTCTGCATCACGCTCCGCAGCGATTCGCCGTCGACCCACTCGAGCACGAGGAACGCGATGTCGCCGTCGCGCTCGAGGCTGAAGATCCGCACGATGTTCGGATGCGAGAGCATGCGCACGATGTCGAGCTCGCGCTCGAACGCGGCGAGCTGCTCGGCGCTGCGCACGATCTCCGCGGGGAGGATCAGGACCGCGACGTACGCCCGCCCGTCGAGCGCGCGAAGCCGGTCGAGCGCGCGGTACATCGTGCCGATGCGGCCGTGCTCGAGCCTCTCCTCGAGAACGAAACGGTCGCACAGGATCGCCGGCGTCCGCCCGAGCGGCGCGGACGTCTTGTCCGACCATGCGGTGTTTTCGCCAAGCATGCTGGGGTACCGCTCTTCAGCGCGGACGCGCGTCGGCCTCTACGTCGACCAAGCCCGCGCGAGCCGGAGCAATTCGCGTGCCACTCACGCTTTCGCGTGCGCGCCGCGGCGAGAGATCGGCGACGCTCATCCGGACGTGGCCTTCGTGATGCCCGGAAAGTCGGGACCGCGCGCGGCCGCGCCTGCGTCCGGAACCGCCGCGCCCTTGCGCTCGCCGCGCCGTCCAGGCGCCTCGATCACGTCCGCCACCTTATATTCCTTCAGATCCTTCGCATGCGTGAAGATGATGAGCTCGCCGAGCAAGCCGAGCGCGAAAAGCTGGACACCGAGCACGAGGAGCAGACAACTGAGCAGCAAAGCCGGGCGATCTGCCAACGGCATACCGAACAGCATGCGCTGCACGATCAGGATCGCGACGAACAGCGCGCCCGCGGCGAACGTCGCGCTGCCGATCATGCCGAAGAAGCGCAGAGGCTTCTTCGTGAAGCGCGTCAGGAAGAACACCGTGAAGAGATCGAGCAGGCGATGCACGTACTCGCGCAGCCGATAACGGCCGCGGAAGTCGTCCTGCGGCGATTGCGCGACCTCCACTTCCCGCACGGCGAAGCCCTGCTGAGCGGCGAGCACCGGCAGGAGCCGATGCTGATCGCCGTAGATCGTGATCTCCTTCGCGACACGTCGTCTCATGATGCGGACGCCGCAGCCGAGGTCGTGGAACGATTGCCGTGTGATCGCGCGAAGCAGCCCGTGGAAGGCGCTCCGGCGCAGCGTCTCGAAGCGACTTCCGCGCCGAGGCCAGCGGTGCGCGACGACGAGATCCGCATCGGCCGCGGCCGCAAGAAGCTTCGGGAACTCGTTCGAGTCGACCTGAAAATACGCGGGCAGCGTCATCAGCTTCGCCCCGTGAGCGTTCGCGAATCCGACCATCAACGCGGTCGCTTCACCGAAACTCCTGCCGAGCCTGATGATTTCGATCGGCTCGCCGCGCGTCCTGAGCTCGGCGAGCTTGCGACCTTCGTCGCGGTCGCCGTCGAGCACGTAGATCATCTCGTACGTGATGCCGCACCGATCGAGACCGCGCCGGTAGTCGTAATGCAGCGACTCGATGTCGTCGACGCGCTTGCCGACGGGAACGACGACCGATAGCTGTACTCTTCTCATGTTTCTTCTCTTTCCGTGAGAACCGCATCTCTGCATGCGGCGACACGTTGCGCCGTCAGCATCGACAGCCTGTCCTCACGGCTGTCGCCCGTTTTGTAGACCAGCTCGCCGATCATCCCGATCATGATCAGGAAGAACGCGAGCGCGCCGAACAGCACGCCGATACCGGCGATCGTCGTCGAGAACGGCTCATCGAGCGCAACGAGCCGATAGAAGCTCGCGGCGAGGCTCGCAGCGGAGGCGACGAGCGCCGGGAACGCGAGCAGCGCGAACCACCCGGCCGGCCTCGACGCAAACCCGATGATCGTCTTCACGGCCAGGAGATCGAGCAGCACGCGATAGACGCGCGACAGCCCGTACTTCGACGTCCCGTATCGCCGTGCGTGATGCCGCACCTTGATCTCCGCAAGGCGGGGACCTGCGAGCGACGCCATCGCCGGGATGAAGCGGTGCATCTCCGAGTAGAGCGGAATCTTCTTGATCACGTCCGCGCGGTAAGCCTTCAGCGAGCAGCCGTTGTCCCGGATCGGCACGCCCGTGACCTTGCCGATCAGCCTGTTCGCGATGCGCGACGGAAGCTTCCGGGTCCAGAACTTGTCCTTTCGGTCGTGCCTCCAGCCGACGACGATGTCGTATCCCTGCTGCATCGTCTCGAGGAAGCGCGGGATGTCGAGCGGATCGTTCTGCAGGTCGCCGTCCATCGTCACGAGCACTCGGCCGCGCGCGTGCTCGATGCCCGCCGCCATCGCGGCGGTCTGCCCGTAGTTGCGTCTGAGCTTCACGACGCGCACCTCGGGATGCACCGCCGGAAGGGCGGCTGCGGCCGCGAGCGTCGCATCGGAGCTGCCGTCGTCGACCAGCAGCACCTCGTAGGCGATTCCGGTCGGCGCGATCGCCGAGCGAATCGCTTCCCACAACGGTCTGACGTTCGCCTCCTCGTTGTAGAGCGGAACGATGATCGAGAGCTCGACGTCCTGACGATGCTTCCCGGCCGCGGTGCGCGCGCTCGACCGTGCCTCGCCGCCGGGCCGCCGGCCGCTCACTTCGCGCTCCCCGCGATCCGCGCCGCGCCGAGGCGGCGACTCGAAGCCCTGCTCGAGTGCTCGCGGACGACGGACTCGAAGAGCTCCTCGTATCGGCTCGCGCACAGGTCGATATAGAACTCCTCTGCCCGTGCCCGGTTCGCCCTACCGATCTCCTGGCGCAGCCCGCGATCCTCGAGCAACCGGCGGCATCGCTCCGTGAACACCGCCTCGTCGTCGAACGGCACGAGGTAACCGGAGCGGCCATCCTGCAGGAAGTCGCACTGCCCTCCGCGCGCGTAGCACACGATCGGCAGGCCGCTCGCCATCGCCTCGAGGAAGACCAGTCCGAATCCTTCATGCTCGCTCGTCGAGACGTACACGTCGGAGATCGCGAGCAGCTCGAACTTCGTCCGCTCGTCTACGGCACCGGCGAAGTGCACCCGATTCGCGACGCCGAGTCGCCGCGCCGTCTCCCGGAGCGCCTGCTCGCGCGGACCGTCGCCGACGAGCACGAGCCGCGCGCGAGGATTCCCGAGCCCTGCGAGCACGGCGATCAGGCGGTCGAAACGCTTTCGGTCGATCAATCGACCGATGCCGATCAGCAACAGATCGTCGTCGACGAAACCGTGCGCCGCGCGATCGGTCCGAACCGCGGGCGGCGGTGTGATGCCGAGCGGAATCACGTGCGGTTCGAGCTCCGGCGCGAAGAAGCGCCGAAGGTTGTCGCGCGTGTCCGACGACTGTGCAACCACCGCGTCTGCGGCGAGCGCGAGCCTGCGCACGGCCGCGCGAAGCACCGCATGGGCGTGCGCAGACGAGCGCTTGCTCGGGTCGTAGAGATCGCCGCCGTGCACCGACAGCACGTTCGGCACGTCGCCCGCGCGGCTCACGGCGTGGCCGACGGGGCCCGTCGGCAGCGCAAAGTGCGTGTTGATCACGTCGAACGTCTCGTGCCGCACGAGCCTGCGTCCCGCGAGCGCGCCCGTCGCGAGATAGGCGAGCATCGACGGAAAGTTCGCGACGGCGCGCCGCCGCCGGAACCAGACGGGCACGCGGACCACTCGCACTCCGTCGACGTCGTCGAGCGGCGGGAGCCCCGCGGCGCGCGACGTCAGCACCGTCACGTCATGGCGCGTGGCGAGCTCTGCCGCGAGCGCGGCGTTCACGACCCCACCGCCGCCGCCTAGCGGCGGGTACTCGTAATTGCAAAAGAGGATCCTCATCGAACGCGTCGCGCGAGCGCAGAGGATCGCTCCATGCTCATCCGCACCGTGCATCTCCCGCCGTTCATTGCTTCTCCTTGTAGCACCGGTGTCGTTCCGACCGGTTTCGGCTTCCTGCGTGATCGGTCGTGCGCTGCGGATCGGGGAGACGCGCTTGCCCAGAGCTCCGCGTCGCTGTCGTACGCACGACACACGACCGTCGCATCATTCAATCTGCGTGCCAAACCGAAGTCGCCCGAGCGACGCGGCTCATCGAGCGTGTCCGCAGAGCAATGTTTGGAACGGCGGCCAAAACTTTGGGAGGTGCGAAGGGAAAGATCGCGCTACGCTGCGCGAGACCGAGCGGCCGCGCATCGCCCGTTTCTTGCATGCGGCAAACGAAACTAACCGGCTCGACCCCAGCGCTTGCCGACAACGAACGGGAGGTCAACGAGTAGATGGCTACGGAAATGCGCGAAGAACGATTGAAAACGGTCGCCCCGACCTCTGAAGCAGCGACGCCGATTGGCGACACGACGCGCGACGGGCGGAGCGACAGGCTCGCGGCTCGGCTCGAGCCGTTCGACTCCTACTGGCAGGCGCCCGCCGACGTCGAGAAGGGCTACGCGTCGTTCCGTCAGTATTACCGGCACAACTACCTCCCGCACATGCCCGCGGACCGCTCGGCGCGGATCCTCGTCGTCAGCTGCGGCCCGGGCTACCTCGTCAGCGTGCTCCGTGAAGCGGGCTTCTCGAACGTGATAGGCATCGACTCGGATCCGGAGAAGGTCGCGTACGGCGTCGAGCGCAATCTCGATTGCCGCGCCGCCCGCGCGTTCGAGTTCATCGCATCGAGCACCGAGCCGTACGACGTGATCGTCGCGGAGCAGGAGCTCAATCACCTGACGCTCGACGAGCAGATCGAGTTTCTCACGCTGTGCCGCAAGGCTCTGCGCCCCGGCGGATTCGTCTTCGTCTACGGGCTGAACGGTGCGAATCCTCTCGTCGGCTCGGAGAACCTCGCGCACAACATCGACCACTTCAATACGTTCACGGAGCACAGCCTGACGCAGGTGCTGCGGCTTGCGGGCTTCGAGAAGATTCGGACACTGCCGCTCTCTATCTACGTTTTCTGGAGGAATCCGCTGAATTACGTCGGCCTCGCGTTCACGGGCGCCCTCGAGCTCTTCTTCCGCGTCGCGTACAAGATGTACGGCAAGAATGTGCGGATACTGACGAAGAAGATCGCCGCGATCGCGAGCTGACGTCCGGCCCTCGCCTCCGGGCGGGGGCGTCACAGATAGCCGCGCGCCCGATACCAGGCCGCGGTCTCGCGGGCGCCGTCGTGGAACGACACGCTCGGCCGGTAGCCGAGCAGCCGCTCGGCTTTCTCGAGCGAAAAGAAGAAGCGCTTCACGAAAAAGTCGAGCCGACGCCGATGCCACGGCGGCGAGATCCCGAACGGTCGGCAACCCTTCTCGCACATCACGGCAGCGACGAGAAACGGTCCGAGCGGAAGCTTGACACAGCGCAGAGGCTTGCCGAGCGCGGCGGCGACGCTCTCGATGATCTCGCGAGTGGCGACGATGTCCTTCCCTGCCAGCACGATCGTCTCGCCAATCGCCTCGGGTATCGTGGCCGCGAGCTCGAGCCCGGCGACGAGGTCGTCGACGTACACCGGATGGTGCTCATTCGTGCCGCTGCCGATGATCGGCACGATGCTGCTGTCGACGAGCCGAAAGAGCTTCGCGAGCCGACCGTCGCCCGGGCCGTACGTTTCGGAGATCCTCACGATCGTCCAGCCGAGCCGTTCCCCGCGCCGCGCGACCTCCCGCTCGGCCTCGAGCTTCGTCACGCCGTAGATGTTCTCGGGACGCGTCGCCGACGTCTCGTCGAGTCGTCCGTTGCGCGCGGATCCGTACACGCCAATCGTGCTGCCGTACACGAAGCGTCGGACGCCGGCCTCCTCGCAAGCATCGAGCAGATTCCTCGTCCCGTCGACGTTGACGGCGCGGAAGTAGCGGGCACCGGCATTCGATTCGTGCTGGGCCGCAGCGAGATGGAACACGGTGTCGACGCTGCTCGCGAGACGACGCAGCAGCGGCCTGTCGTCGAGCCGACCGGTATGGACAGAGATCCCGCGCGACTCGAGCTGCCGGCGACGCTCGGCCTCCTGCGCCGTTCGCTCCGCGCCGAACGCGATCACGCGGTGACCGCCGAGCGCAAGCCTCTCGGCCAGCCGAGAGCCGATGAACCCCGTCGCGCCGGTCACCAAAGCGTCCACCGTTCCCCCCTGCGCCCCCGCGCAATCGTCCGGGCGCTCAGGCGCCCGCGCCTGCGAACACTTCCGGCCCCTCCTCGGCGGCCGGGGCGGGCGGCGCGAATCCAGCACCGTTTCCGACGATAAACCGCCGTTCGACCTCCGCGATCTCTCCGCGGCGCCGCGCGTCGTCCCAGCCGAGCTCGCGGGACGCGAGCGCCGCGGCCTCCTGCAGCGCAGCCGGACCGGGATGCCCGCCCGTCGCGAGATCCGTGCGTCGGAACACGATGTCCGCGAGACGGACGGCCATCTCGTCGCGGATCGCATGCACGATCTCGGCACGGAACGTCGTCGAGCCGGGCAGACATCCGCGCCCGACACCGGCCTCGTCGCCGACCGCAAGCACCCGACGATACTCCGACCCGTAGTTGTGCGCGAGCGCGGCGGCGGCGTCCCGACCGGCCTGCGGTCCGAGCGTGCGGCCCACCGCGTCCACGAGCGCATCGAAACGCTCGAAGCTCCCGCCATACACCGGCACCGCGGCGGTTCGCGACGGACCGAGGTCCTGATCGAGCTTCGCGCAGACCAGATCGATGGCCCGGCTCGCGTCCGCGCGCGCCATCGTGTAACGCACGCCGATCAGGCTGATGAGATTCTCGAGGCCGTGAGCCTCCCCGTGGTCGATCAAATGCGACCGCTTGCCGTAGCGCAAATGCACGGCGTCCTCGTCGTTGTCACCGAAAGGCACGAGGCCCGCGTTCCACATCGTCACGTCGGAGACGTCGAGGCCGAGACCCGGCATCGCCTCGTTCACTTCGCTCACGAACCCCGCGACCTCCTCGGGTGTGACCCGGACCTCGTCCGGATCGTCGGTCCAGACCCGATGCCATACGCCGCACAGCGTGTACTGGCGCCACGGGGTCAAGAAGACATGACGGGCCGCACGGCTCAATACCGCGTCGGGATCGCGAGTTCGCCCCTGCAATGCGACGGCGTAGTCGTGTTGGAACTTCCTCCGCACGACGAAGCATGCATCGCGAGAGTACGTCCCGCTCAGAGCCCGACGATCCCGATCGATGCCGGCGAGCATTCTCGGCACCCACGGTCCCGCCGCATTCAACACCGCCCTCGCGCGCACGTCCGCGGTGTCCCCGGACAGATGATCGCGCACCCTGACGCTCTCGACGGCGGTGTCGGAGAGATTGAAATCTTCCACACCCGCGTAATTCACGACGATCGCGCCATTCTCGTGCGCAGAGCGAACGAATGCGAGAACGAGCCGCGTCGGGTTGTACATCTGACCGTCCCAGAACATCGCGGCTCCGGTTAGGTCTTGAGCACGAATACCCGGAAACAGCTCGATCACCCGGTCGCGATCGAGGAACCTGGTCAGCGGAATGCGGCGAGCCGGGTCGACGATACCGCGGTTCCTGTCGAGCGTCAGCGCGTCATAGACGAGCATGCCGGCGCCGAGCAGCGCCTTACCCTGGCGCGGCCGCGCATACGTCGGAACGACTACCGGCACGGGATGGACGAGATGCGGCGCGATGCGCAAGAAGGCGCTTCGCTCCGCGCACGAATGCCGGAGCCGCCAGAGGTCCGCATGTTGCAAGTACCGGATGCCGCCATGCACGAACTTGTACGAATTCGCCGATACACCCGCCGCGAAATCCGTGCGCTCGACGAGCGCGACGGACAAACCGCGCAACGTCGCGTCCCATGCCGCGCACGCACCGAAGATTCCGCCGCCGATGACCAACAGGTCGAACACGCGACTTTCTAGAGCCGAAAAGTTCCTGACCATCTTTTTCATTTCCAAAAATCGGAATGGGTTACATGTTTTTCAAACGGCCGGCGGACTATCACGCTGCCAGTTTTGCTTTTGCTAAGCTGAGTTCGTCGACGTTCGATCGACTACAGCGCGACACTTTGATTGGTCGTTTCGTATTTAGCCGGACGAAGTACACACCATGAACCGCATGTCTTTTCCAGCAGCGAACTCGAACACTGCAACTGCCGTACCGAGGCGACTGATCCGCCGCACGGCGCGGACGGCCGCGACGCTCGCCGTCGCCGTCGTGCTCGCGTGGACCTTCGCGACGGACGACGCCCGCGCTCAGGACGAGGGGCGTAACACGATCGATACACGCGGATACCTGGTCCAGCCGGGCGACCTTCTGCACATTTCGGTCTGGGGTGAAGAGGGTCTCGATCAGGACGTGCTCGTGCGGCCCGACGGCGGCTTCTCGTTTCCGCTTGCGGGCGACGTGAGCGCGGTCGGCAAGACCGTCGACGAGCTACGCCAGGAGGTGACGGACAGGCTCGCCCGGTACATCCCCGGATCGGTCGTCACCGTCGCGGTCCGCGAGATCAACGGCAACAAGATCTACGTGCTCGGTCAGGTCAACAATCCCGGCGAATTCGTGATGAACCCCCGCATCGACGTCATGCAGGCGCTCAGCATCGCGGGGGGCACCACAGCGTTCGCGTCGACGAATGATATTTTCGTCCTACGGCGCGAAGGTGGCAGGCAAGTTGCACTGCCGTTTCGGCTGGACGACGTCGTACGCCGCCGTAACCTCGATCAGAACATTCTTCTGGAAAGCGGAGACGTCGTCGTGGTGCCTTGAAAATCAAGCGAGAACCGCGACCGGTACGGCCGCCGACTTAGAGGAAGAAGAACATGGAGGACAGAGTCGATACCGAGCTGGATTTCAAAGATTATCTCGGAATCTTGAAACGCCGCGGACTGCTGTTCTTCCTGATCGCGGCTCCGATCCTGACGATCGCCCTCGCCCTCGCCTTCAGGCTGCCGACCATCTACGAGTCCGCCGGAATTCTCCTCGTCGAGGAGTCCGAGGTCCCGGAAGACCTCGTCCGGTCGACCATCGCGAACCTGCCCGAGGAGCGCGTCCGACGCATCACCGAGCGCGTGCTGACCGAGGACAACCTTGCGGGTATCGTGGAACGGCACGATCCGTTCCCGAACCTCGAGCCGCGCGAGGCGGTCCGCGAGCTCCGTCGCAACATCGTGACCGGCGCCGAAGACCCGGCGCTGCTGCCGGGTCTGATCGCCGCCGGACCGAGCGTGATCGCGTTCCACGTCGGCTTCCGGCACCCGTCGCCGGAGGTCGCCCATGCGGTCGCCGAGGAGCTGGTCGAGCTCTACACGAGCGAGAACCAGAAGGCACGGCAGGAGCTCGCGGCCGGTACGCTCGAGTTCCTGCAGGCGGAGGCCGAGCGTCTCGAGAAACGGATCGCGGAGCGCGAAGCGGCGCTCGCGGAGTTCAAGCGCCGGAACGCGGGCCGCCTTCCCGAGCTGGCCGACATGAACATGCAGCTGCTCGAGCAAACCGAGCGGGACCTGCTCGCGACCGACAATGAGATCAGGACCCTCCGCGAGCGTATCTCGCTCATCGAGTCGGAGCTCGCGAGCTTGAGCCCGTATGCCGTCGTTCTCGACGAGAACGGCAATCCGCTGCTGAGCCCCGCCGACCGCCTGAAGATGCTGCAGCGGCAATACATCCGGGACTCGGCGATCTATAGCCAGGAACACCCGAACATCGTGCGGCTGCAGAGAGAGATCGAGGCGCTGAGCGCGCAGACCGGGCTCCCCGCCTTCGATCGGGCAACGCTGCAGTCGGTGCTCACGACGCGCGAGCAGGAGCTCGCACAATTGCGCGAGCGCGGCGTAACGGACGAGCATCCCGACGTGGTCCGGCTCGAAAGATCGCTAGCGAACCTGCGCGAGGCGCTCGCGAACGCGCCGCGCGCGCCGCAGCGATCCGCGGCCCCGCCTCCGGCCGACAATCCCGCGTACCTGCAGCGGCAAGTGCAGCTCCAGGGCGCTCGCGCGGACCTCGAGGCGGCGCTGTCGCGACGGGAAAGCCTGCGCGAGCGCTACGCGATGCTCGAGGAACGGTTGACGCAGACCCCGGAGGTCGAGCGCGAATACGCAGCGCTCACGCGCGGCCTCGATCAGCTCGTCGCTCAATACGACGAGCTCTTGAGCAAGCAGCAGGCCGCGGCGATGTCCGTGAGTCTCGAGTCCGAGAATCGCGGCGACCGCTTCACGGTTCTCGACTCGCCCGATCCGCCGCGCCGGCCTGTGCAGCCGAACCGGATCGCGATTCTGTTGCTCGGGCTCGCGTTCGCGTTCATGGGCGGCGCCGGCGGCGTCGCGATCGCCGAGACGACCGACACGACGGTTCGCAGTCCGCGCGATGTGCACACGCTGCTCGAGATTCCGCCTCTCGTGATGATTCCTTATATCGACAACGAGGTGGATGCGCGCCGCAGGCGATGGAGGCGGCTCGCCCTCGCGGCGAGCGTGACGGCATGGGTCGGAGTCGTGGCGTTCCTCGTCATGACTCCCCCGCAGTGACGGCAGAGGGAGCAGGACGGGATGGCGACGATCGACAAGGGATTCGCACGAGCCAGAGGCACGAGATCCGCACTGCACGACCCGGACGTCACCGAGCTCGCACCTCGCGTTGCCGGGCTCGGACCGATCGAAACCGAGTCGCTGCCGCGGATGAAGCTGAATCCGCGCACGCTGCAGAATCACCGCGTATTGACCGACGAGGAGGTACCCGCGAGCTCGGCGTACAAGATGCTGCGCACGCGCGTGCTGCAGCGGATGCGCCGCAACGGCTGGACGACGCTCGCGGTGACGGGCACGTGCCCCGACGAGGGCAAGACGCTGACCGCGATCAATCTGAGCATCAGTATGGCGCGAGACCTGTCGACGAGCGTCGTGCTCGTCGACCTCGATCTCCGCAAACCGTCGATCTCACGGTATCTCGGCGTGTATCCGCGCCACGGTATCGGCGACGTGCTGCAGAATGCGGTCGATCTCGAGCGCGCGCTATTCAGCCCGGGTATCGAGCGGCTCGGCCTGTTGCTCAACGAGCGGCCGTTCGCGAACTCGTCGGAGCTGCTCACGTCACCGCAGATGGCGGCCCTCGTCGACCAGCTGCGACAGGGAGAGGGCCGTGTCGTCGTCTTCGACCTTCCGCCTCTGCTCGCGACCGACGACATGCTGGCCTTCAGCCCGCTGGTCGACGCGATCCTGCTCGTCCTGTGCCAGGGGAAGACGAAGCAGGCGGATCTCGTCGCCGCGAAGGAGCTTCTTCAGGACGTGAACATCGTCGGCACCGTGCTCAACAGGTCCTCCGAGAACGTCGCCCCGTACTATTACTACTACGGTACGGGTGCGTAACGCCGACGGAGCGGGCGTCGGCTCGATGAACCGGCGCGGTAAGCTACTCGAGGCCCTGTGGGGCCTCGGACGAGATCCAGCCGAGGGTCTCAGGCTCGCTCGGATGGGCCTCGCGACCTTCCGCATCCGGTACTTGCTCCGCAGCGCCGGCCCCGGCTGCGTCTTCGGTACCGGCAATCGCATCATCAATGCGGCGAACGTGCGCATCGGCCGCGACTGCCTGTTCCAGGATTCGATCTATATCCGCGCCGGCGTTCACGGGCGCGTGGACATCGGCGACCGCGTCGCGATCAACAGTTTCGTGCAGATCTACGGCCACGGCGGCGTGACCATCGGCGACGAGACGCAGCTCGGACCCGGCACGATCGTGACGACCACTGGTCACGACTACGGCGACGAGCACCTCGCAGCGTTGTTCGCGCCGATCGTGATCGGCCGCCGAGTGTGGGTCGGCGCGAACGTCACGATCATCGGCGGCGTGACGATCGGCGACGGCGCGGTGATCGGCGCAGGCGCGGTCGTGATCCGGGACGTCCCGCCGCATACGCTGGCGGTCGGCGTGCCGGCGCGCGCGGTGCGCCGAGTCGACCGGCAGCGAAACCGCGACGTCGACGGCGCCCCGCCCGTCGACGACCAGCCGCCGATCGACGACGCCATGACATCGAGCTTGAACCGCGCGGCACAGCCGTCGCGAAGCCAATGAAAGGGAGAACGTTGCAGATGAGTCGCATGGAGATGGCTCCGCCGCGCGGCTGGTCCACAGAGCCGCTCGATCCTCGCACGAGGCCGACCGCCAGGCGTCTCGAGCGCCGGTTTCACCGCTCGTTGTATCTCGGCACTCAGCGCGTGCGAGGTCGACCGATCGGCAAGCTGATGCGCCAGCTCGTCGAGTGGGACTCGCTCGACGCGGCAAGCTACGCCGCATTGAGCCGCGCGCGACTCGAGCTGATGCTGTCGTTCGCAGCCGAGCGGGTACCGCTCTACCGCTCGGCGCCGTGGCGCGACGTCGCGGGCGGCAGCACCGACCTCGCCCGCTGGCCACTGCTCGAACGACGCATGATCGCCGAGGAGCGCGCGGCCCTGATTCCGGACGGGACGATCCGGGCGTTGCTGCTCGAGCGTCGGAGCTCGGCGTCGACCGGCACGCCGGTCGTCGTGTCGTGGACGCTGAAGGGCGTCGCGTGGAGCTGGGCCGCCGAGTATCACCCGATGACGTGGCACGGGCTCGACATCGGCGCGAGGACGCTCAGGATGTGGGGCTCGTCGCTCGGCCTCGAGAACTTCGTGCTCAACCGGCATTTCGTCCCCGCGCACGAGCTTACCGCCGAGCGGCTCGAGGGCGCCGTACGCTATCTCGAGAGCCGCAGGCCGGATCTCGTCTGGGGCACGCCGTCCGCCGTCCACGAGCTCGCAAGGCACATCGGCCGGACTCGCGGCGCGCACGTTGCCGTGCGCGTCCCGTTCGTCAAGGTCGGCGGCGAGCAGCTCTACGCGTTCCAGCGCGACGACATCTCGGCGCACCTCGGCGGTCGCGTGATCGAGTCGTACGGCTGCACGGAAATGGGACCTGTCGCGGCGGAGTGCCCAGCCGGATCGCTACACGTGCTGACGGCGAACGTGCATCTCGAGATCTTCCGTGATGGCCTCCCGGCCGCGCCGGGGGAGCTCGGCGAGATCGTCGCAACGACGCTCGTGAACCGCGGCATGCCGCTCGTGCGCTGCCGCATCGGCGATCTCGGTGCGCTGTCTCCCGATCCTTGCGTGTGCGGACGGCCGCAACCCGTGCTGGCGGAGCTCCAGGGACGAGCCGCGGATCTCGTGTTCAAGCCGGACGGCACGCCGATCCACGGCTCGGTGCTCGGGCGGGCGCTCGAGCGCTATAGAGGCCGGCCGCCCCTCGGCGCCGCGCAGAAGGTGCAATTCGAGCAGCTCGGCCGCCGCGCTTGGAGGGTCACCGTCGAGCTCCACGAAACGCCCGACCGCGCGACGCTCGAGCACCAGATCTCCGAGCTGTTGCGCACCGTGCTCGGTGCGGACGTGAGCGTCGTCATCGACGTCGTCTCGCGGATTGAAAGGGAACCGTCCGGCAAGTTCCGCTACTACCGATCGCCCGCCGCGCGCACGGAGCGGCCGCCCGCCGTGCGGCCCCTCCGCTGATCCGGTCACGACGGCACGACGGGCTTCGGCGGGCGTATCCGCTCGCGATCGAGCGAGTAGAGCAGCCACCATGGGGCCCATGCCGCGATCTGCAGCACGCGGCCGGCGAGCGCGATCGACAGCGCTTCGGCGGGTCGCACCCCGCCGAGGCTCATGATCAGCACGAACACCCCCTCGAAGACGCCGAGCCCGTCGAACGCGATCGGCAGGCGCGCGATCAGCATCGAGACGGGCACGGCCGCGGCGACGAACCAGAGCGGAATGTCGACGCCGAGCCCGAGCGCGATGACCCAGACCCCGACGACGGTCAAGCCCTGCTCGAGCATCGTCAGCGCGAAAAACACGCCGAGCGTCGCGCGCTCGTCGCCGTACGCGCGGTAAACCGCGTGAAAGTCGCGCAAGCGCCGCACGAGTCTCGATGCGCGGAGCCGCGACGGCGCAATACCGAGCATCGCGTCGAAGGCTCGATCGTTGAACGAGACCATCATCGCGGCAATCGCGGCGCAGAGCGTCGCCCCGCCCGCCCACCAGACCGGATCGAAGCGCTCGTCGACGGCGCCCGTGCCGCTCAGGATCAGCATGCCGACGAGGCCGAGCAACAGCGCGCCGACGAAGCCCACGAGGCGCTCGACGATGATCGACGCCGTGACCTCGTAACCGTCGAGTCCATGCCGCGACGTCAAGTACGCGCGCAGCGCGTCGGCCCCGACGGTCGTCGGCAGGAACATGCCCCAGATCATCGCCGCGCAATAGATCTTGAAGCCGGTGAAGAGCGGCAGCGCGAGGCCGCGCGCCTCGAGCAGCAGGATCCACTTGAAGGTCATCAGTAACCGGTCGACGGTCATCACCGCAAGCGCGAGCAAAAGGAATTGCGGTACTGCGCCGCTCGCGAGCGCACGGATCTCGCCGAGCCCGTCCGCGTACCAGAGGACTGCGGCGAGCAGCACGAGACCGATCAGCAGTCGAAGAGTCCTCTTGATGCGCCCTCTCCCGTGTCAGACACATTTTCCCAGGGAAAATGTGTCTGTCACATTAAGCCGTACGAACGGCGCCGACCTGCGGCGCGAGCGCGTCGAAAACCGTGAGCGTCCGCTCGGCGGTCGCCTTCCAGCTGTAGCGGCGGACGCGCTCGAGGCCCGCCCGCCGCATTGCCGCCCTGAGCTCGGGTGCGCCGTCGAGCTCGAGCAGTCGGGCCGCGATGTCGTCGACGTCGAACGGGTCGATCGGCCGGATCGCGCTGCCGCCGATCTCGGGGCACGCGCCCGTCGACGACGCGATCACCGGACAACCGCAGGCCATCGCCTCGACGACCGGAAACGCGAAGCTTTCGTTCAGCGTGGCGAGCACGAGAAACTCCGCGAGCTGGTACGCGAGATGCATCCGCTCGTGCGGCACGAACCCCGTGAACACGGTGTCGCGCAGGTCACGATCGCCGAACCCCCGCGCGCGAAGGTACGCCTCTATCCTGTTGCCGACGACGACGAGCGGTAAGCGACCGCCGAGCTCGCGATATGCACGATACGCGCGGACCAGACGCTCGTTGTTGCCGCCCGGGTACTCCGGCATCCTGCCGTGCCCCGTGTGATACCCGCGGGCGACCGTCAGAATGAACTTCGGTGGGAGGCGATACTCAGCACGGAACCGCTCGAGCTCCCCGACGTCGCGGCGGGCGCAGAAATGCGGGCTCGGGGCCGCGTACGACACCTCGACACGGGACGGATCGAGCGAGAGATGCCGCTTCAAGTCGTCGACTACCGTGTGCGAGATCGCGAGCAGACGCTCCGCCTTACGGACGTAGAGCGGCATCGCAGCACGGATGTAAAGGTTGTCCCACCACGGATAGTTCCGCGGATTCACATACCAGTCCGATCCTTGCAGAACGAACGTCGTCGGCCGCCGTGACAGGAGCGGCACCGAGAACTTCGGATTGAAGATCAGATCCGCGTCCTCCCGCGCCGCGGCGAGCGGCGCGACGACCTGATCCCAGACCATCTTGATCCGCGCGGGCAGCACGCGCACGTCGGCGTTCGGAAAGCGCTCGAAAAGCTGCGCACGCTTCGCGGTCCTCAGGAGGATCACGTAGCGCGACGCACGATCGAGCTCCAGGAGATTCTCGATCAGGTTCCGCGCATAGACGTACAGTCCGTCATCCTGATCCAGCATCCTCGCCATGACACAGATGACGCGCTCGCGCATCCGAAACCTCCCCGGTTAATGAGCGAAGTGCTGGGTCCTCAAGAAGCTCGCGACCTTCTGCGGCACGATCCCGACGAGACGTCGGCGACCGTCTCCCGGAAGGAACCGAAGCCAGTCCGACTTGTAGCGTGCGTATACGGCGATCGGCGATGCCTCGCGGCGTATGCGCCCGAAATCGAGCGCAACACCGAACGCCGCGTCGAAGCCCAGATCCTTGAGCATCGCGAGCGACTCGGTCCCGCCGAGCATCCACGGATAGGCGAAGTAGCGCGGCGCGCGCCCGAGCTCCCGGCGAAAGGTCTCGACGGCGAGCGCAAGCTCCGTCTCTATCTCGGCGCGGAACTCGCTCGCCGGAATCAGCCGCCCGCGCACCCGGCCCGCGACGGCGGCGTACGCGGCCTTGAGCTCCGCGAGCGCGTTCCGCCTCGTGAAGAAGCGATCGCCTCCTTCTGACTCGACGAGGCTGCGGCAGGTCAGGGCCGGCAACGCGGGCTCGACGTAGCGGTGTCGCGCGGACAGGAGCGGCGCGGATTCGTAGATCGGCGTGCCGAGCGGCGGACGCCCCAGCCGATCGATCCCGCGCTCGTGCCGCATCGGCCAGTCGAACAGGTCGTACGCCGCGAGCGCGCCCGGCGTCGCGAAGCCGGCGAGCCGCGCGGACGTGAAGACGAGCGCATGCCTGTGCGCGTGCGACTCCACGTCGACGAGCCCGGACGCGGCACACTCGCGCAGCTCGGCCCACGTCATGAATCCGGGCGGCGTCGACTCGTGCGCCGGCACGCCGCGCGTGCCGACCCAATAGGTCGGCACGAAGAGCGCGGCACGCGCGCCGCGCTTCGCGAGCACCGGGAACGCGACGTCGCGGAAATTACGGCGCGCATCGTCGAACGTGAGCAGCACGCACTTGTCGCGCCCGAGCCGCGGGTTGCGCATGCGCTCGTGATACTCGTCGAGCGACAGCGTGCGATAACGGTTGCGCTCGAGGAAATCGAGATCGGCTTCGAGCTCCGCGGCGCCGATCTCGTGATACGTGAAAACGGGAATCTCGCCCGGCTCGACCTTTCGGCCGAACACGAACGCGGGATAACGCGTTCGCGCGAGGCGCGCCGCGGAGCGGCGCAGCCTTCGAATGTCCTGGGCGTCTGGCAGTAGCTTCATGCCGCCTCCTTCAGCAATGCGTCCTCGACGGCTTCCGTGCCCTCGCCGCGCAATGTGATCCGATACCAGACCTCCGCCGCGCAGAGGAGCCACAGCCGCTGCGCGTGATCCTGTATGCCGTCGCTATGCTCGCGGACGAGTGTCGCGATGCCGTCGGAACGCAGCCACCCGTCCTCCACGAGACGGGCATCCCTGAGCAGCGTGTCGTAGAGCCTCGGGTACTCCCCGCTGAGCGCGTAGAAAAGCGGCGATGAGAAGCCCTGCTTCGGCCGCCGCAGCGTCTCGGGCGGCAGGTAGCGTCGCGCGAGCACCTTCTCGATGATTCGGGTGCGCCCGCCGCGTACCTTGAAGCGGCCCGGCAGCGACGCGCAGAACTCCGCGACGCGATGGTCGAGGAAGGGGCTGCGGGCCTCGAGACCGTGCGCCATCGTCATCCGGTCGAGGATCATCAACGGATGATCGGGCAGCCGCGTATGCACGTCGGCGTGGATCATCCGATCGAGCGCCTCGCGCGCATCGGCCGAATCGAAGAGCTCTGCAATCGCCCTCTCCGGATCGAACGCCGCGATCCGCGCGGCGAGCGCCGGTGCATACACCCGCTCGCGGTGCTCGTCGCTGATGTAGAAGTAGCTCAAGCTCTTCGCATAACGCCGCCCTTCGTCGAACGACGCGACGTGCTGGAGCCACTTCAGGCGGTGCCCGACGCTGCGGTACCAGCTGCCGCCGGACAGCCGTGCGATCGCAGGTCCGAGCACACGGCTTCGCAGCGCTGCCGGCAAGAGCGCATAGGCGCCGACGTAGCGGTTGCCCCAATAGCGGTCGTAGCCGGCGAAAAGCTCGTCGCCGCCGTCTCCGCCGAGCACGACCTTGACGTGCCGGCGAGCGAGCTCCGCGAGGTGGAACACGCAGACCGACAGCGCGTCCGCCGGCTCGTCGAGATGCCGAATCACGACGGGCAGGCTTCGCGTCAACGACGGATCGATCCGCAGCCGAACGTTCGGCAGCCCGTACCGTGCCGCGACCCGCTCCGCGTGCTCGAGCTCCGAGCGGGAACCGAACGCGACGTCGCCCGTGAACGTTTCGAAGCGCCCGGCACCCGCCTCGTGCATGAGCGCCGTGACGAGGCTCGAGTCCATCCCCCCGCTCAGGAACGCACCGACCGGCACGTCGCTCACGAGGTGATAGGCCACGGCCTCGCGCAGACGCTCATCGAGCTCGCCGACCGCGTCACCGAGGGAGAGTTTCCGCTTCGGTTCGAATTCGAGTCTCCAGTAAGGCGCGACCTCGACCTGCCCTTGCTCGAAAACGAGATAGTGTCCGGGCGGCACCTTACGGATGCGCCTGAACATCGAGCGCGGCGCCGTCACGACCCGAAGCGTCAAGTACTCGTGGAGCGCATCCGGATCGAGCTCCGCGAGCCCGGGCTCGAGCGCGAGCAGCGCCTTGATCTCCGAAGCGAACGCGAACCGCTCGCCGTCGTGCCAGTAGTAGAGCGGCTTCTGTCCGAGGTGATCGCGTGCGAGCAGCAAGCGGCGCCGGCGGAAGTCGTAGAACGCGAACGCGAACATGCCGCGCAAGCGTGTGAGGGCCTTCTCGCCGTCCCGCGCGAGGAGCCGGAGCAACACTTCGGTGTCGCCGCGCGTCGTCAGGGCCTTTTCGGCCGCGAGCTCGCGCGCGAGCTCGCGGTAATTGTAGATCTCCCCATTGAACGTGATCAGGCAGCGTCCGTCCGCGGTCGACATCGGTTGAGCGCTCGCCTCGGGATCGATCACCGCGAGCCTCACATGACCGAAGCCGACGCCGTCACGCACGACTGTTCCCCGACCGTCGGGTCCGCGGTGCGAGATCGAGTCCACCATTCGGTGAAGGGCATCGGCCTCGACGAGGTCCGGTCGAAGCACTCCTGCTATGCCGCACATCGAGAAGTCATTCGCCTTTCGTTCTGCTTTTGTTGACGCCCTTCACGTCCGCATGGGACGCGATCGAGTGGAGCAAGACTCATGCCACGCGTGCGCGATCGGCGACACCGTCGCCGTGCGCCGACATGGGTTGCTTCCGCTCGTACGACCCGAGTGAAGGTGTTGCACGGTTCTTACAATTTCTGAAAAAGACGCGAGCGCTGAAAGTCGCTCGTCGGCACGTTCCGACCGCTGGCATGTCGATTGCATACGGGGTCGGCACAATAACACGCGCGGAGACGACGGCTTGGCCGGCGGCTACTACAAGGTCACCCTGCTCCTGATACTGATTGCGACGCTCGAGACCCTGTCGGCGCCGCTGATCTCGACCGCGGTGCTCGTTGGCTCGACGCAACTTCTCGGCGTCGAGTTCGACCAGAGCTACGTGTTGCTCGCGATCTTCTCCGCGCTCCTCTGCTTCACGATCGTCCGTCAGGAGTCGTCGGACAAACGCTCGATGTTCGTGAGCAGCTGGACCATCGCGACCCGCGCCGGAATGGGCTGGCTCGTCGTCGTCGCACTGCTGCTCCTGATCGGCTACGCGACGAAGGTCTCGGAGGTTTACTCGCGCCGGGCGCTCTTTCTGTGGTTCGTCGCGACGCCGCCGCTGCTCATGGCAGCGCCCGTTCTGCTCCGGATGCTCGTGCGGCGAATCACGGTGCTGTCGAACACGACGCGGCGAGTCGTGATCGCCGGAGTCAACGATGTCAGCCGCGAGCTTGCGTCGACGATCATGGAGCGGCCCGAGCTCGGTCTCGAACACCGCGGGTTCTTCGACGACCGCGAGCCCGGCCGCGTCGTGCAACTGCGCCCCGACGAGCTCCTCGGCACGCTCCGCGACCTGCCCGGATACGTGAAGCGGCACCACGTCGACATCATCTTCATCTCGATGCCGTATCACCTCGAGCGGACGAAGCGCCTGCTGAACGACCTGCGGGACACGACCGCATCCGTTTATCTGATCCCGGAGATTTCCTTCATCGACCTGATCCAGGCGCGCGTCGACGACATCCGCGGCATACCGATCATCGCGCTCTGCGAGACGCCGTTCCACGGCTGGAGCGGCATCAAGAAGCGCACGCTCGACGTCGTGCTCGCGTCTCTGATGCTCGTCGCCGCTCTGCCGTTGATGCTCGCGATCGCGATAGGCATCCGTCTCACGGCACCCGGGCAGTCCGTGATCTTCAAGCAGCGCCGCTACGGGCTCGACGGCGAAGAGATCATCGTCTACAAGTTCAGGACGATGTCGGTCGCCGAGGACGGCGACATCGTCCGGCAGGCGACGCGCAACGATCCCCGCGTCACGCCTTTCGGCCGCTTCCTGCGACGCTACTCACTCGACGAGCTGCCGCAGCTGATCAACGTGCTGCAAGGCCGGATGAGCCTCGTCGGACCTCGCCCGCACGCCGTTGCCCACAACGAGCAGTACCGCAAGGTGATCGACGGCTACATGGTCCGCCACAAGGCATCGCCCGGCATTACGGGGCTCGCGCAAGTCAACGGATGCCGGGGCGAGACGGCGGATCTCGCCGAGATGAAACGCCGCGTCGACTACGACCTCGACTACCTGCGCCACTGGTCGCTGATGCTGGACCTGAAGATTTTGCTGAAAACCGTCACGGTCCTGTTCAAGAGCGAGAAAGCCTATTAGGAACGAAAGCCAAGGGGGGTAAATGAAAACGACTATTCGCTACTCGCGCGAGGCGAGCGGCGTGCGCCGCGGCTGCGCGCTCGCGGCGTGCGGGCTCGCCGTCGGCACGCTGTCGGGCAGCGTTTTCGCCGACTGGCAAGCGACGCCCGACATCCGCATGGAGATCGAGGCGAACGACAACCCGAGGCTCGGACAGAATCCCGGTGAACTCGACGGCGACGAGCTCGACGATCACACGGCGACGCGGATGCTGATGGACGCCCGCGTGCGCCTCCGCAACGTCGGCCCGCGCGGCGAGATCACGTTCCAGCCGCGCGTGCGCGCCGACGCGTACTCCGACGCCGCGGACGACGATCTCGAGCGCGAAGACGTCTACCTGAACTCGCGCGCCGCGTATCGGTGGCGGCGCACGACTGCCGCGGTCAACGTGAATCTGAGCCGCGAAAGCATCATCAGCTCCGAGCTCGTGGACACGCAGCCGATCCCGCCGGACGACCCGATCGAGGATCCGATAGACGACGAAACGGGTCTCCTCGTGCTGCTCGACGAGTTCCGCAAGCGGCTGAGCATCGCGCCGTCCGCGGAGTTCCAAGTCTCCGAGCGCAGCTCGATCCTGCTCGACGCCCGCCGGCTCGACGTCTCGTATACCGGGCCGGATCTCCGCGGCCGGACGGACTTCAACGACACGTTGCTGTCGATCGGTGTCGGCCGGACCATCGACGACCGAACGAGCGCGAGCGCGCGGCTGATCGCGTCGCGCTTCGAAGCGGACGCGACCGACAACGAGACGGACACCGTCGGCGTCGAGGGCAGCTTCAGCCGACAACTGAACGAGCTCTGGTCGTTCACTCTCACGACCGGCCTGCAGCGCAGCGATTTCACGTTCGTCGACGTGACGGGCGAGGTCGTCGACAACGCGACGACGGATTACACGATGAGCCTTTCCTTCGGGAAGCGCACGGAGCTCGCGTCGATCGACATCGGCCTCTTTCGCGTGCTGAACCCGAATGCGGTCGGCTTCCTCGTCGAGCGCAACGAGTTCAGGCTCCGGTTCGCCCGCCAGCTATCGGAGCGCCTTCGCGCCGGCTTCGGCCTGCGCGCGATGGAGACCGGCGCGCTCGACCGAGACACGAGCGACCGCGAGTACATTCGTGCGGAGTTCGACGTCGAATGGGCGTTCACGCCGTCATGGTCGTTCGCGGCGCGCCTCGGCGTGATCGATCAGGAGTTCGCCGGCGAGCGGCTCGACGGCACCGCGAACATGCTGTCGATCGGCGCCGTCTACCGCGGGTTGTCGCGGCCGGCCGCGCGCTGATCTCGCGGCCGGCTGCGCGAAGCCGGTCACATCGTCGATGTGGACCGCGACTCCGCCGAGTCGTACCTGAGCGGAACGGCCGCCTCCGGCGTATACACCGCGAACGTCATGCTCTCGCGGACGAATAGCTCGACGAATCGCGCGTCGTGGGCGGCATAGCCGATCGCGAAGTCCTGCCCGACCGAGAGCTCGAAGTCGCCGCCGCGCAGGCTCAGCACGACCGCGCCGTCGACGGCCGGCGCCCAGATGATGCGGTTGTCGAGCTGCTCGCGGACCATGTTGATGACCGGATAGCCGCCCTTGTTGGTCGTCTCCGTGAGTCCCTGATAGCAGCGCGGACCGAGCGCGATCGCGTACGGCCCTTCGATCCCCTCGTTGCGCAACCGCGTGAGCGCTGCCGCGACGACGCGCGGGTAGCGCTCGTAATCGTCGGACAGCGGCAGCGAGAACTCGCACCGCTCGAAGATGCCCGCGATGCCCGCCTCGGGAAGCCCTGCGAATATCGCCCGATCCTCCGTCAGCGCGGCGAGCCTCGCCGCGTGCACGACCGGCCCGAGATCGGCGTCCTTCGCCCCGCGCTCGATCGCGTCGACCTCGGCGCGCGGGAGCCGGAACGGGATATCGATCTCGACGAGCGGCCGCGTTTCCCTGAGCCGCGCCCTGACGCCGTCCCGATCCAGGACCTCGCGAGCTCGGCCGCGGCCCACGGCGGACACGTCCCAGCCCAACGGGCCCGTGAAGTCGACGAGCTTGCGCCCCGCGAGCGTCCGCCGAAGCGTCCGCGCCGCTTCAGCATCGATTTCGCGCCATGCAGCGTCGCCGATGGGTGCCAGGTCTCGAAGCAGATGATCCATCGCCGATCCCCTACTTCACCGTGTCACGCAGGCTGCCGATGCCGAGACCGCGCGCGGTCCGGCCTGGCCGTGCCTCGGCGCCTTCGGGCTCGCCGGCTTTCTCGAGCGCCTCCTCGATGCCGACGATCGAGCCTTCGGTGAACAGATACTGCCGGAGGCAGCGGTCGAGCACCGGATCGCGGCGACGCAGCCACTCGAGCACCATCGCCGCGTGCTCCTTCTCCTCGTCGCGGTTATGCGCGAGGATCTCGGCGAGCTCCGAGTCGTTTGTCGCGTCGACGCGCTGCGCGTACCAGTCGACCGCCTCGAGCTCCTCCATCAGCGAGCGAAGCGCGCGGTGACCGTTCACGACGTCGTCGCTCAGCGTCTCCCGGGCCTCGTGCAATACGTCCGGTTCACTCATCGTTGTGATTCCTCATCGCGTTGCTCGTTGTTCTTGTTCGTCGGCAAAAAGGTTCGTCGGAAAAGGGTCTCGGCGCTGCGCCGCGCGATCGCCTGTCGAGAGTCGCGCTCAGTCCTCGTGCGGCGCGCGCGGCCGTCGCCGCCACTTGAACTCCATGTTCCCACGCCGCGCCGCGTTCGCGAACCACAACGCGCCGGCGAAAATCACGAGCGCGACGAGCAGCCCGAGGCCCGCGTACAACGCCACGGCAACGGCGGTTTCGGACATCGCTGCTCCTCGCCCGACGGCACGGCGTACCAGAGGCAAGTATTGTACCCGCCGGGTCAGCGCACACCGAGCCAGTTGGCGAGCAGATCACGGCCGAATACCCAGTAGTGCAGCGCGGAACCGAGGAGCGCGTGCGATACGGCAAGCGGCAACAGCACGCGGTAGCGTCGGTAGATCAGCGCCCACGCCGCTCCGGCCACCAGCGTGACGACCATGACCGGCACGCGCGGAAAGTGCACGAGCGAGAACGCGAGCGCCGTGATCGCGACGGCGCCCGAGACCGGCAGCAGAACGAGCAGCCTGCCGAGCAGATAGAACTGGAACACGAACTGCTGGAGCAGCGCCCACGGCAAGTACAGCAGGAAAGCCCCGACGATCCGCGGATTCGACAGCCGATCGCTGACCGCTGCGCCGTCGCCTGGCGCGGCGATGAACGCCGCGGCGAAGAGTCCCGCGAGCGCGACGAGCGTGAATGCGGCCGATGCCGCGGAGGCATGCAACAGCCTCGTCTCCCCGGGCGCGTCCGGCCGATGCAGGTCCCAGAGCCTCCGGCTTCGGCCGAGGCCGGCGACGATGAAGCCGACGGCCACGACCGCGAGCAGCAGGTCGACGTAGCCGGGGCGGGCCCGGAACATCACGAGAAATGCGGCCGCGAGCACCGCCACGGTCAGGAGCTCGACCAGGACCGTGCGGGGCGCTGCGGCGCCGGCCGCGCTTCCTTCGATTCGTGCGCGCATGTCCGCTTTGTAGCTCGCGCGGTTGCCGCCGCACAACCCTGCGAGGGCGGCCCGCACGAAAGCGGTGGCACGGAAACTGCATTTCGGGCGCAAGAGCAGAGCGGAGGCATCTCATGTCAGGAACGAAGGCCGTCACGGGTGTGCTCGCCTTCGCGGCGCTGTCGGTCGCGGCGGGCTGCGCGGGCAACCAGCCGGTCCCGTCCGCGAGCATCGATCAGGCCGAGCAGCGCATCGACGAGGCGGAGCGCTCCGACGCGCAGCGCTATGCGAACCGCGAGCTGAACATGGCACGGGAGAAGCTGCTTCAGGCCCGCGAGGCGCTCGAGGACGGCGACGAGGAGCGCGCCGCGCGGCTCGCGGAGCACGCCGAGCTCGATGCGGCCTACGCGATCGCGCTCGCCGACAGCCAGTCGGCGCAGGATGCCGTCGAGGAGCTTCGCGCGACGTTGTCGACGCTCGAAGGAGAGATCGAGCGGCAACAGGAACGCAGCGGGCTTTCGGAAGGCGGCGACGTCGACGTCTCGCTTGGGGACGACGTGCCGCGCGCCCCGCGCGACGCCGCGCCGCGGCGCGAGTCCGAGCCACTCGGGCCCATTCCCGGCTCCGAGCCGGGCCCGGAAGCGTCGGACGACGCCCTGCCCGGCCGCGGCCTGTGACGCGACCCGAGGAGACGACCCGATGATCAGCAGATACCGATTGGCGACGCTGTCGCTCGTGACGGCGCTCGCCGCATGCAGCCAGCCGCCCGAGCGGATAGAGACGCTCGAGCAAGCCCGGACCGCCGTGCAGGCAATCGAGCAGGAACCTCTCGCCCGCGACGTCGCACAGACGCGTTACGAAGCGGCGCGATCCGCGCTCTCGCGCGCGGAGCAGGCTTACGATGAGAACGAGGACACCGAGATCATCGAGCACGAGGCCTACACGGCGCTGCGGAATGCGCAAATCGTGCAGGCCCAGGTCGACGAGCGGCGCAGCCGCGACGAGCTCGAGAACAGCGAAGCGGAGCGTAACCGCGTGCTGCTCGAGGCCCGCGAGCGCGAGGCCGCGCGTGCGAGCGAGCTCGCTGCCGAGCGCGGCCAGGCGCTCGCCGCAAGGGAGCAGGAGCTCGAGCTCACGGCCCGGCAGGCAGAGCAAGCGGAGCAGCGCGCCCAGCAGCTCGCCGAGCAGGCGCAGAGTCTCGAGCAGCAGCTTACGGAGCTCGAAGCCGAGCAGACGGAGCGCGGCTGGGTCCTGACGCTGAGCGACGTGCTGTTCGATTTCGACCGCGCGGAGCTCAACCCCGGCGCCGCGACGACGATCGACCGTCTCGCACGGTTCCTCGAGGAGAACCCGGACCGAAAGATCGCGATCGAGGGCCACACGGACTCGTCGGGCTCCGCGGCTTACAACCGCGAGCTGTCGAGACAGCGGGCCGAAGCGGTACGCCAAGCGCTCGTCGAGCGGGGCATCGCGTCGAACCGGATCGAGGTTCGCGCGCTCGGCGAGGAATTCCCCGTCGCAACGAACGACACGGACGCCGGACGCCAGCTCAATCGCAGGGTCGAGATCGTGTTGTCCGACCCGGATGGGCGCTTCGAAGGCGAGCAGCGGACCGCATCCGGGGAACCGGTCGAGCAGGAGGGCTGATCTCCGCCAAGCGTCGTGGCCGCGATTTATCGCGAGGGACGCCCGGCGCGTCGCGGCAACTCGATGGCCGCCGTCCCCTCGCCGAGCTCGAGCCGCCCCCCATGCCGCTCGACGATCTCCGTCGCGACCGTCAGCCGCATCACCGGATGCTTGCGACGCGTCGCCGCGGGGTCGGCCGGCGTCGCATGCGCGCGACCGAGCTCGAGCCGCACGCGCCCGTCCGCGTCGCGAAGCGCGAGCGCGATCTGCCCGCCTGCCGGCCCGCCCGCCGCGACGATCTCGAGCAGTGCACCTATCGCGCGCGCGAGCCTTTCCGAGTCCGCGTCGATCGGGCACGGCCCGGGCTCCGTCGCCCAGCCGATCTCGACTCCGGTAGCGGGCGCCGCGCTCTCCGCGGCACGCCGTCCGATCTCGACGAGATCCGCGGGCTCGAGCTCGAGCTCGAGCCCGCCGCCGACGATCTGCAGCGCGTCCGCCAGATCGTCGATCAAAAGCGCCTGACGCTCGAGGTTGCGGCGCAAAACCTCGACAGATTTCAGCACCTCCGCCGGTTGCGACGCCTTGAGCTCTATGAGGCTCAAGGACATGAGACACGCGTTCAGCGGCGCGCGTAAATCGTGCACGACCGCGGCCGCGAACGTTTCTTTGTCAATCTCCGCCACGTGCTGTACCTTAGTCGGGGAACGCTCGCGTGCCGCCGCGAAGCGCCGGTTTCCTCATGATACCCAATGCATTCCTCATGCCGAACGCCGCTCGGGGGGAACTGTTGCCGAATAGTGACGCCGCGTTCGGCACTTGCCGACGGAAGAACGCGCGGACAGATTTCTGGTAGATTCGTACTCTCGATGAACGCAAAAAGCGGAACGGTGAACTGATGGCAAGCGTATTGTTGGTCGATGACGAGCCGGATTTCGTCGCCAGCGCGTCCGAGATGTTACGGTTGCACGGCCACGAAGTGCGTACGGCCGATACGCTGGCGAACGCGAGACGAATCCTCGACTCCCAGCCTTCCGACGTGCTGCTGCTCGACCTGATGCTGCCGGACGGCAACGGCCTCGAGCTGCTCGACGAGCTCGCGAAGAACAAGCTGGAGGTCGAGCGAGTCGTCCTGATCACGGGGCATCCGGGCATCAAGTCGCAAATCAAGAACTTGAGCGGGCCGACCGTCTCCTACCTGACGAAGCCGATCGACAACCGCGAGCTGATGAGCCTGCTGCGGGATCTCGAGCAGAGCACGTACGACGAGGACGACGTGGATCTGCACTTCGGGCTGCTCGTCGGCGAATCGCCGCAGATGCACGAGGTCTACAATCAGATCCGCAAGATCGCGTGCACCGACAGCCCGGTGCTCATCCTCGGCGAGACGGGCACCGGCAAGGAGCTGGTCGCGGAGGCGATCCACAGGGAGAGCCGTCGCCGCGGCGAGTTCGTCGCCGTCAATTGCGGCTCGCTGTCGCGGGAGCTCGCGGGCAGCGAGCTGTTCGGCCACGAGAAAGGCAGCTTCACCGGCGCGACGCGCCAGCATTCCGGCTTCTTCGTACGCGCGCACAACGGCACGCTGTTCCTCGACGAGCTGACGGAGATGCCGGTCGAGCTCCAGCCGCACTTCCTGCGTGTGCTCGAGACGCGGAAGGTTCTGCCGGTCGGCAGCGAGAAGGAAATCCCGGTCGAGACGCGCGTGATCGCGGCGACGAACCGCGTTCCGAACGAGGCGATTCAGAACAAGGCGCTGCGCAAGGATCTGTACTACCGGCTCAGCGTGTTCCCGATCAGCCTGCCCCCGCTGCATCAGCGGCGCGAGGACATTGCGCTGCTCGCGAACCACTTCCTGCGCGAGCTCGCGAAGCGCTATGGGCCGCACCGGTGGCTGTCCGATAAGTCGATCAAGCGCCTCGAGGCATACCACTGGCCCGGCAACGTACGCGAGCTCAGGCACGTCATCCACCGGGCGTTCATCCTGTCGGACTCGGATGACGGTGAAGTCGTGCTGCCGGAGCGCTTCGAAAGCCCGTTCGGTCAGCAGAACCGGTTGGAGGGTCTGCAGGTCGGGCGATCGATCCGCGAGATCGAGCGCGAGCTGATCATGCGCACGCTCGCGCATTTCGACGGCGACAAGCGTGCGGCCGCCGAGATCCTCGGCATCAGCCTGAACACGCTGTACAACCGGCTGCACGTCTACGAGCAGGAAAAGGCCTCCTGATCGCGGCCGGCCGCGCGAAACTCAAGAGTCCGTCGCTCGCGCTTGGAACTCTTCGAGACCAACTGGCTCGCGCAGGTCGAGATCGCGATCAAAGTGCTGATCGCGGGCACGTTCGGCGGCATCGTCGGGCTTGAGCGCGAGCTCGCGAATCGTCCGGCGGGGCTGCGCACGCACGCCCTGCTCGCGTCCGCGGCGGCACTCCTGATCGGGCTCGGTGATCTGCTCGTCGACCGATTCGCGGAGAACACGTTGCCCGGGGTGCTGCGGGCCGACCCGTTGCGGATCGTCGAGGCGATCGTGACGGGCGTCGCGTTCCTCGGCGCGGGCACGATCTTCAGGCATCGGGAGTCGCGCATCATCGAGGGCCTGACGACCGGCGCGTCGCTGCTCCTCGTCTCGGCGATCGGTATCGCCGTCGGCCTCGGTCAGCTCCTACTCGCGGTGCTCGTGACGATCGTGAGCCTCATCCTGCTGCGTGTCGTCGGACGCATCCTGTCGAAACGCGGCTGAGCCGATCCCGCCGCCCGCGTCGCGCTGCGGCGCGGCCCCCCGCTCCACGAGTCCGGCCGCGCGGCGCACCTCTGCATAGATCCGCACGCCCGCGAGCACGGCGGCGACAAGCTTGGCGAGGCGTCCCGTCCGCTCCGAATCGGGAACGCCGGCCTCGGATCGCGTCCCCGCACGCGCCGCGCCGCGCCGCGCGAAGCCGAACCCGAGGCCCGCCGCGAAGAGTGCGAGCAGCACCTTGGGCCGCGCGAGCTCGCGTCTGATGCTGCTCGCGAATCGGCGCCTCGCATCGTCGAGCGCGGCGACATCCGCGCGCACGCGGCGGCCACGCGCCGCGACCCGCCGCTCCTCGGATCGCAACCAGAACGCCATCAATCCTCTTGGGACAGCACGCTCCGCCTGAGCTCCGGCAGAGTCAGCGAACGAGAGAGACGCACGACGGTTCGCCACAGCAGATACGCGGCGCCGCCGTGCACCGCCGCGACGAGCAGGCCCGCCGCGGGCCACGGCAAGCCGAGCTGAACGAGCACGTACGCGGCGACAGCGGCGATGAAGGTCCACGCGACGACGATCAGCGCCGCGGTGACGATCACGAGCATGAGCATCGTCACGCCGCTCAACGCCGCGAGCCTGAGCTCGGCGGCGGCGAGCGCGACGACGTCGCGGGTGAGCTCCAGCGCCCCCGTCACGAGTCCCGCCGCCGCGGCGGCAGGCCCTTGCTCGCCGGCCGGGCTCCCGCCTTCGTCCGGCGCCGCGTTTGCTTCGCGCCCGGACGGCGGCGTCGCCGATGACGCGCTCACCGGCGGAGCAGACTGCTCAGCACGACTCCCGCAGCGAACGCGATCGCCGCGCTTTGGATCGGATTCTTTTCGACGTACTCGCGAACCTTGCGGAGGTTCTGCTCGAGCGTCTCCGCCAAGTCCGCCTCCGGCGCGCCGGCCGTGTGCTCCGACTCGACGCTCGACCCGGGCTCGTCCCGCGACACATCGAGATCCGCGACGTGCACGCCCGTCGCATGTGATGTCGTGCTCACTATTCTTCTCCCAATTTCTCGGCAGGCGGTGCAGAAAGCGTGCCATGGCACCTCGCGAGCGGCAACCGCGGGCATGCAACTTGCTTCCAACCCCGACTATCGCAGGAAGCTTTCCGATGAACGGAAGAATGTCGGCGGTGATATCGGCCAGGAGCCTCGAGGACTACACGGTGCTCGACGCCGGCGGCGCGAGACTCGGCACGCTCGAAGACGTGCTGCTCGATGCGAAGCTCGAGCGGGCGCGCTACTTCGTGTTGTCGATCGGCACGGGCGCGCTCGGCATGCCGAAGAGCCGCTACGTGGTTCCGGCCGAGTCCGTACGGCTCGATACCGAGAACGAGGCGCTCGTCGTCGACGTCGTCCCCGAGCGCTTCGAGAACGCCGCCCCGTTCGACGAGGCTCGCGGCGGCGACGACTCGGCCGCGGTCTATCGCCTCTAGAAAAGGAACGACGGAACGATCCGATCAGCCCGCGACGACCCGCTTCACGCGCGTGCCGGCGGGCATGCTGTCGCCTGGCGAGACCTGGTTGATCAGCGCGAGCTCGTCGTTCGAAATCTCGGACGGAAACTCTCGTGCGAACTCGTCGATCGTCATCGCGCGCGGCAGCTCCACGATCTCGATGCGTTTCGGTTGAACGTTCAGCACGTCGGGATCGCGCACGTCCGAGAAGCTGCCGACGATCTGCTCGAGCACGGCCGCCCGGGCACCGAACGCCTGCTCGGGCGCGTACCCGACGAGCTGATAGACCGCCTCGCCATGCGCGATATGCGCGACGTAGCCGCGCACGACGCCGCCTTGCGCCTGTGCGCGGAACTCGCTGACGATCGCAGGCTTTCCGTTCAGCTCCGTGCGCGCGCTGCCGACGAGCTGCACGTTCTGGTTCTCGAAGAACCCGCGCGCCGCGTCCGCGGGCGACGCGACCGGAACGATCGTGAGCTCGACGGCGGCGTCGCGCTCCGGACTCACGCCGACGACGGCATTCGTCAGGTTCTGCCGCTGCCACGCCTCCGGGATACGGAAACGGAAGATCAGCTCAGGGTGATAGAACCAGTCGTCGCGGAAGAACCCGTGCCGGGGATTCGCACCGTAGATCGTGCCGTCGATGGCGTCGAGGTAAGCGTCGCGCTCGACACGCAGCTCCGCAGGCGGGCTCCCCAGTGCCGCGACCCGCGCCTCCGCATTTCGAATGCGCTCCGCCTCGGTCGGATGGCTGGACAACCAGCTGGGCAGCGGGCTCGCGCCGGCCTGCTCGCCCGCGGCGAGCAGCGCGCGGAACACGTCGTCGACCTGCTCGACGTCGTAGCCCGTCTCGAGCATGTAGCGGAAACCGAGCTCGTCCGACTGACGCTCGTCGTCCCTGCCGTACTTCAGAAACAGAAGCTGCAGCCCGCTGCCGAGCAGATCGCCGAGCTGCGCGATGTCGGGCGACAGCACCATGCCGAGGCCCAGACCGAGCTGTGCGAGCTGCGCGCGGCTCATCTGCGCGACCGAGTGCCGCGCGGTCACGTGGCCGATCTCGTGACCGAGCACGGCGGCGAGCTGGGCCTCCGTCGTCAGGAGCGTCGCGAGGCCGCGCGTGACGAAGATATACCCGCCCGGCAGCGCGAACGCATTGGGCGTCGGATCGTCGACGACGCGAAACTGCCACGGCAAGTCGGGTCGCTCGCTCACGGCCGCGAGCCTCCGACCGACGTCCTCGACGTACCGTTGCAATGCCTCGTGCTCGACGAGGCCGATCTGCTGGGCCACCTGTCCGGCCGCCTCGCCGCCGATCGCGATCTCCTGCTGCTCGGAGATCAGCGAGAGCTGCCGCTCCCCGGTCGCGGGATTGACCGAGCACGCGCCCGCAAGCAACAC